>JAGXTL010000019.1 GCA_018333635.1 Dethiobacter sp.
CCCAAAAATAATAAAACCTGCCGGCGGGCTATTTGGCGGCAGGCTTTTTTGTTGCACGCTCTTTCTCATTGACAAACAGAACGCCGTCTGTATCTAGGCTGGCAAAAAGTACATCTTTTACTCTGTCCAAGCCTTGCTTGCGCAGCTCAACAAGCAACCATTGCTCGTCAAGCTGGAGGCGATGCAAGTTTTTAAAGTGAATGTGTCCGTCAAAAATCAAGGGCGTCGGCATGCCCTCGTATTTTACAGGCAGCCCAAGGTCCTTAGGAGTCACAGGACGTTTAGCTGCTTTAAGCAAAACGCTAAGCTCTCCTGATGTTTCTAAAACAGCATACTGAATATCGGCAATATTAACCACATCTTTTTCCCGTAATTGTCCCAACAGATCAGATATATTGTAGCGCAGCTTACGCAGTTCCTTTTCAATAATTTTCCCGTTAGCAATGACAATACTCGGTGAACCATCGACGATTCCACGGATCGTATGACTTTTCATGCTTAAAAACGAGAGAAAAATTTCTAAAACCACTAAGGTAGCGATGGGCACAAGCCCCAAATACATCGGCATGTCAACCTGCTCAATGGCTACGGCTCCCAGTTCGGCAATCATTATCGCCACCACTAAGTCAAAAGCAGAGAGCTGCCCGACTTCCCGCTTCCCCATAATCCGGATGGAAAGCAAAACAGCCAAGTACAACATTGCTGTTCTGTAGAACAATGTCCATTCCAAGAATAAGCACTCCCATATTTATACTGCCCTACTATCTTTTCCCGGAATGGAAGCTTTATGCCTATTAGGACAAGCGCCTAAACGCCCTCTGCGAGCACCTGCCTGATAACGGCCAGCAGTTCCTCGGGTCGAAATGGTTTAGCCATGTAATCGGCTGCACCTAGCTCCATGGCCCTCTGAATATCTTCTTCCTGTGCTCTGGCGCTAAGCACAATTACCGGAATGTCACGTGTTGTCTCGTTTGCCTTCATCGCTTGCAGCGCGTCAAGCCCATTTAGTTTTGGCATAACTAAGTCCAGCAGTACAAGGTCGGGCTTGTCAGTCTCCAATTTTCTTAATGCATCTGCTCCGTCTTCAGCTACTGCTACGTCCAGCCCCGCGCTGCGCAAACATATGGTCACGCCTAAGACAATATTTTTTTCATCCTCAACTAACAAAATTTTATTCTTCATACGGCAATTCCCCCTGCTCATTTATCGGCAGCGTAAACCTAAAACACGCGCCTTTGTTAAGATCACTTTTCACCCAGATTTTCCCGCCGTGTGCTTCCACGATTTCCTTAGCAATCGCCAAACCCAAACCTGCTCCGCCGGAGCTTCCATTTCCCTTTACTTGAGTGTACTTTTCAAAGATTTTTTCATGGTAACGAGGGTGGATCCCAGGCCCCGAATCACAAACAGAAACAAAAACCTTTTTCTCTTTAAGGCAGGCAGAGATGGTGATCTCCCCATCTTCGGGCGTGTAGCGGATTGCGTTGCCCACTAGGTTTGTCAAAATCCAGGTTGCTTTGGTGGCATCCACATAGACAGCAGGCAAACCATCGGGGATTAAGATTTTTAACTTAATATTTTTTGCTTTAAGCTGCAGCGAGAGAGGGATTATAGCCGTTTCCACCATCTCTGCCACCCACACGCTCTCTAACTCCATTTTAATTTCTCCCGCTTCCATCCTGGAGAAATTGAGCAGATTGCCAACCAAGCGCGTCAGGCGCTCTGCATCGTCAGAGATTGCCTGAGCAAGCGCTAAACTTTCTCCGCGCAAATCAGGCTGTCCGCCGGCCAGTAATAGCTCTATGGCCAAAACAATTGATGTGAGAGGATTGCGGAATTCATGGGAAACAGTGGCAACGAACTGATTTTTTATTCTGTCCGCCCTTTCATAGTGCGTCACATCTGTAAACAAAAGCACTGTTCCCACCAACGCTTCCTCTTCAACCAGCGGTGAAACTTCTGCTTTATAGTACCTCTCTTTACCGTCAACTGTGACATTTAGCGTTTTGGGCACTGCCTCAGGAAGACACTGCCCACCGGTGGTGATTATTTTTTGGATAGTCCTGTTGAGACTGTGGTTGCCGATAGCCGCCTCAAACAGTTGTCCTATGCTCTCAGCCGGATTTAAATCAAAAATCTCTGCAGCCCGTTTATTAATAAAACGGATTGTAGCAGTGGCATCGGTAACGATAGTGCCCTCCGGCAGGCTTTGCAAGACTGCATCAGCCAAAACAACCGGGAGACGGCGCTTGTGATGCGCCATTTTAATCTCTCCTTCCCTAGTTCACTTGCCAGACGGTCATTAAAGATCAGGCGGGCGATTTTTCTCTTCCTCAATCAGTACCCGCCGCAATATTTTGCCGTCCATTGTCTTTGGCAGTTCCCGCCGAAATTCAATCAAGCGGGGAACTTTATAGGAGGCAAGACGCAATTTGCAATGCTCCAGAAGTTGTTCTTCTGACAAGCTTGCATCTTCCAATAATACAACATAAGCTTTGAGCGTCTCCCCACGATAAATATCCGGAATGCCTGCCACAGCCACTTCTTTCACCTGCGGCAACTCCCTGATAACGCTCTCAACATGCTGCGGATAAATATTATAGCCGCCGGAAATAATCATATCCTTTTTGCGATCCACAAGATAAGTATACCCAGACTCATCCATGCGAGCAATATCACCGGTAAACAGCCAGCCGTCCCTCAGTATTTTCGCAGTTTCAACGGGACGCTGCCAGTAACCTTTCATCACTTGAGGACCGCGGATAACTAATTCACCCGCCGCCCCAAGCGGCAGTTCCTCCTCACCCGTCTTCAGATCAACAATTTTACACTCCGTATCGGGCAAAGGAATACCAACGCTTCTTGGCTTGCGCATGCCGGTCAACGGTGTGCAGTGGGTTACCGGTGAGGCTTCCGTCAAGCCGTACCCTTCCAGTAACACTCCGCCGCCATTTTCTTCGAATACGCGAACAACATCGGGGGATAAAGCGGCCGCTCCGCTTACGCAATAACGTAGTGAAGATAAGTCGTAAGCAGGCGTGCTTGCATGAGAATTTATCGCCACATACATTGCCGGCGTCCCCGGAAAAACCGTTATTTTATGACGCTCAATGTCTGCCAGCACCCTCTCTGTCTTAAAGCGCGGGTGAACAACTAAGGTTGCGCCCAGAGCGACAGCCAAATTTAACCCACATTTCATTCCGTAAACATGAGAAAACGGCATCACTGACAAACAAACCTCTTGCCCTTCCCTGCAACCCACAAACCACTCCTTAAGTTGCAGAGAATTTGCCACCAAATTGTAATGAGTCAGCATGGCAGCCTTAGGCGTCCCGCTTGTTCCGCCGGTATACTGTAGCACAGCCAAATCATCCGACGGATCAATGCTGATTAGCGGTGCTCTGGCTGGTGCCTGGCTGATAAATTCCGTTAAACGGAATAAGCCGGTAGCGGCAGGCAAATGAAGCGGTATTCCCCTGCGTTGCCCTAGAAGACGGTGCTTATAAGCCGCAAGAGGCGACATATAATCCTGCAAACCAGTCACAATGGAGTACCTGATACCTGCTTCCTCACGCACCTTTTGAATCATCTCATGTTTCGTATCAAGACAGACAATCATTTTGCAGCCCACATCCCGCAACTGCTGAATCAGCTCTCTCTCCACGTTCACCGGGTTGATGGGAACCACCACAGCTCCGGCACGAAGGATTCCATAGTAGCTGATAATGAACTGCGGACAATTCGGGAGCATCACCGCAATCCGGTCTCCCTTTTCGATCCCGCAAGCAACTAAGGCAGCGGCAAATCGTTGCGCCTCTGCCGCCAGCCTTTGATAAGTGATCTTTTTCCCGAAAAAAATCACGGCTGACTGTTGAGGCCAGCGCGATGCCGCTATTTCAAGAAAAAGCCATAGCGACTGCTGCGGATAAATTAACTTCTGACTGACGCCTTCTGGGTAAGAACCCGCCCAGGGGAAAGGCCATTTTTCACGCATAGGGGCACCCCCTATCTTAAACGAACCGATTATTTCCGCCGTTCTCCTGCTAGTGTTCCATCTCGGTAATCACTACTTGGTCAATTTCTCCATCTACTTCTTCCAGCATAACCTCAATATTTTCCCGGTGACTTGTTGGAACGTTTTTGCCCACATAGTCGGCACGAATGGGGAGTTCTCTGTGCCCGCGATCTACCAATACAGCCAATTGAATACTATCCGGCCGACCAAGGTCGATAATAGCTTCCATCGCAGCGCGGATAGTGCGTCCGGTAAAAAGCACGTCATCTACGAGAATAATCTTACTGGCATTAACAGGCACGTTAATCTTAGTATCCGGCGCAAAAGGCTGTTGTACCGACAGAGAAAGATCATCACGGTACCTGGTAATATCAACAAAACCTACCGGCGGCATGTTGCCTTCAACAATACTGATTTTACGGGCAATTCTCTCCGCTAAAGGTACGCCCCTGGTGCAGATCCCAATCAGCACCAACCCTTTAGTTCCCTTATTTCGCTCCACAATCTCATGCGCAATACGAGTTAACGCCCGTCGCATTGCTTCCCCGTCCATAATCTGTTTTTTAATTCTCACAACAGATCACCTTCTTTTCCACGTTTTTCCCTTAAAGCCCCCAGTAATTCCACAAACTCCGCAGGAGGATCGCTGCAAAACTCCAAGGGTACTCCGCTAGTGGGGTGAATAAAACCGAGTAAGCGAGCGTGCAAAGCCTGCCCCGCTAGTTTAACTTGTTTCCTTTTATAGCCGTAGAGCGGATCACCCACAACTGGGTGGCCAATGGAGGCCAGATGGACACGGATTTGATGGGTACGCCCTGTTTCCAAGCTGCAAGCCAGATATGTGTAACCATCAAACTGCTCTAGGACGCTAAAGTGGGTAACCGCCCGTCGTCCTTTGCTTGCCGGTGCCACCGACATTTTTTTCCGCTCTCGGGGATGTCTGGCTATGGGAGCATCTATACTGCCGGAGGCTAGAGCCACATTCCCCTGAACTATTGCCACATATTCGCGAGTGATACTATGTTCCTTAAACTGTTCAGATAAATTACGGTGAGCACGGTCGTTTTTGGCGACAAGCAATACTCCTGAGGTGTCTTTATCCAGGCGATGAACAATGCCAGGACGAGCTTCACCGCTGATGCCTGACAGGTCGTCGCAATGATAAAGCAAAGCATTAACCAGTGTGCCGCTTAAATGACCTGCCGCCGGATGTACAACCAAACCTTTAGGCTTATCAATTACAAGCAAATCTTCATCTTCATATAAAATATTCAGGGCAATTTCTTCTGCCGCGACAACAGTGGGCGTTACATCAGGGAGAGAGATCTCCACCAACTGACCCGTCCGCAGGCGATAATTAGCTTTTTGGGGAACCCCGTCCACCAAGACAAGACTTTGCTCAATCAGTTTCTGCACACGTGATCTGGAGAGATTATCCGCCAGCTTTGCTGCCACAGCATCCAGGCGTTCTCCGGACAACGATTCAGTCACAGAAAAACTGTTTGTCTTCATGCGGCATTTCTCCGTCCCAGCGGCCAGATACGGATTGCGACATAAGCACCGACCGCACCAATTAGAGATATCGACTGACCCAGCGTAAGAATGCCGGCGTAGGCGCTTACCTCACGATAGTATTCAATGAAGAAGCGGTAAATACTGTAGAGTAAAATAAATTCCAAAAACAACTGGCCGTTGAAACGGATTTTATTTTTTCGCCATAAAAGCAGACCAAAAATAATTATACCTGCAAAAAATGCATAAAGCTGTGTGGGATGACGCAGCGTTGAGTCGGCGGCCGCCCCGGGCAACGCCCAGGGAAGATTAGCGGGGATTCCGAAGCAACAACCGTTTAAAAGACAGCCGATACGAACGATACCATAGCCTAAGGCTAAATACGGCGCCACCAAATCGGCCACTTTTCCCTGGGGCAATTTATGGCGATGCGTATACCATAACCCGGCGGCAATTCCACCTATCAAGCCGCCATGGAATGAAAGTCCGCCGCTCCGCACATGAAAAACTGAGAGCGGATCCGCCAAATACATCGGCAACTCTATCAGAATAAACAATAGGCGAGCCCCGACTAATGAGGCTATCAAAATCCACATAGCCATATCCAGCAATTTTTCCGCCGGCAAGCCCGCCCTTTTCCCTCCCCGAGAAACTCCCAGCGTTCCGATAATAAACGCCAAAGTCAAAAGCACAGCATAGGAATAAATACTAATACCGCCGATACGAAATAAGACAGGATACATTTAAGCCCCTTTCTCCCGCGCGTTGCGGGTTAAATCTAAAATCAGCAGACCGATACCAAAGACAATAGCAATATCAGCCACATTAAATACGGGCCAAACGCGAAAATCAAAAAAGTCAATCACATATCCCACTCGCACCCGGTCAATCAAATTGCCGGTTGCTCCGCCCAAAAGCAAGACAAGTGCTGAACGCAACAATTTCTGCTCTTTGGGCAAATAGCGAAGAAAAGCAAGCAGCAAAAGCACCAAAACAACAGTAACCAGAATAAAAAAACCGGTACGGTGCGCCAGCAAACCAAAAGCAGCGCCGAAATTATGAACGTAGGTAATGTGGAAAATATTAGTGATGACTGGAATAGACTCGTTTTGGCTCATAGTATTCACAATCAGCAACTTTGTGAGCTGATCAATTAATATAATCAGCAAAGCAATCAAAAACAGCACTCCTTAACAACGCAAATATTTTGCAATCGACTACATTTTATCACAGCGTCACAACCTGCACAACTCTCACGCAATTTTCTAATACCGTAAGTTCCATAAACGTTTGTCAAATTAAATTAGGAGGCTACTCGATTAAAAGCTAGCCTCCTACTCTCCATTGCATGCCTGATAAATAATTTTCATCAGCATAGCGTTCGAGTATTTTTAATTTATCTTCACCCGTCTCACCCCAAATTGCATGCATGCTGAGAGGCGGCCGTCCTCCGTTACTCCGCAGATCTGGAAAACTTAGCAAACCATAAATCCATAAGTTCTTATGTTCCACTCCATACAGTAGATTGGAATCCCATTAACGTCCAAAAAAAGAACTAATTTGTGGCCGGAGATCGGTTTGCTCAAGACCAGAAATTTGATCAAAACCAAAGGTGGTCATCAGTTCAAAAGGAACACCGCTCTGCCTGTTCCGCACAAAAGTTGAATAGGGATTGCGATAAACAATTAATCCGCTAAAATAGTAGAATAAAAATAGCCAAATTAAGACTTTAATGGAGAGAAAGGCGATGGTTTTCCTGTGTTTCAAAACAGCACTCCCTCTTTTAAAGCTTTTAGCTTATCATCCCTGGCACTCCAATTTCAACGCCGTGTCTTTTTACCAAGACTTTAGCAAGAACAGCATAAACGAAACCAAGAGAACATCGCAAAAATCACGCTTTTTAGCCATATTCGCCAATTTTTGTTTTTTTCCTGCCACCATGAGAAGATCACTCTCCTCAATATTTGTTTCAGCAACTATCGCCGGACTCGCGACATCCCTCCTTGCAATTTTTGGCAATAGCTACCATATTCGCGTTGTAGAACCCGGTGTTTAGCAAGACAATCTGCTGACGCGTCTTTTTTATCCATTAGCTTGGACGTTGGAAACCATATAATTTCTTGGTATGGTACAAAAATTCCCCTCCCCTGGAGGGGTGCCCGTAAGGGCGGGGTGGTCGCGTGGACGAGTGGGACAAATCACCTGTCCCCCTAGAGGTGGTCTAGTTTCCCAATAAAAAAAGATGCCTCATCCAGTCCCTCTCCCTCACTCTGCCCTCACCCTAACCCTCTCCCAGAGGGAGAGGGGAACTGTGTCCTCCCCAACAAAAAAACACCTCCGCTTTTCGCGACTTCTACAAAGCGCGAGGCGTCTTGATAAGTTCAGCAGATTCTCGGCAACGGTAAACCGGTAGGCATTTCTACGCCACGAGTGCCGCCAAGGACGGTGCGCAGCCAAACACTGCCTGTGCCACTCTCCAAGCGACCGACAATTTCCGCTTCCCGTCCCAGGGGATGTTCCCGCAACGCCAAGCATACTTCTGCAGCCGCTTCTTGACCTTCATATCACCGGCCACTATTTCCACACCGCAGGAGCAGGCGGTATCGGCAAGCGAAACGACTACTTAGATTAGGCTGCTACTCAATTAAAGGTTAGCCTCCTGAATACTAACGACAATTGGTTGTCACAATCAACAGTCCGCCGCGAACTGTCCCTACCAGTATCCAGCCATGTTTTGCTTGTGCCCAATTAACCCAACCCATTGGATCAATTGCTATCTTTATACCTTCCCCTTCGATAAGGACGCTAAAAGGGCTTGTCAAAACGTGATCCGGGGCTACGCTTATAATCCTGTCTTGTGCCCTTGTAGCTGTATATATAGGCGGAGGCCAAGGTATTGGCTCTCTCTCACTCAATTGCCAGGAAACTTGGCCTGAGTTCTGGTTAATCCTTACGTGCATCGTATAGGCATCATCCGTAGTAACTATATAATTGTATTGGTAAGCGAGCTCATCAGGATTAACCCTTTTAATAACGCCTTCCAGGAAAAATGGACTTGTTGTCCCCCTGGTTACTGGAGACAAAGTTAACCCAGGAAAACCAGCCTCTTCAGGCGTTGGCCTGGGGATCCGCGCCAATAATCTCTTGCGACCTTCAGAAAGCTCGATTTGGTATAGGTCTCCCGTTCTATCGACAATATAGGCAGCATCTTCTTCCACCAGGGGAAAGCCAAGCTCTCCATCGCCTAACCAGAGACGCCGTACGCTGACCGACTCCTCAGCCAAATGCCACACACCGTAATGAAAGGTATAGTAATAAGCGGTGCCTGCTGACACAGCCATCTGGAGCACTAAAGCCGCTAGGTAAATTTTTCTCTTTTTCATCTCGTTTGCGCTCCAGAGCAGGACTACAATAACTGCCGGCACAGCCCACGCAAGAGTAAGTGAAACCAATACGCGTTGAGCCACAAAAGATTCGCCAACTCCGTCTCTGGAAACCATAATGATCTCGAAGAGGCCAAAGCTGAGCAAAATTAAATAAGGTATGGCAATCAAAAGTCCTATACTTTTTTTTGTAGCCAAGGCCAAACTCGCCGGTACTAAAAACAGAATATGAAACGCCATATGATGCATCGGATTGAACAAAGGCACACTAACCCAAGGTGGCCAAAAACCCACATAACCAGTAATCCAAAAATAGACCAGTAAGGAAAACAGCATGGAAACAAAGGCCATACCTTCTTTGTTTAAGATATATTCTTTGGCAGCTCTCTTCTTTAATGCAACCCAGATTTTAATATTTTTTATCTTGCTGACACCGGACTTTTTTGCTGAGGACAGAGCAAGCAAAACATAAGATATAAATAGGAATAGCACCAGCCCGTACAGTGCAATGTAATTGATAAATCCTTCCACAGTCTACACACCGCCTCTCAGGCACGATATTGCTAGGCACGCAAATAAACGCAATGATTAAAAAAGATGCCTTATTCGTTACCTCTCCCTCACTCTGCCCTCACCCTAACCCTCTCCCAGAGGGAGAGGGGACTTGTTGGTTTTTCTCCTCTGCCAAAAGGAGAGGGGATATGTGTCCCTACCCAGAGGGATTGCCGTAGCGCAGACACTCTCTGCCCTCTTGTCTCAGGAGGCGTAACGAAACTTTAGTCTCACTGCGTCCTTTCTTTCAGTGAATTGCAGACTATCACAGAATGCTGAAGCGAGCGTTAAGTGAAAGCAGCGATCAGCGAACCGCGATTCGCAGCGTTAAAACATGCCAACGGTTCACATGCAATCTGCCCGGAGGTTTTGGCATGTTAGCAAGAATTGCGGTTCGCAGCTGCGGAAACGTGCGAGCGAAGCAACTGGGTAAGGATGCAACACCTAAAGAAGACACTCCGTGTTTTGATATAATTTCCCAATAAAAAAAGATGCCTTATTCAATCCCTCTCACTCACTCGCCCTCACCCTAACCCTCTCCCAGAGGGAGAGGGGACTTGTTGGTTTTTCTCCTCTCCCAGAGGGAGAGGGGAACTGTGTCCTCCCCAACAAAAAAACACCTCCGCTTTTCGACTTCTACAAAGCGCGAGGCGTCTTGATAAGTTCAGCAGATTCTCGGCAACGGTAAACCGGCAGGCATTTCTACGCCACGCGTACCGCCAAGAACGGTGCGCAGCCAAACACTGCCTGTGCCGCGCTCCAAGTGTCCAATGATTTCCGCCTCCCGTCCCAGGGGATGTTCCCGCAACGCCAGACATACTTCTGCAGCAGCTTCTTGTTTCGCCACCAGAATCATTTTTCCTTCATTTGGTAAGTATAGCGGGTCGAGGCCCAAAAGTTCGGCGGCAGCCCTTACCTCGGGACGAACCGGCAAGGATTTTTCCTCCAGCACGATGTCTAAAACGGCTCTTTCAGCCAGCTCATTAAGCGTGGCACCGACTCCGCCGCGGGTAGGATCGCGCAGCCAGCGCAAAGAGGAAAAATACGGCGAAATCGCGTATATCAAGCCATTTAAGGGCGCACAGTCGCTGACAACCTGTGTCTGGAAAGAAACTCCCGTGCGACAGGAGAGCACGGCAATACCATGGTCGCCTGCCGTCCCACTTAAAATCACCGCATCGCCGGGCCGGACGTGTTCCGCTCCTAGAAGCAAGCGCTCGTCTGCGCGCCCAATGCCTGTAGTCGTGATGTAGAGTTTGTCTGCCTGACCGCGAGGCACCACCTTGGTATCACCGGCCACTACTTCCACCCCACAGGAGCGGGCGGTATCGGCAAGCGAAACGACTACTGCCTCCAATTCATCAAGCAGCAGCCCTTCCTCCAGAATGAAAGAGACGGCCAGATAGAGCGGCTGCGCTCCGCCAGCCAGCAAATCATTGACCGTACCGCAGACTGATAACTTCCCTATATCGCCTCCCGGAAAAAATGGCGGCTGGACCACAAAAGAATCGGTGGTGACAGCCAGCCTGCCGTCAACAGGCGAAAGCAGCGCCGCATCACTTAGCCTGCCCAGTTCGGCGTGTCTGAAGTGCCGCAAAAAGAGGTCTTTAATCAGTGCTGCGGCATACAAGCCACCGTCGCCGTGCGCCAACAATACACGCTTCATGCCGGAGCAACTCCTTTTTTTCTGTCGTAGCGGTAATAAGCGGCGCAAGCACCTTCCGATGAGACCATGCAGGGACCAAGAGGTGTGAGCGGCAGACAGCGGCCGGCAAAAAGCGCACATTCCGTTGGGATGATAGCGCCGCGCAGCACATCACCGCAGCGGCAAGCCTCCTGCTCCTGCGGCACAGCGCCATGCGGCAAATCAAAAAGCAAGGCTGCGTCATGGCCTGCAAACTCAGGTTTCAATACATAACCGCTCGCGGGAATAACACCGAACCCGCGCCATTCGGCAGCGGCGATATTGAACGTCTCTGCCAGAAGCTTTTGTGCAAGCAGGTTTCCTTCTTCCCTCACCACGCGCGGATAAGCGTTGATTACACCTGGCTTCCCTTCCTCTATCATCCTGACTACTGCTGCGATGCCAAGCAAAATATCCCTCTCGCCAAAGCCAACGACTGCTGCCGGCATGCCGTAGAGAGAGGCCACAAAATCCTGAGCCTGCCGGCCGATTACACTGCTGACATGTCCGGGCAACAACAATCCATCCAAGCCGTGAGGAGCAGCCAGCAAAGCATGTAATGCCGGCACCACAGTTTTCAGGCAACTATAAAGGTAAAAATTAGTCAAACCGCGTTCTTTCGCTTGTTTCACCGCCAAGGCCATTGCCGGAGCTGTAGTCTCAAAGCCCACGCCAAGAAAAACGACAGGGCGCTGCCGATTGTTTGCCGCTATCTTTAAAGCGTCTAAAGGAGAGTAAACAATACGGACATCCGCCCCATCTGCTTGCTCCTGTTCCAAACTAGTCTTACTGCCGGGAACACGCAGCAGATCGCCAAAAGTGGCCACGATACAGCCGGCACCTGCCAAGGCGATCATCCGGTCCAGATCGCCGGCAGCTGTGACACAGACAGGACAACCCGGCCCTGAGAGCAGGCGCAGCGGTTCAAGCAAGGGGCGCAAACCATATTTAGAGATGGCTGTGGTGTGCGTTCCGCATACTTCCATAATAGCGAGCTGTCCGGGCAATTTTTTTTGAATTGATGCCAACAGTTGCTGCGCTTGCGCCAATTCAATCCCGCTCAGCATAAAATTCCTCCAGTAAAGCCAAAAGTTGCTCTGCTTCATCCTCGCCAATAATCTGCAGGGCAAGGCCTGCGTGCACCAAGACCCATTCACCATTACCGGCTTGAGGAACTAAGGCAAAATTGATTTCCCGGCTGTTGCCGCAGTATTCTACGGTACCTAGCTCACCGCTTCTTGTTATCACTCTGCAGGGCATCCCTATACACATATTTCACTTCTCCTCCATGCCGCCACCAGCGCCTGGCCAAGAGCCAGCCCGCCGTCATTTGCCGGAACTTGCCGGTGACTGTAGACTGTGAAACCGCTTGCTGACAGCCGGCGGCGCAGCGATGACAGCAAAAACCTGTTTTGAAACGAACCGCCGCTCAAAACCACTTTTTCAAGGCCTTCCTGCTCTCTGGTGGCAAGGACGGCAGACGCTAGCGCTTCAACCAAAGTTTGCTGAAAGTTTGCGGCAATTTGAGCCGGCGCAACCCCATTCCGACAGTCGAGTACCATCATGCGAAACATTTCCCCTGTCAAAATCTCACTGCCTGCCAAGGCAAACGGATAAATTATGCCTTTCTCTCCTTCTGCCAATTCTGTAAGTTCGGTCGCCGCCTGACCTTCATACGTGTTCTCGAAACAAACACCGAGCAAAGCCGCCACCGCATCGTAAAGGCGACCGCAGCTTGAAGCTAACGGAGCATTAAAATTATTCTCCAGCATCGTAAAAACGGTTGCCAATTCATTTGTTGACAGAGGCAAAAGCTTTTGCGCCCACCTTTTGCCTTCTTCCCCCAGATGCCTAAACAGATAGGAGCCAGCCATGCGCCAAGGCTGGCGAACTGCCGCCTCTCCCCCAGGCAGAGCAACCGGCTCCAGATGATAATGACGCCGGAAGTCACGGTAGTCGCCGGTTAAAACCTCACAACCCCAGACAGTGCTGTCCGGGCCATACCCGCTGCCATCACAAATCACGGCAATCACCGGCTCATTTAGCCTATTTTCTCCCATGCAGGATGCCAGATGAGCATGATGATGAAACACCGGCACAACCGACTCAAACGGCAACTTGGCAGCAAGCTTCGCAGAATAGTAAGCAGGATGGCAGTCACAAGCGGCAAGCACAGCCTCGACCGATAAAAGGCGCTGCATATCCACCAAAGATTCCAGATAGATGGCGGCCGTTTCACGGTAAGCCAAGTCACCAATATGAGGGCCTAGGTACGCTTTGCCGTCTATCAACAAACAAAAAACGTTTTTCAGGTCTCCGCCCGCGCCTAAAATCACCGGGGTGTTAGCTGGGACGAGGACTGAAATAGGGTCCGGCACATAACCACGTGAGCGGCGCAGCAGTAACGGCTTGCCGTCTGCTACCATTGCCAGCGAATCGTCACAGCGCCGTTCTATCTCCCTGTTGTGAACCAACAGATAGTCGGCCAGTCCACTCAATTCTACCAGGGCTCTCTCATTCTCTTTTACCAGCGGAAGACCGCTGTCATTGCCGCTGGTCATTACCAGCAGATCGCAGCCATTGCCAAACAACAGATGATGGAGCGGCGTATATGGCAGCATCACGCCCAGCGTCCCCAAGCGCGGTGCCAACTGCTGCGGCAAGCTGCAGTTTTCTCGACGGCGCAGCACCACGATCGGGGCGGCAGGCGAGCTGAGCAGCGCTTCTTCCCCAGCTTCCAACTGACAATAACGCCTGATGACATCTATATCCCTGCACATCACGGCAAAGGGCCGGGCGGGTCGTCCCTTGCGCTCACGCAAGAGAGTTACCGCCTGCTCATTTTGCGCGTCGCAAGCCAAGTGAAAACCTCCCAACCCCTTGACTGCCACAATCTTGCCCTCAGCAATCGCCGCCTGGAAATTGCTCAGCCAATCCCCCGGCACTTCTTGACCGCCTGACTTTTGCAGCGTAATCTGCGGACCACAATCCGGGCAGGCGTTTGGCTGAGCATGGAAGCGCCGCTCCAATGGATTATGATATTCCGCCAGACAAAGCGCACACATGCTAAACTCGGACATTGTTGTTTTCTCCCGATCGTAGGGCACACCGGTAACTATAGTAAAGCGCGGGCCGCAATCGGTACAATTGCTAAAAGGGTAGGCATAGCGTCTGTTGCGGTGATCTGTAATCTCGCTTTGACAAGCTGCGCAAACGCCCACATCAGGAGAAACACCGGCCGTTCGGCTGCCGCAGTGAGAGCTACCCAGAATGATAAAATCTTCCTGGCCTATAGCAGTCGTTTCTTCTATGCTCATTTCGGTAATCCGAGCCAGCCGCAGAGAGCAATAACGTAATTCACTGATAAAAGCCGCCAAATCAGCCTTCTTGCCTTCAATTTCTAAACTTACTCCCTCACGACTGTTTTGCACCCAACCAGCCAGTCCATACTTAAGTGCCTCCCGGTAGACATAAGGCCGGAAAC
Organism: Dethiobacter sp.; assembly: GCA_018333635.1. Lineage (GTDB taxonomy): Bacteria > Bacillota > Dethiobacteria > Dethiobacterales > Dethiobacteraceae > GPS1B09. The sequence continues at coordinate 14,631 of JAGXTL010000019.1, forward strand.
CTACCCCTTGAACAGTACCGCTAACCTTTATTCGCAAGCGGCTGGCATCCGTTTTCTTTACTTGCACACCCGATGACATCCCTCAGCACCACCTCTTTTTTTAGCCACCACGCTTTTCACCCACAGAAGCCAGGGAGTCAAACCGCTTTCTTTTGTGGCGGAGAGTTGTATAAGTGAGGCAACCGGATTAAGCTGCGCCAGAGTGGCCGTCACTGCCGGCAGGTCATAGCTGACATAAGGCAACAAATCGAGCTTGCTAAGAATAACGACATCGGCAGTCCGAAAAGTTTGCGGATACTTTTCCGGCTTATCGTCTCCTTCGCTGATACTCAAAACTACGGCTCTGGCGTCCTCACCTAAATCAAAGCCGACGGGACAAACCAAGTTGCCGACATTCTCAATTATGAGCAGATCGAGTTCCGGCAATTCTTCCAGCACACCGCCCACCAGTTGCGCATCCAAATGACAGGCGCCTTCCGTATTGATTTGGATTACGGCAGCACCGCTCCTTGCCAATCTTTCCGCATCCCGCGATGTATACAGATCCCCCTCAATCACCCCGACACGGTAATGCCGGCAAAGCAGTGGCAGGCTGGCTTCGAGCAAGGCAGTTTTCCCTGCACCCGGACTGCCAAGCAGATTTATCACGGTCAAACCTTGCCGTGCAAAACGGCTGCGCAAATCACTGGCGAAAGTTTTGTTTTTCTGCAAAAGATCGCGGGCCAATGCCACTTTAATTCTCTTTTCCTCCACGCGGGCAGTCCCCCTCATATCCTCTGATTTCCAGCTCCGTACCGCCTGTAGGCACTGCAGGCAAGCCGCAGCAGGTACAGTCGAGCCATAACGCATCATGAGTTTCGCTCAGTCCGCAGCTCTCACAGTGAAAGAGCGGTGGGATAACCTCAATAATTAATTGCGCAGCGGCTAAAATGGTGTCCCGTTTAATTAAATCAAAACAGAAAAGCAGCGCGTGCGGCAAGGCATGCGCTCTTTTCCCGACAGCCAAACTAACGGAGGTGATCCTGCTGACCCCGCGCTCTTGCGCATCGCGGGAAACCTCCTCCACTAAAGCGCTTACCAGGGACAACTCATGCATCGCAAGCACCTCACTCAATAATAAACCCTTAAACTGCCAGCTTTTTTGCAACCAAGCTGGCGGCCAACTCCGCCCCGGCACGGCCCCGTGCAGAGAGGGGCTGGCCGGCAGCAAGCGACCCCTGCTCCACAGATATACCAATAATAATCAGTTTTTGCGGCATTTCTTCTTTCTTTAACAAGTAGCCTAATGCTAAAACCTCAGGCAACGCTAAATCATGGACGGATGCAAAACGAGTTGCGCTTCCCTCTAGCTCAGACAAACAAAGCTCAAAAACCTCTCCGGACGGGCCGCCGGTCAGAACTGCATCTACCAACAAAGCCGTCTCGTATCCTGCCAGTAAATCCAGCAAGCCTAAGCCAGGCAAACCGGCGGCCACCAGCTGAACATTTGCCGGCAACGCTTTTTTTTGCAAAATTTCGACTGCAAGCAGTCCGACGGCATCATCACCCCTTAACGAACTGCCGCAGCCGATGACCACAGTTTTGCCTGACATTAACCGTGCACTCTCAATTTAAGAAAATGAACGGAACATGAGAAACAGGGGTCATAATTACGGATGAACATCTCACACTTTTGCCGCAGCTCTTCTTCCGGCAGGTCAAGGTGTTTTGCAATAAAGAGGCGCAGTCCTTCTTCAATATTGTGCACATTGCGAGAGGTAGGTGCGACAATATCGGCCTCCAACACCACCCCTTGCTCATTAAAGCAATAACTGTGGGATAATATTCCCCGCGGCGCCTCGGTAACGGCCGCGCCGCAGCCGGCCCGTACTATATAACCTCCGTTTTCGCGCCTTGGCTCTGCCAATTTATCAATAATCTGCAATGACTCCTCTATGCTGTGGACAAGTTCCACCGCCCGTGCCGCCACACTATGAAAAGGATTGTTAGACGGGAAAGCAACTCCTGTTAACACGGCTGCCTCTTTGGCACGCGGCGAAAGTTGCGCAAAATTCAGGTTTACTCTGGCAAGCGGGCCAACAAGAAAAGATGAGCCGTTGCCCATTGTGGAGTGAAGAGCATTAGCATGGCTGATATGTCGCTCATGCAAGTAATCACGATAATCGGCAGGGTCGATGTCCAGTCCTTGATTAGAAACGAGTCGGCCACCGTTTACGGCGTACTCTTGCTGCTGTGAGAGCGCCACGTAAGTCAAATCCCACTCTATATTCGGAACGGAGAGCTGTCCGACTAAGCGGGCGGTATCCATGGCTTCCTCCATTGCCACAGTCAACCTTTTGGCGACTGCTTGCAGACTTTTTCCTGACGGCAGGTCAGAAAAGCCACCGATCTGCGGTGTGACCGGATGGACTTCCCGACCACCTATCAGAGCAGTCAGGTCGTTGCCAAGCCTTTTAAGACGCAGAGCTCTTTTAACTTCTTCCGGGTAAGCCGAAGCCATGCTGATAACACTTTCATAGCCCAGAAAATCAGGTGCGGCAAGCATATAAATGTGCAAAGCGTGGCTTTGAATAAACTGACTGAGGGCATATAGTTTACGCAAGCTACGCGTTTGCTCACTGACCTGCACACCAAAAGCACGTTCAATGGCGGACAATGCCGTCATCTGATAGGAAACCGGGCAAATTCCGCAAATGCGTGCCGTGATTTCCGGCAATTCGTAGTATTTTCGTCCCACTAGGAAACTCTGAAAAAAACGGGGCGGCTCGAAGACATTCAGCTGCAAATCAGTTATTTCTCCGTTTTGAATGGTTACGTCTAGTGCCGCTTCGCCTTCTAGCCTGCTCAAATAGTCTACTTTTATTCTGCCGCTTTCCATTATGTCCTCCCCCCTTTCTGAAATTCCGCGTCAAGAGCAGCATACTTGCGAAAATGACGGGTAATGTCGCTTTGATGCAGTCCCAATCCGACAAACGTGTTTCTTAGCGACTCAACATTACAATCACTGGACGGGCCATGACAACCGGTACAAGGGGTTGCCCGGCTCGGGCACAAGGCGGAACAGCCTGCCCTTATCACAGGACCGAGACACGGCTTGCCTTCACTGACAAGCAGACAAACATTTTCAGCCAACTTACATTCAACACAGACACTGTGCGGACGAATCCTTGGCGTCACACCAAGCAGAGCGCTCTTGATAAACTCCACCAATTCATATTTGTTGATGGGGCAGCCGCTCAGCGCAGCATCTACCTTAACATACTCACTGACAGGAAACGATTTAAGCGGATGAGTCTGGACAGGGTTAGGATAAACGCTGTTTTCCACTTCCCTCATGGGCAGCCAGTTGCTGATAGCTTGCAGTCCGCCGTGGGTAGCACAGGCACCGATTGCTACCAACAATTTACTTTCAGCCCTAGCCTCTTTCAAACGACCCACATCCTCAGCGTTAACGATGGAGCCTTCCACGAAGCCGATGTCATAGGGACCGGGCGAAACGGCGCTGCGAGCCATGACAAAATGGGCTATGTCCACCATTCCCAGCAAATCAAGCAGCACCGGTTCCAGATTCAAAAATTCAAGCTGACAACCGGAACACGAGGCGAACTTAAAGATTGCTACTTTTGGCAGGCCACTCATTTTACTCCCTCCCCAGTACGCCAATAATTTCGGCCGGCTCGTTTTCCAAAACGTCATAGGAAAAGACAGGACCGTCATGGCAGACAAATTTGCTCCCGACCTGGCAGCGGCCGCATTTCTTAACACCGCAAAACATTTTCCTCTCCAAGGAAACGTATAGCTGCCCACTGTGGAAACCTCTTGCTAATAATCCTTTGACTACATGTTTCATCATTATCTCCGGACCGCAACTCAGCACCACTGTATTCTCCGGCACGCTCTGCATTTTATCAAATAGAGCGGTTACCAGTCCTGCATTGTGATTCCAGTCAAAACCGGAGGCGTCATCGACAGTAAGCAGCATTGAAATTTGCTCAGCCCACTGTCTATATTCGTGACGGAAAAGCATTTCACCCGGATTTTTGCTGCCGTAGAGCAATTCCACCTTGCCAAATAAGGCAGGTTGCTCCAGAATATTGTAAATGGCGGGGCGGAGCGGAGCTAAACCGATGCCGCCGGCTACAATCAGTAGGTTTTTGCCATGAGCTTGTTTAAGCGGCCAACCGTTGCCATAGGGTCCGCGGACGCCAAGCAGGTCACCAGCCTTCAGTTTTGCAAACATCCGCGTCAGGCTGCCAACGTGCCTTACGGTGTGAGTAAAATTTTCCCTGCTGCCGTTGCTCGAACTGATGGAAATTGGGGCTTCGCCCACACCGAAGATACTGAGCATATTAAATTGTCCCGGCTGAAAAGAATACTCCAGCCGTTTTTGTGCGTCAGTAAACTGTAAGCTAAAGGTGGAGGTGTCGTCGTTCTCATGAAAGACATCTCTCACAATAGCCGAATCGGGAATTAACAGATTGTTCAATTCACTCACCTCCCAGAGTGCCGGCCACGTCGGTCAGGTCGATATCAACCATGCAGGAATAGATGCAACGCCCACAGCCGACACAACCCGTCTTGCCGAATTGACGCTGCTGATAGAGTAGTTTGTGATAAATACGCCACTGAGCACGGGCCTGCCTGCCTTTACGGAAGTTGTGACCAAGAGCTACCTGGGAAAACTCCATCAGCTTACAGGAATCCCATTCCCTTTGCCGCACCCCGCTCTCTAAACCAAGATCCAATTTGTCATAAACGTTATAGCAAAAGCAGGTTGGGCAAACCATCGTACAGGTGCCGCAGCCAAGGCAGCGCCGTTGTAAATCATCCCAGACGGGATGGTCAACATTCTCCTCCAGCAACTCAGCCAGGTTCCGTGTGAGAATGTGTTTTGGCAGCCTGCGGCTTGCAGCCGCTAAAAGTTCATCTTTCGCGAGTGACATCTCGGAGGATGCGGCGCCAAACGGATGAAGCGCCAAAAGTTCTCTGCCGGCTTCGCTGCCAACCTCAAGCAAATAGACATCATTTAATTCCGTTAGCAGCAGGTCATAGCCACGCTGCAGCCCCGGCCCCGTCTGCTGATAGTAACAAAAGCCGCTGCGGCACGGCTTAACACAGTTCTGGGCGACGATGAGAGTTTCATGCCTGCTTCGGCAATAGAAAGGGTCAGGCAGATCTTTGCAGAACACTTCGTCAAGAACATTGAATGAATTGACATCGCAGGGACGCACGCCAAAAAGGATCCTCTTTTGCACCGCCGCACCATTATCCACAAAGCAGATTTTTTCCTCTCCCAGGCTGGTGCACTTTCCGTCTTCAGCAAAAGCCTCCTGCCTGACAAAGGAAAAAATTGTTTCCAATGGTTGTTGAAGCACTTTCTTAGCCGGCAAAATAGTAGGTTGATAATCTTTTGCCAACTGAGCAGCGTCCTCCAGTTGCGCAAAAACATATTCACGACCCTTGGGAATTGGCGCAACGACCGGGTATTTTTGCATCAGAGCCGCAACAAATTCATTCAGTTCTGCGGCAGGCAACGAGACGGCGCCTGCACTTTTAACCAGAGGATGGTCTTCCTGCAGCAACTTTCATCCCTCCTAACTAAAAGATTAAAACAAGATATTGAGTGCCATTATAACATAAAAATTGATAATTGCATATATTTTTGCAAATATTCTGAATATTTTTTGTATACCTGCTGAGAACTCATTGTCTCCTTAGCCGGCGCGCAGCATAAAGATATTCTGCAACAAACTAGCGCATGTGGTCTTGAACTATTCTCACAATTTCAGCAATATAGTCGCCGATAATCGGCAAATTTAACACCACCATCCTTTGTAAAATTGAAATCAAAATGGCGGCGACAACTGTAGCCCCTAAAGCCACACCCAAACCGCGCGCCACGCCACCCAAAAAATTAATCCAAAAAAAACGGCGCGGGTTATTTAAGAGCAGCATATATTCAGCAATGTTAAACTTTTCAAACTCTTGAACAAGCTTAATAAGGCGCTGATTAAGCCCATCTAACAAAGCTTCGTTATCCAATCTTTCGTCATTGTGCGGCGGTTTCTCCAATTTAGCAACCTCCTCTTTAACTATTTTCAGCTATTAGCGCTTTTGCCTGACGGAGCTGGACTTCCACCGCATCCCGAGCTGTGCCGCCCCGAGGCTGCCTTGCCGTCACGCACGCCTCCGGCGGCAACAGCTTTAAGGCTTCAACACTAAAGAGAGGAGATGCCGTCCTTAATTCTTCTTCCGTCAAGTCCATCAGCCGGCGACCCTCAATCACGCATTTCCCAACCAGACGCCCAACCACGGCATGCGCCTCCCGGAACGGTAGCCCTTTTTTTACCAAATAATCGGCTAAATCAGTAGCACTGGCAAAGTCACCCGCCACCGCCGCATACATCCGCTCTTTATTAGGCACAACAGTACGCAGCATAGCAGCGTAAAGCGTAAGGCAGATTTTCACAGTATCTACCGTGTCGAAAAAACCTTCTTTATCTTCCTGCATATCTTTATTGTAAGCAAGCGGCAAACCTTTCAGCACTGTAAGCATCCCCATCAAGTGCCCAAAAACCCGCCCCGTTTTGCCGCGCACCAACTCCGCCACATCCGGATTTTTTTTCTGCGGCATAATGCTGGAGCCGGTAGTAAAGGCGTCATCCAAGGTGATGAAGCCAAACTCCTGGGAGTTCCAAAGAATCAGATCCTCGCTCAATCGGCTGAGATGCGTCATTAAGATGGCAGCATTGCTTAGATATTCCAACACAAAATCACGGTCGCTTACGGCGTCCATGCTGTTTTCATACAAGCGGGCGAAACCCAAATCTTGCGCCACCATCTCCCGGTTAATGGGAAAAGTGGTTCCAGCCAGCGCACCGGCACCGAGCGGCATCCAGTCAGCCCGCTTATACCCGTCCAGAAAGCGTTCACGATCGCGCTGCAGCATCCAAAAGTAGGCCAACAGATGATGCGCAAACAAAACCGGCTGGGCGCGCTGTAAATGAGTATAGCCAGGCATCACCACATCCAAGTTTTTCTCCGCCAAGGCAATTAAGACGGTCTGTAAACCGGCTATCAAACCAGTCGTCGCCTCGATTTCTCTTTTCACATACATATGCATATCCAAGGCAACTTGGTCATTGCGGGAACGAGCGGTATGCAGCTTGCCGCCCAGCGGACCGATTTTTTCAAGCAGGCGGCTTTCTACATGCATGTGAATATCTTCAAGCGATGATAAAAACTCCATTTCTCCCCGCTCGATTTCTTCTCTGATTTCCGACAAGCCCGCCAATATTTTTTCCGCGTCATCTGCTGTAATAATCCCGCAGGCGGCAAGCATTCGACAGTGAGCCATGCTGCCGGAAATATCTTCAGCATACAGGCGTTTGTCAAACGTGATGGAAGCGTTAAACGCCTCCACCAGCGCGTCGGTTTCTTTAGCAAAACGTCCACCCCAAAGCTTCACGTCTTTACCTCCGTTTTACGTCTTTAGCCAGCAAACCCTGTACTTTCAGCGGCAAGCCAAACAGGTTGATAAAGCCTGTGGCGTCACGCTGGTCATAGATGACATCTTCACCAAAGGTGGCCAAATCTTCGCGGTAGAGGGAATAGGCTGATTTCCGTCCCGCCACGACAATATTGCCTTTATACAATTTCAAGCGCACCGAACCGGTAACGTTGCGCTGCGTACTGTTAACAAACGCATCCAGTGCTTCCCGGAGCGGTGTATACCACTGACCGTAATAGACAAGCTCAGCATATTTTACAGCGACAATTTCTTTAAAATGCATCGTTTCCCGATCGAGCGTAAGGCACTCCAATTCTTTGTGAGCCGCGTAAAGGAGAGTGCCGCCCGGCGTCTCATAGACACCGCGCGCCTTCATCCCTACGAGGCGATTTTCCACCATATCCACTCGTCCCACGCCATGACGGCCGGCAATAGTGTTTAATTCCATCAACAGTTCCACCGGACCTGTCGTTTTCCCGTTTACGCTGATCGGAATCCCCAGAGCAAAGCCGATTTCTACGTATTCCGGCGCATCCGGCGCATCTTCGGGCGCCACTGTCAAGACAAACATATCTTTTTCCGGTTCACTGTCCGGGTCTTCCAAAATTCCGCCTTCAAAGCTCAGATGCCAAATATTACGATCCATGCTGTATGGCTTTGCTTTTGTTACAGGCAAAGGAATGTCATGTTTTTCTGCGTAGTCAAAAGCATCATCCCGGGAGCGGATATCCCATTCGCGCCAAGGTGCCACGATCTTTAAATGGGGGGCTAGTGCCTTCACCGTCAGTTCAAAACGAACCTGGTCGTTACCTTTGCCTGTTGCGCCATGAGCAACAGCGTCTGCCCCTTCTTTTTCCGCCACCTCTACCAGCCGTTTTGCAATAGCCGGGCGAGCTATCGCTGTGCCAAGAAAATATTTTTCTTCATACAATGCGCCCGCTTTAAGCAATGGAAAACAAAAATCACGCACAAATTCTTCCCGCGTATCTTCAATATAAAGTTTACTCGCCCCTGACTTTAAAGCCTTATCATGCAAAGGCTCAAGCTCCTCCCCTTGACCCACGTCTGCAGCCATAGCGACAACTTCACAATTATACTTCTCCTTCAGCCAAGTAATCGCAACCGATGTATCGAGGCCGCCGGAATACGCTAAAACAATTTTCTTCACATTTTTCCCTCCGTTTCTTTAAAAAAGATGTTACACGTTTTGAATAATTTCCTGTACTATGCCTCATTCAATCCCTTAACCTGCCCTCACCCTAACCCTCTCCCAGAGGGAGAGGGGATTTGTGTACTAACCCAGAGAAAGCAGCGATCAGCGAACCGCGATTCGCAGCGTTAAAACATGCCAACGGTTCACTTGCAATCTGCCCAGAGGTTTTGGCATGTTAGCAAGAATTGCAGTTCGCAGCTGCGAAAACGTGCGAGCAAAGCAGCTGGGTGAGGATGCAATACCTAAAAAAGCCGCTTCGTGTTTTGCTATAATTTCCTGTGCTATAAAAACTAAATCAACTTAGCCATAATCGCTTTCTGGACATGGAGCCGATTTTCAGCCTGGTCAAAAACTAAGGACTGCGGCCCTTCAATCACCTCATCGGTAATCTCCTCGCCACGGTGAGCCGGCAGACAGTGCAGCACAATCGCATCGTCTGCGGCCATTTTCAACATTTCCTTGTTTAGCTGATATTGCTGAAACGCTTTAAGCCTAAGCTGATGTTCCGTTTCCTGACCCATGCTCGCCCAGACATCTGTATAAAGAATGTCTGCGCCTGCCGCCGCTTCCCGCGGATCGGTAGTGAGCGTGATGCCAGTCCCGCTCACGGCAGCGCTCTCTTTAGCTTTGGCCACGATTTCAGCTTTCACTTCATATCCCTTGGGGGAAGCCACCGCAATATTCAAGCCCATTTTACTGCAGGCTAACAGGAGTGAGTGAGCAACATTATTGCCGTCGCCCAGATAAGCCAGCTTTAAACCTGCCAGTTTACCCTTCTGCTCCAAAATAGTCATCAAATCCGCCATCGCCTGGCAGGGGTGCAGCAAGTCTGTCAAGCCATTAATAACGGGAATATCAGCGAAGGTGGCCAATTCCTCCACTTCACTATGGTCAAAGGTGCGAATCATAATCCCATCCAGGTAGCGGGACAATACGCGAGCCGTGTCTTTCACAGGTTCGCCGCGGCCTATTTGCAGATCTGCTGCGCTTAAAAAAAGTGCGCAACCACCCAACTGGTACATGCCGACTTCAAAAGATACGCGGGTACGGGTAGATGCTTTCTGAAAAATCATGCCTAAAGTTTTCCCGCGTAACAGCTGATGTTCAAGCCCGGCTTTTTTTTCCTGCTTCAATTGCAGCGCAAAAAGCAAAATCTCGCTCAGCTCTTCTTTACTAAAATCATGAACCGTAAGGAAATCACGGCCGCGCAAATTTCTGACCATCGTCTCACTCCCCCTTGAGCAATTCTTTTCGCTATTCTTCAATCATAGCGAGCGCCTTTTGCAAGATAGAAACTGCCTGATCAATATGTTCTTCCTCAATAATCAGCGGAGGGAGAAAACGCAGCGTCTTCCCGCCAATGCAGTTGACGAGCAGTCCTTGCTCCTGACAAAGCTTTGCCACTTTAGCTCCGTCTCCTTTGATTTCCAAGCCAATAATTAAGCCAAGCCCGCGCACATCCACAATGCACCGGCAATCAAGTTCATGCAATTTAGCCATGAAATAATTGCCCAGTTTCGCCACCCTTGCCAAGAATCCTTCTTCCAGTAAAACTTGGAGCACAGCGGTCGCCGCCCCACAAACAACCGGATTGCCGCCGAAAGTGGAAGCGTGGTCACCCGGCTGCAGAGTATCTGCCGCCTCACCTTTAGCACCCATTAAGCCAATAGGCAAACCTCCGCCCAGCGATTTTGCCAAAGTATAAACATCCGGCAGCACACCATAATGTTCGTAGGCAAAAAGTTTGCCGGTTCGTCCCATGCCGCATTGAACTTCATCAAACATCAGCAATAGATTGGCTTCATCGCATAGCTTGCGCAAACCCCTTAAAAATTCGCTGTTGGCAGGATAAACGCCTCCTTCGCCCTGAACCGGCTCCACCAGGATGGCACAAGTGTTTTCATTTACTAACGCAGCGAACGAATCCAGATTATTAAACTCGCCGTAACGAAAACCGGCAACCAGCGGTTCAAACCCCTGGTGGTATTTGGGTTGGGCGGTAGCCGTGACCGCAGCTAAAGTACGTCCGTGAAAAGAATGGTTTGCGGTAATAATCTCATGCGCACCGCTCCCCCGCTTGGCTTTTCCGTATTTACGCGCTAATTTTATGGCAGCCTCATTAGCTTCCGCCCCGCTGTTACAAAAAAAGACTTTATCGGCGCAGGAGTGGGCCACAAGCTGTTCCGCCAAACGGATTTGCGGTTCCGAGTAATAGAGATTGGAACAATGCATTAGTTGGGCCGCCTGCCACGAGAGTGCTTTCACCACCGCCGGATGGCAATGCCCCAGACTGTTAACAGCCAAACCGCTGACAAAATCCAAGTAACGCTTGTTCAAGTCATCCCAGACATATGCGCCTTCCCCCCGCTTGAGAAAAAGTGTGTTCTCAGACTGGCGGTTATATGTGTTGATAATATAGGCACTCTCCCGGGCTTTCAAATCCATCTTCTCTCCCCCCTTAAACAGTAACCATGGTGCCGATACCGTGGTCAGTAAAAATCTCCAAGAGCAATGAGTGAGAAATACGACCGTCAACAATATGCGTCCGACTGACTTCGTTTTCCAACGCGGTAAGACATGCTTCTACCTTCGGAATCATCCCTTTGCTAATTTTCCCTTGCTCGATCATTTCCAGCGCCTTTGCTTTTGGCAAAGAGGAGATAAGGGAGGACGGATCAGACTGGTCTGCAAAAATCCCCTCGACATCGGTAAGCAGAATCAACTTCTCCGCGCTAAGAGCAGCAGCCAATTCTCCGGCTACATGGTCTGCGTTAATATTGAGACTTTCCCCTTCCAAACCTACGCCGACAGAAGAAATCACCGGGATATAACCTTCTTTGCTCAGCGTGTGGATTACGGCGGGATTAACTTTAATGATGTCTCCCACATACCCAAGATCCACCGGTTTCGGACTGCCGTTAACCCGTTCTGATGCACGGCGCTTTGCCACAATCAGATTGGAATCCTTACCGGAAAGGCCAACCGCTTTACCTCCGAACTGGTTAATTAGGGTCACAATTCCTTTGTTTACCTTACCCATCAGCACCATTTCCACCACTTCCATAGTCTCAGCGTCAGTAACACGCAGCCCATTGGCAAATACGGCTTCTTTACCTAAACGATTCATTAATTGCGTTACTTCCGCGCCCCCGCCGTGAACGAGAATAGGGTTAATGCCAATAAATTTCAGCAAAATAACATCCATCATCACCGACTTTTTCAGTTCATCAGAGACCATCGCCTGTCCGCCATACTTAATTACGAAGGTTTTATCCGCAAACGTGCGCAAGTAGGGCAAAGCTTCAATCAAGATTTCCGCCTTGCCAATCAACTTGCTGATTTCCTTTTTTGTCACCGTGTATTCCTCCTTTGACAATTAAAACCTACGAGCGGTAGCTGGCATTAATTGTGACGTAATCGTAACTCAAATCGGTTCCCCAGGCAGTGACAGTCTCGCCTCCCATACCTAAATCGACCGTAATTTTAATATCCTTCTGCTGCAAAATTTCTTTGGCGTGGTTCTCGTCAAAACGCAAGCCCTGCCCGTCTTTTGTTACCTGCAAATCGCCAAGCCAAATATTAACCAGTTCCGGGCGAAAATCTACGTCAGATTGCCCCATGGCGGAAACTATCCGTCCCCAGTTCGCGTCCTCGCCAAAAAATGCTGTCTTTACCAAACTTGAATTTAAAATCCCCATAGCCAACTTTTTAGCGTCAACAAACGATGCCGCGTGGTTGATAGTTACCTCAAGAAACTTTGTGGCACCTTCACCATCCCGGACAATTTTTTGGGACAGCTCCGTGTTTACCCGCTGCAGCACAGCCAGAAAACGGTGATAATCATCGTTTTCACTTGTGATTAACGGATTCTCAGCCATGCCGTTTGCCAGAATCACCACCATGTCATTAGTGCTGGTATCGCCATCTACTGTAATCAAGTTATATGAGCGATCTACCGTGTATTGTAACGCTTTTTGCAGCAGCGCGGGGGCGATGGCACAGTCTGTTGTGATAAATCCTAACATGGTAGCCATATTGGGATGAATCATACCTGAACCTTTGGCAATACCGCCCACCGTGACTTTCATGCCGCCTATCTCCAGGGAATATGCCGTGACTTTCTCCGCTAAATCTGTAGTCATAATTGCCTCTGCAGCGTCTGCACCGCCTTGTTTGCTCAAGCCGCCGACAATCTGCTCTATGCCGGCTGACACTGTCTCCATCGGTAAATATTCCCCAATAACACCTGTTGACGCCACCACCACCTCGGCGGCAGACAAGCCCAAGATTCGGGCGGTTATCTCGGCCATCCGGCGGGCATCATCCAAACCTTGCTGACCGGTACAGGCATTGGCATTACCGCTGTTGATGATTATCGCCCGCGCCCCTCCGGAGGCAAGATGCTCCCGACTGACGATAACAGGCGCCGCCGCGAAACGGTTTTTCGTATAAACGCCGGCAGCATGGGCAGGCAGCTCCGAATAGATCAGCGCTAAATCTTTTTTATTCTTTTTTATCCCGCAATGGATGCCTGCCGCCTTAAACCCTTGTGCCGCAGTGATACCACCATCAACTTTATGGAACTTCATCACATTTACCTCCTTATTTCAGGCCGCACTCCTCCGGCAGGCCAAGCATGATATTCATATTTTGAACCGCCTGTCCCGCAGCTCCTTTAATTAAGTTATCAATAGCGGAGAGCACAATTAAGCGATTGGTGCGTTTGTCTAAGCGAAATGAAAGATCACAGAAGTTACTGCCGCTGACAAATTTCGTTTCGGGAACTCGCGGAGCTTGCAGCAAGCGAACAAACTGCTCCCCAGCGTAATGCTTGTTATATACTTCCCACAACGTGTCTTCAGTACAACCTTCCTTTACCCGCAAATAACAGGTAGAAAAAATCCCGCGAATCATCGGCACCAAATGCGGCGTAAAAGTAATCTTTAATTGCCTGCCGGCAAGTGCGGACAATTCCTGCTCAATCTCCGGCGTATGCTGATGAGCGGCGACTTTATATGCTTTAAAGTTCTCTGTGCACTCAGGAAAATGAAACGGCAACTGAGGGGAGCGGCCTGCTCCCGAGACACCTGACTTGGCATCCACGATAATGTCAGTCGTTTCCACTACTCCTTCCAGCAAAAGCGGCTTCAATGCCAATAAAATGCTGGTTGGATAACAGCCCGGATTTGCCACCAAATCAGCTTGCCGGGTCACAGCACGGTTTACTTCCGGCAGGCCGTAAATGCTTCGCGCCAGCAATTTCGGATGGCGGTGCTCATAACCGTACCACTTTGGATAGAGAGAAAGATCTTTTAAGCGAAAGTCTCCGCTCAAATCGACCACCTTTTTACCGGTAGCCAGCAACTCCGGCACCGTTTCCATAGCATGGCCGTGAGGCAGAGCACTGAAGATAAAATCACACTCTGCCACTTTCTTCATCTCCGGCTTCTCCAAAGGCAATTCCAAGAGAGAGCGAAACTGAGGATACACTTGATCCAGGCGTTGCCCGGCAAAACTTTCAGATGTCAGATAATGCGGCCGTGCGTAAGGATGTCTGGCTAAAATGCCGGCTACTTCACGGCCTGTGTAACCGGTTGCCCCGATAATTGCCACATTAAACATTTGCTAACACCCTCCTTATTAGTTAGGTTCTGGCCTTGCCCTCACCCTAGCCCTCTCCCAGAGGGAGAGGGGAGTTGTCTTTCGGTCCTGGCCTTACCCTCACCCTTGACCTCTCCCAGAGGGAGAGGGGAATCGTGTTTTGTCTTGGCCTTGCGCTCACCATAGCCTTCTCCCAGGGGGAGAGGGGAGTTGTTGAACAAACAAAAAAACTCCCAATCCCCAAAGGACGAGAGGCATCTCGCGGTACCACCTTTATTGGCCAGCAGGCCCACTTACCCCGTGTTTAACACGGCATGCGCTAACGGGCTAACCCGACGTGTCCTACTTGGTTTTCACCGTTTGGCACGCAGTTCAGAGGTGCGCTTCAGAAATACCTTCCGTGCCGGGCTTTCACCTCCCCCGGTTCGCTAACCTTCCGGTATTCTTACTCTCCCCATCATCACCTTGGAGTATTTTCCAAATTACTTTGAGTTAAACATTAACATTCACATCTCCAAATGTCAAGTACAACTGCTAAAAAACACGAAAAATAAGCATACCAATCCCCTCTCCCTCTGGGAGAGGGTTAGGGTGAGGGCATGCTTTTATCCCTCTGATGGTGCCCCCATTTTATGTGAGCATACCAATCCCCTCTCCCTCTGGGAGAGTGCTAGGGTGAGGGTGTCTCCCTAAAGAGGAATATTACCATGCTTTTTACGAGGACGATCTTCCTGTTTAGTAGCCAACATTTCCAAGCCTTTAAGCAAGCGGATTCTAGTCTCGCGCGGGTCGATTATATCATCTACCCAACCGCGGGCGGCTGCGATATAAGGATTGGAATATAGGTCGCGGTATTCCTGAACACGCTCTAAGCGCTCAGTCTTAGGGTTTTCTGCAGCTTCTATTTCCCTGCGATAAACAATATTGGCCGCCCCCTCAGGTCCCATTACAGCAATTTCCGCAGAAGGCCAGGCGATGACCCAGTCGGCACGAAGGCAATGGGCACTCATAGCGATATAGGAACCGCCGTATGCCTTGCGCAGAATCACTGAAATCTTGGGCACCGTTGCTTCCGAGTAAGCATACAGCACTTTGGCACCATGCCGAATAATTCCGCCATATTCCTGGTTGACGCCGGGAAGATATCCCGGAACATCCACAAAAGTGAGCAAAGGAATGTTAAAACAGTCGCAGAAGCGGACGAAACGGGCTATTTTGTCGGAGGCGTTGATGTCTAGCACACCTGCCATTACGGCAGCCTGGTTAGCAACAATTCCCACCGCCCTGCCGCCCAGACGGCCAAAACCAACGACCGCATTCTTGGCAAATAACTGGTGAACCTCAAAAAATCTGCTTCCGTCGACAACACGTGTGATAATTTCCCGTACATCGTAAGGTTTATTAGGGTTATCAGGGATTATCATCCCCAACCCCAAGACATCGGCAAGAGGTTCTTCGGCCGCAAACACAGGCGCATCTTCCAGATTGTTAGAGGGCAAGTAAGAAAGCAGCTCACGTATTTTAGCAAAACATTCCGACTCATCAACAGCCATAAAATGAGCTACTCCGCTGATTTCGTTATGTGTTTGCGCACCGCCCAGCGCCTCAGAACTTACTTCTTCGCCTGTGACAGCTTTAATAACCTGAGGTCCGGTGATGAACATCTGGCTGGTGTTTTCCACCATAAAGATAAAATCGGTAATAGCGGGAGAATAAACAGCACCGCCTGCGCAAGGCCCCATAATCACGGAAATCTGAGGGATAACACCACTTGCCAGCGTGTTACGATAAAAGATTTCGCCAAATCCGTTCAAAGCTTTGACGCCTTCCTGGATACGCGCTCCGCCTGAATCGTTTAAACCGATACAGGGGGCACCTGTTTTCATGGCCAAGTCCATCACCTTACAGATTTTTGCCGCGTGCATTTCGCCAAGCGATCCGCCCGCCACTGTAAAATCCTGTGCATAAATATAAACAGGCCGCCCGTCTACAGTGCCATAACCTGTCACGACACCTTCGCCGGGGTTATTTCTGCCTACATCTTCGGCGTTATCCAAACCTGACTGCACGAACACATCAAGCTCTATAAAGCTGCCGGCATCAATAAATTCCCGCAGCCGCTCTCTTGCCGTCTGCTTTCCTTTGCTATGTTGCTCGGCAATTCTTTTTGCCCCGCCACCTGCTTCAACAAGTCTTCTGCGTTCATGGAGAAGATTTATTTTTTCTTCCATAAGCACACCTCCTATTCTTCACGTTCGCACAATTCAAGCAGAGTACCAAATGTCTCTTTGGGATGGAGAAAGGCAATTTTGGCGCCGCCGGCCCCGCGGCGAGGCAGCTCATCAATGAGGCGTACTCCTGCCTCTTTTAAAGCAGCCAAAGCTGCCTCGATATTTTCCACACGGAAAGCAATGTGCTGGACGCCCTCGCCTTTGTTGGCAATATACTTGGCTACCGGGCCATCTGGCTCTGTCGATTCTAACAACTCCACTTTACAGTCTCCTACAGGCAAAAAAGCAACCTTTACTTTTTGTTCTGCCACTACTTCCGTTTTTTCGATTTTAAGGCCAAGCAGAGCTTCGTAAAACTTGCCTGCTTCCTCAATACTTCTGACTGCAATGCCAATATGATCAATTTTCGTGATCATCTGCTCCCTTCCTCCTTCCGAAATTATACTCTGTCCTTAATATACTTAGCAATATCTTCTGTGGATGTGCCAGGGGTAAAAATTTCGGACAGCCCCGCCTCTTTCAAATAGGGAATGTCTTCCATGGGAATTACCCCGCCGCCAATAACCAATACATCGACGGCGCCTTGTTCCCGCAGAAGCTGCACAACAGGTGGAAAAAGCTGCATATGAGCGCCGCTTAAACTACTAAGGCCCACTACCTGCACGTCTTCCTGAATCGCCGCTTCCACAATCTGTTCCGGTGTTTGACGCAAGCCGGTATAAATTACTTCCATGCCGGCATCACGCAGAGCTTGGGCTATTACTTTAGCACCCCGGTCGTGGCCGTCTAAGCCAGCTTTTGCGACCAAAACCCTGATTCTTTTTTCGCTCACTTGTTTTCGCCTCCTTGAAGTGCTTAAAGCAAAACCTGTTGCCGATATTCGCCGAAAACTTCGCGAAGAATATCGCAAATTTCTCCGAGAGTAGCATATGCTTTCACCGCACCAATCAAAGCGGGCATGATATTCTGGCTGGTTTGCGCCACTGTGCGCAGGCTCCGCAAAGCATCAGCCACCTGGCGCTGGTCACGGGAATTTTGTAAGATTTTCAGTTTTTCCACCTGACTATCGGCCACGGCAGGATTAACTTTCAAAAGATCTCTAGGCATTTCCGCATCTAGCAAGAACTTGTTTACGCCGATCACTATTCTTTCGGCAGACTCGATCTGACGCTGGTAAGTATAAGCGCTCTGCTGAATTTCCCGCTGCATAAAGCCGTTCTCAATAGCCGCCACGGCACCGCCCAGCTCGTCAATTTTTGCAATATAGTCGGCGGCACCCATCTCAATACTGTCGGTGAGTGCTTCCAGATAGTAAGAGCCACCCAGAGGGTCTACCGTATCCGTAACGCCGATCTCATAGCCGATCACCTGCTGGGTACGCAAGGCAAGCAGCACCGAGGACTGGCTAGGCAAGGCCAGCGCTTCATCCCTGGAATTTGTGTGCAGTGATTGAGTGCCGCCAAGCACGGCGGAGAGAGCCTGAAAAGCTACGCGCATAATATTCACATCAGGCTGCTGCGCCGTCAGTGAAGATCCAGCCGTCTGCGTATGAAAACGGAGCATCCAGGATTTGGGGTCTTTAGCCCCGAAGCGCTCCTTCATAATTTTGGCCCAGAGACGGCGCGCCGCCCGAAATTTGGCGACTTCCTCAAAAAAATTGAGATGAGCATTGAAGAAAAAGGAAAGGCGAGGAGCAAATTCATCCACATCTAAACCTACTTTAACGGCAGCATCCACATAGGCAATACCATCTGCTAATGTAAAGGCAATTTCCTGTACCGCAGTTGAACCTGCCTCACGGATGTGATACCCGGAAATTGATATTGTATTCCAATTTGGCATCTTTTCCGCGCAATAAGCGAAAATGTCGGTAATCAAGCGCATAGAAGGCTGCGGCGGGAAAATGTATGTGCCGCGGGCCACATACTCCTTTAAAATATCATTCTGAATAGTACCATTCAACTTTTCCGGCGCCACACCCTGTTTTTCTGCCAAGGCAATATACATGGCCAGAATGACTGCAGCAGGTGAGTTAATAGTCATGGATGTACTAACTTTATCCAGCGGTATCCCTGCAAAAAGAAGTTCCATATCCATTAAAGAGTCAATTACCACTCCCACTTTACCCACTTCACCCCTGGCTAAAGGATGGTCGGAATCGTAACCAATCTGTGTCGGCAGGTCAAACGCCACAGAAAGACCTGTCTGTCCCTGCTCAAGCAAATACTTAAATCGCTCATTTGTTTCTTCGGCCGTGCCAAAACCGGCATACTGGCGCATGGTCCAAAGCCGGCCACGGTACATAGTCGGCTGCACGCCGCGGGTAAATGGATATTCCCCGGGAAAACCCAGCTCATCAAAGGATAGGCCGCTGATTTCCGCTGGCGTATAAAGAGCTTCCACAGGCAAGTTTGAGTCAGTCTTGAACTCTGTTTTCCGCTGGGGGAAACGGTCCGACCTGCTTCTCACCATTTTATCCCACTCTGTCTTTTGTATTTTTAATGTTTTCACAACATTATAGTCAAACAAGCGCCAATCCTCCTCGCACTATTTCTTGAGAGCTTTATCTAAAAAAGCTGGAACCTGAAACGGCAGTTGGGCCACGGACACGCCCGCAGCTTCGAACGCTTTAACTTTTCCCTCAAAAGTCCCTTTACCCCGTTCAATAATGGCGCCGGCATGGCCCATCCTTTTGCCGGGCGGAGCGCTCTTCCCTGCCAGGTAAGCAATTACCGGCTTTGTTACATTGGCTTTAATAAATTCGGCCGCCTCTTCCTCGGCGCTGCCACCGATTTCACCCACCAAAACAACAGCTTCTGTCTGCCGGTCTTTCTCCAGCTCTTTCAATACATCAGTAAAATTCAAACCGACGACCCGGTCGCCTCCTAAACCTACAACGGTAGATGTCCCGTAACCGCTGGCGGTCAGATTGCCGACAATTTCATAGCACAGAGTCCCACTGCGGGAAACAACACCAATGTTGCCGGGGAGAAAGAAACGGTTCGGCATAATTCCTATTTTACATTTTCCTGAGGAAACTATTCCGAAAGTGTTTGGACCTACCACCGTAGTACCACGGCTTTTCGCGAAAGCCATAATTGCCATAGCATCATGGATGGGAATATGCTCGGGGAGCAGCACCAGAATTTTTATGCCGGCATCAATAGCCTCAAAGGCAGCATCTTTGGCAAAAGGTGCCGGAATAAATAAAATAGAAGCGTCAATGCGTTGCTCGGTGACTGCGGCGGCCACAGTATGATAAACCGGGATACCCTCAAAATTCTGACCGCCTTTACCGGGAGAGACGCCTGCCACAATTTTTGTCCCGTAGCTCACCATCTGCCTGGTATGAAAAGAACCCTGCTTGCCGGTTATCCCCTGCACCAAAACTTGTGTATCTGCAAATAAATATACAGCCAATGCCAGCCCTCCTTAGTTTCCTTTAACAATTTCCACTGCCCTTTGTGCCGCTTCATGCATTAATTTATAGGCGTTAATCCCCTCAGCCAATAAAATTTCTCGTCCCTTTTCCTCGTTTGTGCCCACCAAACGTATTACCACAGGGACAGGAATGCCGCTGTTCTTCTTGACATCGACAAAAGCCTGAGCCACATCATCACAACGGGTGATTCCACCGAAAATATTTATTAAGATTGCTCTTGGGTTTTTTGAGAGCAGCAGTTCAAGCGCTCTAGCAGTCTGTTCCACACCGGCGCCGCCGCCCGCGTCAAGAAAATTAGCGGCTGCTCCGCCGTAGTATTGGATTAAATCCAATGTTGCCATAGTGATCCCGGCGCCGTTAGCCATTACGGCAATATCCCCGTCCAACTCTACATAAGAAAGGCCCAATTCATGCGCTTTTTTCTCGGCAGCCGTTCGTTCTTCCACAAGCGGCAGTGCCGACTGACGAAAGAGCGCATCATCATCAATTGTTATTTTCGCATCGGCAGCAATCACCGTTTCTCCGCTAATGACAAGCGGATTAATTTCCGCCAACTCAGCATCCATTTCCACAAACAGCCGATATAATTTAGAGAGAATATCTGCAATCTGTGCAGCTACAACATCAGACACCGCCAGTCGTCGCGTAACTTCCCGCGTGACGAATGGCTGCATGCCTACTGTCACATCCAGCGCCATTTTCACCAGCTCTTCTTCTGGCACATCTTCAATGTCGATTCCACCTTTGGCAGAAGCTAAGATAAGCGGGTTTCTGGCAGCGCTATCAACAGTAATCGCCAAATAAAGTTCCCGCTCAATCTGAAGTTTTTTCTCTACTAAGACTGCTTCCACTTTATAGCCATTCAGTTCACTGCCTAGCAAATCGGCAGAAAATCGACCGGCTTCGGCATGGTTATCGGTAAAGATAATCCCCCCTGCTTTACCTCTTTTCCCACTGAGAATCTGGGCCTTAATGACTACGGAACCGATTTTCCCCGTCAATTCCGCTGCTTCCTCTGGGGTAGCAGCCACACCGCCTTCCGGCACAGGAATGCCATACCTGGCCAATAACTCTTTTCCCATATACTCATACAACTTCACGGTTACTCCTCCTTAATCTCTGCACTATAAGACCCTCTGTCCCCCCTCTCCCTCTACCCTACAAATCCCCTCTCCCTCTGGGAGAGGGCTAGGGTGAGGGCGAAGGTGAGTTTAGCGGCCAGAGCCAGAAGCCGCTCCCAGTCTTCCCTCCACCCCACAAATCCCCTCTCCCTCTGGGAGAGGGTAGGGTGAGGGCGATTTTCACCCATCTGATGGTGCCGCAGACGACATCAGGCTCTAAATTTTTTAAGCTTGTTATATAGGGTAGCCAAGGAAATATTTAAAGCATCGGCGGCCTTCTTCTTCCCTTCCAATGTTTCGCCATAGCGGGCAAGAGCAGCTTTAAGCATCATTTGCTCCATTTTATCCAGCGGCATAATTTCAGTGTTTTGGGTAGCGGCAATACTATTAAACTGACCAATGTAGGGCGCTAATTGCTGCTGGATAATTACATCGCCGCCAACCGTAACCATGGCCCGCTCGATCACATTTTCCAACTCCCGAATGTTTCCGGGCCAATCATAGCCGGATAATAACTGCAATGCATCGGGAGCTACACATCTCACTTTTTTCCCTAGCTTGCGATTTAGTTTGCCGATAAAATGATCTACAAGCACTGGGATATCTTCGCGCCGCTGGCGCAAGGGAGGCAAGTTCACTTCAATCATATTAAGCAGAAAATATAACTCCTCAAGGAAGCGGCCTTTGCGAACAAGTGACTTCAAATCCATGCTGGTGGCAGTAATCAGACGCACGTCTGCAAGCAGCGTCTCTGTGCCGCCTACCCGCTCAAACTCCCGCTCCCGCAGGAGCCTCACCAGTTTTCCCTGCAGATAAGGATTCATTTCCCCAATTTCATCCAAGAAAAGAGTTCCGCCGTTTGACAGTTCAACTTTACCTAGTTTCGTTTTTACGGCGCCGGTGAAAGAGCCTTTCTCATGGCCGAATAATTCCGACTCCAACAATTCTTCAGGCACAGACGCGCAACCGATTTTGATAAATGCTTTGCCACGGCGCTGACTGGCCTGATGAATAGCGTGGGCGTAGAGCTCCTTCCCTGTCCCGCTCTCGCCGACTAAAAGAACCGGAAAATCGCTCTTGGCCGCCCTTTTGGCCATTTCGACTGTGTAGACAAATACTTTGCTTGTGCCTGTCAAATCATCAAATGTATACTTGCTGCCGGTGATTTGGTCGATTTTGGCGTAGAGATTCTCAATAATTGTTGTGCTTTTTTGCAATTCGTCCATTAGTTTTAAAATATCTGTGATAGGTTGGAAAACTACCACCGCTCCTTCCATTTCCCCATCCACCAAAATGGGAGCAGCATTAGCAATAACTTCCGCGCCTGAACCTCCTACTTTCGAGCGATAGCCCACCACCGCTTTTTGTTTGACTAGCGACTGGGCTAAAGCGCCATGAGGCGACACCTCAAAAATGTTTTTACCCACGCGTTGCGCTTCCGGGATACCGGTAACTCGCGTAAAAGAAGGATTAACATATTTGATAAGCCCGGTATTATTAGCAACTTCAATAGCTTCCTGCATTGAATTTAAAATTGCCCAAAGTTCACTTTTAAGTTTTTTTACTTCCAATAATTCTTCCTTTGCCTGCAGGATAACCATCAACAAGTTGCCGGCAAGCGCTTCCATCACTGCCGCCCCGAGGTGTTTAAGTCGATGAATATTTCTCTGCACTTCAACGTCAGCCGTTGCTTCGATAATAACATCAATTTCAGGCCTGGCAACCAGTTCTTGATAATTTTCGGTTACATAAATCTTGTCTTTGCGGGCAAGTGTTATTCCGGGTGCAGCCAGATTTCTATCAGCCACACCAATTATTTGCACATTATCGATTTCCCGCAGAACACGATAAACAGAACTGCCTCCAACACCGGCTCCTACTATTACAACTTTAATTTTTGACAAGCAATTCATCTCCTCGGGAATCAGCTTTCACAAATTTTCTTAAATTATCACCTTTTAGAATGTTCGTAAATTTTAGAAGAATACCTGCAAACTGGGAATTATTTTCTATTTTTCTAATCAAAAAATTAGAATTTTCGCAATCTTAGAATAATTGCATGATTATGTTATTATTTTTCTTATTATTTTTCTATGTTTGTCAACGACTACCGTTGTGTTATAATATTTTCATCACTCTTGCCTACATTAAGGGAGGTCACAATGCAGGTTTTTGCACTTGTAGGGTCCAGCGGAACGGGTAAATCCCACCGAGCTTCTTATCTGGCCATTAAGCACCATATCCCCCTGATTGTGGACGATGGCCTGCTAATCCAAGGCAGCATTATCTTAGCCGGCAAGTCGGCCAAAAGAGAGACTACCAAAATCGGTGCCGTAAAATGTGCAATTTTTACAGACGATACCCATGCCGCTGAAGTCAGAGAAAAAATCATCTCAGCCCGCGCTGATAAAATTCTGCTGATGGGCACATCAGTAAAAATGGTATGCACTATTGCCGAACGGCTTCAGCTTCCTGCGCCGGAAAAATTTATCAGGATTGAGGAAATTGCCTCTCCAAGAGCTATTTCCAGAGCGCTGGAATTGCGCAACAGAGAAAACAGGCATGTCATCCCGCTCCCCACCTTTGCCATCAAAAAAGATTTCCCGGGCTATCTTCTTGATCCATTGCGTTCTTTTTGGGGGAAAAGCCACAGGGAAGATCCCAAAAAGGTGGTTATTGATCGCTCCATAGTCAGACCCATCTATAGCTCTCTAGGAAATTTCTATATCTCTGAGCACGTAATTTCACAGATGGTTGCTCACGTAGCCGCAAAAATTCCCGGCATTGCCCGGGTAAGCAAAACTGAAGTCAACTCTAAACCTGAAGGCGCATGGCTGCAAATTGACGTAAACGTCTATTATGGCCAAAATATTCCTGAAGTCTTGCAGGAGGTTCAACTAACGGTGAAAGAAGTCATTGAACATCTGACCGGCTTTAACCTGCCCAGACTACAGGTGACCGCACGGCGTATTGAACTTCCTGGAAGTCAACAACCTGAAACTGACCACCATAGCTAAAAAAGTTATAAGGGCTGCCCCCGGCAGCCCTTATAACTTTTTATTAAGCTTCCCTCTCCCTTCCCGACAGCTTCCCTCTCCCTCTGGGAGAGGGTTAGGGTGAGGGCAAAAAGCCAAGTCCAAAGCTTAAGTGAAGACAAAAGTTAACCACCCCCTCACCCTAGCCCTCTCCCCCAAAAGGTGGAGAGTGTTCACCTCTTCCTTACCATCAATTCCCCTCTCCCTTCCCGGACAGCTACCCTCTCCCTCTGGGAGAGGGTAGGGTGAGGGCAATGGCTAAGATAAACAATGGTTAGTGCGAGGCAAGCAACTCGCCAATCATTTCTCCCGCTTCTTCCACATCTTCCATGCTTACATCGCCATGAGTAACAAAACGCACCGTCTGAGGACCCATGGGCCCCGCCAAAACACCTTTAAGCTTAAGCTCCGCGAGAAACAGCTCAAGTGGCATTTCTGTCAATTCCATCAATAAAATGTTTGTTTCCACAGCAGCAGGATTTACCTTCACTCCCGGAAGCTGGGCAAGGATTGAAGCCAAACGACGCGCTTTTTCATGGTCAACCAACAGATGGGAAGTATCGGCCAAGGCAACTAATCCTGCTGCCGCCAAAACGCCTGCCTGGCGCATCCCGCCACCTAACAGCTTACGGTAGCGACGCGCCTGAATGATAAATTCCGCCGATCCGGCCAAAACAGAACCTACCGGCGCACCCAGCCCTTTTGAAAGACAAAACATCACCGAATCACAATATTGTGTCAGCTCCCTTACTTCGCATTGCAAAGCATAGGCAGCATTGAAAATCCGCGCGCCATCAAGATGCGCCTTCAGCTCAAATTTTTCGGCGAGGCGGTAAACAGCCGCCATCTGTGCCAAATCGACTACCGTGCCGCCGGCTCGGTTTAAAGTATTTTCCAGGCAAATAAGCCTCGTTTTTGGTAAATAGCTTAGTGGCTCCCGGATATGTTCAGACAAAGTGCTGATGCCTTTATCACTATGAAGATTCGCCAAAGGATATAGCTGGACGCCGGATAGCAACCCGGCCGCAGCCATCTCGTAATGGAAAATATGTGCGTTGGCATCGCAGATTACTTCTTCACCACGGCCACAGTGAGTCATTATCGCCAGCTGATTGCCCATGCTGCCAGTAGGCACAAACAATGCCGCCTCTTTGCCCACAATTTCTGCGGCGACAGCCTCCAGTCGGTTTACTGTGACATCTTCGCCGTAAACGTCATCCCCTACTTCTGCTGTCGCCATAGCCTGCCTCATCGCCGGAGTTGGCCTTGTTACCGTGTCACTGCGCAAATCAATTGTTTTCAACTTACTTCCTCCCGCCGCGCTTCATCGCCTTGTCCCGCTTAATGCTTCCATTTTTGCCGGCTATAACCGGCAATCAATCACCCGTTTTTCTGTAACAATCAGCTCTACCCGGCGATCCCAAGCTGCAACAGGTACCGCAGGCAGAATTTGCACTTCAAAAGTTACTGCCACCAGCGGCACACCTTCACGCAGCTGCGCAAAAAAGCGATCGTAATAACCGCCGCCGTAGCCCAGACGATTGCCTCTCTCATCAAAAGCTACACCCGGCACCACCACAAAATCAACTTCCGACGGTGCCACCGGCCGCATCCTCTCAGGCTTAGGCTCGGGGATATCCCAAAGACCAGGTGCCAGATCATCCGCCACGTCTAAGACTTCAGATAAAACCAGCTTCCGCTCTTTAGGCAATGTTTTTGGTGCCACCACACGTTTGGCATGGGCCAAAGTCTGGGGCACCATTTGCAGCGTCATTACTTCCTTGCCAAAGTTGAGAAAATACATAATCGTGCCGGCAGCAAGATACTCCGGCAGCGCAAACATTTTTTTGGCAATTTCCGTACTATGTGCCTCAACCTCTTGCCAGCTTAAACTGTCCCGTTGTGAGAGCACCTTTTGTCTGAGCGTCTTTTTCTCTTCCATTTTGCCTCCTATAGCCTAATCACTTCATATTGTCGGCTCCCCATGCCCAGTTTCTCCGCATGGCGCAGCTGCGCTTCGTGGTCGGTGTCGGGGTAAACACCTTTAAACTTATCTTCACCCGGCGCAAAGTTGCTCGTCAGCCGGGTATTCTCCAACCCCGTCTGCTTGTTAATCAAATCGATAGCAGCCTGCTCAATTGCCACCGGATCGGTGGAAGCAAGAATCCCTACATCATTGACGATATAAGCATCGCTCCAGCTATTACAATCGCAATCCGGCGTCACATTCAGCACAAAATTGAAGAAACCAACTTTCCCAACTTTATCTTTGATTGCCCCCCAGGCATATTCTGCCATGCGCTCCTGCACATCAACAGTTTCACTCTTCCACTGAATTTTTATCGCCCTGGTGGGGCAAACCACGGTACATTCACCGCAGCCGATACATTTAAGCTGATCAATTTCTGCCGCACTCTCACTGAAAAAAATCGCATCCGCGGGACACCACTTTAGGCAAGTTCTGCAGCAGTTGCAGACAGCCGCGGCTACTTTAGGCTTAATGGCTGAATGCATCATCTGTTTGCCGCCCCGGTTTCCGCAGCCCATGCCAAGATTCTTAATCGTTCCGCCAAAACCGGTGATAACGTGACCTTTAGTATGCGACATGACAATCATGCCTGCGGCGTTAGCAATATCACTGCCAATTTTAACCGTCTGAAAATGGACACCATTTATCGGCACATCAACAAAGTTTTTGCCAAAAAGTCCGTCGGCGATGATTAGCGGAGCATTAACCGTAGCATAGGAAAAACCGTTCTCAATGGCAGTCTGCAGGTGGTCGACGCTATTGGCGCGGGAACCGACGTAGAGCGTGTTGGTATCGGTTAAAAAAGGTTTGCCACCTGCCTCCTTTACTCTATCGACTACCTGACGGACAAAGACGGGATGAATATATGCTGTGCCTCCCTTTTCCCCAAAATGCAGCTTCAGCGCAATCAGTTCATCCTTCGCCACCAGTTGATCAAAACCGGCCGCCTTGAAAAGCTTGCTTACTTTTTGCGGCAAACTTTCATGCCGGGCATTGGCGCGAATATCGGCAAAATAGACTTTGCTTGGCAAATAAGCTCCTCCTTCCACACTTCGGTATAGCTGGACCTGCTAATAGGCGCGAGCGAAATAGACCAACTTAGTCGACTCAGTGCCACAGTGCAAACACTTGCCGGGGGACGTCTCCATGTTAAATGGCATGCAGCGAATAGTGGCTTTAGTCTCTTCTTTAACTGCCAATTCACAGGCGCTGTCACCGCACCAGCGCGAGAGAACAAAGCCGCGCTTCTCTTCGATGATTTGCTTAAACTCGGCGTAATCGTCTGTACGACGCGTGTTATCATCCCGCGATTTTTTGGCTTTATCATACATATTGAGCTGGATTTCTGTCAACAGCGCAGGGATTCTCGTCATTAATTCTCCCAGACTGACAGTTTCTTTTCCTCCTGTGTCACGGCGAGCCAGTAAAGCTTGCCCCGCTTCTAAATCCCTCGGTCCAATTTCAATGCGCAGAGGAACTCCTTTCATTTCCCATTCATTAAACTTCCACCCCGGAGAATATTCCTCCCGGTCATCCATTTCAATGCGAATTCCCGCAGCTCTCAGCTCGTCATAGAGATTTGCTGCCTTAACCAATACTTCCTCGCGGACTTTTTTAGGAGCAATCGGCACCAAAACTACTTGAGTAGGCGCCACTTTTGGCGGCAGCACAAGGCCACGGTCATCACCGTGCACCATAATAATCGCACCAATCAACCGCGTAGAAACGCCCCAGGATGTTTGCCAGACAAATTTTAATTCCCCATCCCGATCAAGATACGTAATCTCGAACACTTTTGCAAAATGAGTCCCCAAGTTATGCGAAGTGCCTGCCTGCAACGCTTTTCCATCGCTCATCAGCGCTTCAATTGAGTAAGTACGCAGCGCTCCAGCAAACTTTTCATTTTCAGTTTTACGACCGACAAACAAAGGGATGGCCAAATCATTTTCCACAAAATCGCGATAAACTTCCAGCATTTTCAGCGTTTCTTCTTCAGCTTCCTCTTCATTGCGATGGGCAGTATGCCCTTCCTGCCAGAGAAATTCCGATGTGCGCAAAAAAGGCCGCGTCACTTTTTCCCAGCGCACCACGTTGCACCACTGGTTAATCAGCACCGGCAAATCGCGGTAAGATTGAATCCATCTGCTGTACATTTCACAAATTATCGTTTCAGATGTGGGACGCACCACTAATCGTTCAGCAAGTTTCTCGTTGCCTCCATGGGTAACCCAAGCCACTTCCGGCGCAAAGCCTTCCACATGTTCTGTTTCTTTTTGCAGCAAACTCTCCGGGATAAATAGGGGGAAATAGGCATTTTTATGGCCTGTCTCCTTAATGCGCCTATCCAATCTTTGCTGCATATTTTCCCAAAGGGTAAACCCGTAAGGGCGAATCACCATACAGCCTTTTACCGGAGAATAATCCATCATCTGGGCTTTTAAAACCACGTCTAGGTACCACTGTGAATAATCTTCTGACTGAGGTGTAATTTCCTTAACAAACGTTTTATCCTGTTTTGACATCTCTTTCTTCCTCCCTGCGTCGGGAAATATTCCTCCCAAGCCGTTCCATATCTGAAGGGATTATATCATACCTGCGACGGCAGGGTCAATTTGCCCTATCGGCTCATCTCCCCAACTTTTCCACTCTTAAAAGAAAGCAAAAAAGAAGCGACAGAGAACTCCGCTCCTTTTTCTGGGAATACGCCGGCTGATACCGTTTAGTCAGCGCCTCAATCTTTGAATAATTCGGTAGTGAGATAGCGCTCACCGGTGTCTGGAACGACAACAACCACACGTTTACCAGAACCCAGCTTGCGTGCCACCAGCAGAGCGGCGTGTACTGCGGCGCCACTGGAGATGCCGACAAGGAGACCCTCCTCTGCAGCCATGCGGCGCGCCATGGCCATCGCCTCATCATTACTCACGGTGAGCACTTCATCGAAAGCACCTCTGTTAAGAACACTAGGCACAAAACCGGCACCGATTCCCTGAATTTTATGGGGGCCAGGCTGTCCGCCGGAAAGCACAGGAGAGGCTGCCGGCTCTACCGCATAAATTTTTACACCCGGTTTTTCTTTCTTCAAAACTTCTCCTACCCCGGTAATCGTACCCCCGGTTCCCACACCAGCTACAAAAGCATCGAGCGCACCGCCGGTCTGTGCCAAAATCTCCCGTGCGGTAGCCAAACGATGGATTTCCGGGTTGGCCAAATTTGCAAACTGCTGCGGGACAAAATACTCCGGATGTTCATGCAAAATTTCTTCCACCTTTTCCAGCGTGCCTTTCATCCCTTTAGCGCCCGGGGTTAAGATATATTCCGCACCGTATGCCCTTAAAATAGCCCGCCGTTCCAGCGACATAGTATCAGGCATCACCAAAATCAGGCGATAGCCTCGCGCTGCTGCCACTATGGCCAAGCCAATGCCCGTATTGCCGCTGGTGGGTTCTAGGATTGTAGCACCGGGCGTCAATTTTCCTTCTTTTTCCGCAGCCATAATCATACTCTTAGCGATACGATCCTTAACGCTGCCGCCGGGGTTAAAAGATTCCAGCTTTGCCACAACCTCAGCCATACGCGCGTCAGTCAGCCTGTTTAGGCGAACCATGGGAGTTTTTCCGATTAATTCGACAACGTCACGGGCAATAGTCATTCCGTTTTCCTCCCGCTGAGCAACTTATTAAATAGTCCGTCACTGCAAACCGAGAATATATCATTAAAACAGTCAAAAGGAAAGTAGGGCGTGCCTTCCTGCCGGCAATGTTCCGCCAATACACCCTTAGCAAATAACACATCGGCAAAACTGCTGACACATTTGTCCGAATGTCCGTCACCTATATAAACAATTTGCGAACCGCTTGCTTTCACTTTTCTGGCATAATCCATTTTACAGTTTCCACAAGAGCCACAGTGATGACTGCTGTAGGGGAAATCGGCACGCAGACTACAGTCCACCACTCGCAGGTTGTTGGCGAGATAAGGCAGATCCAGCTTGAACTTGCGAAACATCAGCTCAATATAGAAATCAAAACCGTCACTAAGGACTGTTACAGCTATGCCAGCCTTGCGGCATAAATTTACGAAATCAGGAAATGCCGGATCAACATGAAAACCGTTCTCCACGAAACGGGTTAATGTTTCCGCAGAAACACGGGTTAAGGAAAAAATTTCGATCAGCGCCTCCCGCGAGCCTTTTTCTCCCCGCTGGTAAGCATTTTCCACTTCTTCCCAGCCAGGCCCGGCGAAAGTTTCGATAATTTTAAAGCCGATATCCTCGTTTGTGATCGTGCCGTCAAAATCACAAAGCACTTCCAGCTTAACAGGGACTATCATTTTTTAGCCTCGTCCCTTTTCCGTTTGGTAACTTTATCGGTAGTACGCTGCGAGAGAAACGCTCTTACCCCCCAAGATACGGCAATGAAAACGATTAGGAGAATCAAAAAAAACCATCTGCCGGAATCCATCACATTTCCCCCTTAATACTCATCTCGGAAGCCATGCTCTACGGTCTGAAGCAGTTGGATCGCTTTAGGCACCATCTCCTTGGGCACCTTAACAATCACTTCGTTTTCTGCGCCTTCAGCTAAGCCGCTTGTTGCCAGAGCTTCCCTGGCTAGCGCTACCGGAACCTTAGACGCTTCCAGCATCCCCCTCACGATTTCAGCCTCATCAATCGTGGGCGCACTAAAAACTGAAACCCAGTCATCAATCCCTTGGTGTTTCATCAGCCGCCTCCTTTCGAGAAGTAGCTTTCCCCTCTTCTCAGGAGTTTAAGCAGATGCCTTGAATAAAAAGCTACTTCTTCTTGCCAAAAAGGCCGGTAAGCATTGTTTTGCTCGAACTAAGCCCGAAACCCAGCAGTGAACGGTTCTTTTCAAAAATTTCTTCCAATGCCTGCAGAAGCACATCAAGCTGCTCCTTTGTGACTATCAGCGGCGGCTCAAAACGGATCACGTTTGGATTATTTAGGGTATAGGCAGTGATAATTTTATATTGATTCAATAAAACACCGGCAACCATGGCGCCTAGATATTCCGCACTCAGCTTGTTGACTGCTCCGGCCACCTTCGCTAATACACCTTTAGCCGGCTGTTCAAATTCAAGGCCGACCAGCAAGCCCTTCCCTCTGACATCAGCGATGATTGGGTATTTTTCCTGCAATGAACGCAGTCCGCTCATTAAGTAGTCGCCTAACTCCGCAGCACGCGCAGCCAAGTCTTCCTCATAAATTACTTCCAATGTGGCTATTCCGGCCGCAGCCGCCCAAGTGTTGCCACCAAAAGTGGAAGTATGCAAAAGGCACTTTTCAATGCCGCCATAGGCTTTATTCCAGATCTCCTGCGTGGTGATGACTGCACCGATTGGCATAATCCCTCCGCCCAGTGACTTGGCAAGACAAAGAATATCCGGCTCCACATTATCATGCTCTACCGCAAACATTTTGCCTGTCCGCCCCAAGCCGGTCTGAATCTCATCCACAATTAACAGCGCACCGTAGCGGCGACAAAGTGCCTCTGCCGCTTTAAGATAACCCTGTTCGGGGACAATGATGCCTCCTTCGCCTTGAATGGGTTCCACGATAAACCCGGCCACATCTTTAGTTTTGAGCTGCTCTTCCAGTTCGCTCAATCCGCAAAACTGCACCATACTGCAATCAGGCAGCAAAGGTTCAAAGCCCTTTTGGTACTTCTCGCGTCCGGTAACAGACAATGAACCTAGCGTCTTGCCGTGAAAACCACTCTTACAAGAAATAATCCGCGTCCGTCCGGTGGCAATTCTTGCTAGCTTAATCGCCCCTTCCACAGCCTCCGCGCCGCTGTTGCAAAAGAAAGTATTGTTTAATTTCCCCGGTGTAATCTGTGCCAAATTATGGGCCAGCGTGCTGGCAGCCATGCCCATTGAAGCCTGGAGAAGATTAGGCATGGTTGTTACCTGCTCCAGTGCAGCCAAGATACGGGGATGGTTATGCCCTAAATTCAGTGAACCAAAACCGCCCAGAAAATCCAAGTAGCGATTGCCTTCTGAATCCCAGACATAAACGCCTTCAGCCCTCACATAGAGCTTATCTAAGTCCAACAAGCCCAGCAACGTACATAGTCCGGGGTTCATATAACTCTTAAAGTTCTCTCTAACCTGACTGCGGCTCAAGCTTGCCATTTCAGCTAGTTTGATTGGCTTTTTCATCTAGCCATCTCCTTCTATAAGGTATACGCCTTAATTCAACAGCAAACAAAATATTCCTGCTTTACCATCTGAATTGTCTGCCTTCAGCCCTTTTTCGGCATGATTAAAGATCTTACCATGCTATCCTCGACAAGATGCTGATGCAAGCGGTCGTTGACATCAGCCAATGTCACCGATTGAAGAACATCAAGGTAGGTAAAAAAATTGATTTGACGGAAATGGTACGCTAAAAAATTATTGGCGATAAACTCTAAGGAATTAAAACTTTTTAAAAATTCACCCATTGCTTTGCGGCGATAATGTTCAAACTGCGCCTCTGAAATTCCGCTTCCCTTAGCCTCTTTTATTCCCAAGGTTAGCCGTTCCAATAAGCGGTCGGGGTCAACCGTTTCGCCGCCCAAAATTGTATGGCCGTAGTCTTGCTCTGCCACATACCCGGCATCAAACTCGTCGTCAATCAGGCCTTCTTCATAAAGTTCGTTATAGAGCTTGGAACTGGAGCCAAACACTACGTCTAACACCAAGTTAGTAGTCAATTCCTTTTTGAAGAGACGCTCGCCCTGATAACCTAGGTCTCTCTCCTTAAAGCCTAAATTCAGCAGCGGCTGCGACACCACAAGTTCCTGCTTAACGAAATCCTGACCAAGTTCAAGCGGTTCATTAGGGTAAATCCGCTTAATATCACCTAGTTCTTTATAGTTACGTTTGCTGATATTGGCTTCCACCTGTTCAAACACCCGCCCCGGGTCAACATCCCCTACCACAAACAACGCCATATTGCTGGGATGGTAAAATGTGCGGTAGCACTTATAGAGAACATCTTTGTCGATTTGACGTATACTTTCCGCAGTGCCGGCAATATCCACACGAACGGGATGCTCTTTATACATCGCCGCCAGCAGGTTAAAAAAGATTCGCCATTGCGCATTATCCTCATACATCCTGATTTCCTGTTCAATAATCCCTTTTTCTTTTTCCACGCTTTCTGCGGTGAAGTAAGGCGTTTGCACAAAATCGAGCAAAAGTTCCAAGCATTCTGCAAAATGATCCGTGCAAGAAAAAAGATATGCTGTATTGTTAAAATTGGTAAACGCATTACTTGATGCCCCTAACCTGGCAAACCGATCAAAGACGTTACCGTCCTCATCTTCAAAAAGCTTGTGTTCCAGAAAATGGGCTACACCATCCGGCACACTTAACTCTTTATCTTCTCCTTCCACAATAAAGCGCGAGTCAATGGAACCGAAGTTGGTGGCATAGGTAACATATTTTTTCACATAGCCTTTTTTCGGCAGCACAAAAACTTCCAGACCGGGCGCTATCTGCCGCATATACACTTTTTCCTTTAACAGTTGATTCTCTAGTAGTCGCAACATTTTATACGCCTCCCCTTTTTGTCAGGAAGTAGACTGTATCCAAACAGACATTAGCTGAAACACGTGCCACATCTTCTCTCGTCACCGCAGCCAAGCGCTTTAACAGCTGCGCAGTATTTTCTTCCCGTCCCACCAACATGTCATCCAGCACACGATTAATTACTAACCCTTGGCTATCTTCCTCCACAAGGAATTGGTTTCTCAGGCCGCTTCTGGTATTTTCCAAGTCTTCCTCCGTAAAATCACCTCGTGTCATCTCTGCTAACTGTCGGTTAATAATTTCCAATGCTTTTTCATAATTATCAACTTCAATACCGGAAGAAATAAGCATTAGCCCTTTATGCTTCTCCAGACGGGAATAAGTATAATAAGCCAAGCTCGCCTTCTCCCGCACATTTTGAAACAGTTTAGAGTGAGGGAAACTGCCGAGGATACCATTGTAGACCAGGAGAGGAAAATAATCGTCGTCAGCGCAGGTCACTCCGGTCCTGTAGCCGAGTACCAGTTTGCCCTGACTCACATCTAATTCCTCTTGCACGTACCGCACATCGCCAATTTTTTTCTGCACTGAGGTGGCAGCTACGGCTTCTTCCGCGCCTCGCTCAAAAGTGAATATTTGCTCGGCCAAAGATGAAACTTCTGAAAGATCCAGGTCACCGCTGATATGCAGATCGGCCGGGCTTTCTCTTAAAAAATGGCGGTAATAATGATATAACGACGGGCCGTCAATTGTTTTTAGACGCTCTACACTGCCGTACTTAAAAACGCCAAAAGGTTCGTTCTCACACATATGCTGTAAACAACGCTCAACAGAATAAGCGATTTTATCATTAATCAAACCCTTAATCAGCTTTTCATGTTGTTCTTTTTCTTGAGTTACATAGTCTTCTTTAAAGCTCTCATCGAAAAGCACAGGGTTTGTTACCACATCACTTAGCACTTGCAGTGCCTTTTTCAATAAGCTGCTTTCGCCAGGCAGATATTGATCGTGGACTAAGTCAAGGGTAAAGCTCACCAGCTGACGTTCTCCCTTTTTAGTCACACCTGAAACCAATTCGGTTCCGTACAATTCTTCTAACCTGTGCGCAATAGCCATCCGGTTCGGATAATTTCCACTGCCCCGCTGGAGCACCGAAGGCAACAATGAGCTTTCGGTCACATCATCCTCACGCAGAGCCCTATGAAAAATAAGTTGAACCAGAATAGTTTTGAATTTAACTGTGGGATGAATAAAAAGATTTATTCCGTTTGCTAGGCGACTACGCATATAAGTTGGCAATATTTTTCCTCCTTCTGCAACTTTCAGTCAATCCAAAAAATGGACAACACACTATATTCCCATTCTTGCCTGGAAATCCTGCTTATATAAATATTTAAATAGACCATAACGTCTCTCTATCGATGATTTCGGCTATTTTCTGGCATTTGTCCCACAATCCGACCGGCTAGGATAATGATCGGCACACCCGCATAAAGCAAAGTTGTGGCAGCCGCCACCACCCCGGAATCATTAAACAAGAAAGCGGCAACACTACCGAAAATGATTCCCCAAAAACCAGCCGAGAGCTGGGGAAAGCGTTTCTGCAGATCATGCAGAATTCCTCGCGGGCGATAAAAGAGCACTGCCAGCATAACCAGGAAGACTAAAAATGCACGACTCCATAAAGAATAGCGAAAAAGTCTGCTGTTCATCTCCGCTTTGCGTGAGACTGCATCTTGCAGCACCTGCCAACCGTCTTCCTGGAACAACGTTATAGTCCGTCCCAAGTGAGACTGCTCGGTATGCGGGAGCCGCAAATTGATGAACAACGCACTAGCGGTTATTGCTATCAGGAGCACCAGCACAACCACGGCGCTAAACCAAGACGGACGAATCTGCCATAACAAGGCAAGTGTAACCAAAAACGCCGTCAATGCAGTAACCATCCCGCCGAAATTTGCCCCGCCTCCCGGCGCCACAATCAGCAGCACTCCCCCCAGGAAATATGCAGCCGTTAACACAGAAAACAAGCGCTTAAACCGCGGCCACAATGTGATGACGGCAGCAAAACCTAAGACACTGCTGCCAACCAGCACACCCATATACTCATTTCCCAAACCATAGTAACGAGCACCTGACACCGGATCATATCCCAGTACAGAGACTTTCATCAATTCTGCCCCACGCAACAGATCGCCGGCAATCAGCGCAGAAGTTGACAACGCAAGTACTGCAAACTGAGATACTTGCCCCTTCACAAATTTTTGCAGTAAAGCTACCGTTATTACTACCGCAAAGCTTGCCAGCAAAAACCCTGCTTCCGGCGACAATAATTGCAGCGGCAAGATGAGTAAAA
Organism: Dethiobacter sp.; assembly: GCA_018333635.1. Taxonomy (GTDB): domain Bacteria; phylum Bacillota; class Dethiobacteria; order Dethiobacterales; family Dethiobacteraceae; genus GPS1B09. The sequence continues at coordinate 50,708 of JAGXTL010000019.1, forward strand.
GCGGCGGCACAGTCAAAAGCGCCAGCAGCAGTGCCTCAAAGCGATTAAAAGGAATAAAACGCGCAAACAGATTGATTAGTGCCCCCAAAACAATCACTATTTGCAAGAAAACGTAGCCTCTCAGCAAAGGAACACGTAGTTGAAAAATCCTGCCAATCTCTTTCTCCATCTCCAACAACGCAGACGGACCGCCGTACTTGCCGGCGCTAACGGGCATCCCCAGCATTGCCGGCGGTACTCTTAAACCTTGCTCGGCCAATATAGTCGGCGCAATATCGGTAATGGCTGCAAGCCCCGGGCGTCGTGTTGTGTCGGAGGACAGCAGGGCTCCCGGAGGAAATTGACCGCCAATCGCCACCATGTAACCAAAGCGCCCCCTTTCTCCCGCCGGAGAAAGCGGAGAAACAAGCAGCAAAAGATCGGCGGGTGACAACCGAGCAGATACCCTCTCCAAAAACCAGGATAGATCTTGAAAGATCTCTTGCTCTCTGGCAAAAGCCGGAGCAGCAGCCATGAGCGGGCGGTATTCGTCAAGCCTGGAAAAATCGCCCCACTCCACCAATACCACATCTACTTTGTCAAATACTTCCTGAAATATGTTCCAAACTTTTTCCCGGTCAGTACGCCAGCCAAAGGGAAAGGCACTATCTCGTTTCAGAATCCGCCGGCTCACCTCACCTAACGGTACCTGCCCTGAGCCGTCAGCCAAAAACGTTACTGCTTCCCGGGAGACCAGTAAGCCATCGGCGTTACCGATGACTGCCGCCACCCTGCCATTTTGGCGCAGAGTATCGCCGAGCAGCCCCGGCTGTACGGGATGACGAAGCTCCTGATTAAGCCGGTTAATTTCGGCCATTCCTAAATGTAAAATTTCCCCTTCCGGGGCGACTGCGCTGCGGCGCCAAAACGCCTCGCCGGCCGCTGTTCCGTTATTCTCCTCATCCGTCATGAACGCCAGCCGAGCACTGTCTGCACCGATTGCTCTCGATCCGGCTCCCATAGTCACATAAAGATGGGAAGGAAGCGGGCGAGCTGCGGTGGAAATATTCAGCAAACCCACAGAACCGCGTGTAAGCCAAGATGCCATAGCCTTGTCCGCGGCCACCTGAGACAGGCTGGTGCGGTTCATGGCGACAACAACCACTTTTCCGGGCGGCTGTGCGGCAACAGGGCTTAAGCAAAATATAACAAGAAAAACTACTGCCAGGGAGCCGCCTCGTTTTAAGCCGGCCACCTCCCTTCCAGAATACGGGCATATACTTCTCGCGTTTTCGTAATCATTTCTGCCAGATCATATTTAGTGACAAATATTTTCGCCTTTACCGTCATCTGCTGACGCAATTGCTTATTCTGCAGCAACAAGGTCACAGCCTGCGCCAAAGCCTGAGGACTTCCCGGCTGAACCAGAAGCCCGGTTTCGCCGTCTTTTATCAATTCTTTCAAGCCTCCCGCAGCGCTTGCCACCACCGGACACCCCGCAGCCATAGCTTCCAACACGGTAATACCCTGACCCTCATTGACCGACGGCTGAACAAAAAGATGCAAACGCTGCAAAATAGCCGGGACATCCTGCCGGAACCCGGCAAAGTATACTTTATCTGCTATGCCAAGCTCACTGCATAATCGTTCAAGCTCCGAACGAAGCGGACCATCGCCCACCACCAAAAACCTTAGCTCGGGAAAGGTGCCTGCCAGCTCTTTAGCCGCCAGCAGAAAGTGTTCAACCCCTTTTTGCGGAGCCAGTCGTGCCACTGTACCCACTAACGGCACTTCGGCAGAAAACGGCAATTCCCCGAGTCTGGAAATCTCCCCATGGCCCAAAATGATACCATTAGGAATTATGACAATCCGCTCAGCAGGCACCCCAAAATCAGCAATTAGCAGTTCGGCCAGCCAAGCGGAAACGGTGACATATCCCTCCGCCCAACTTGACAAGACCCGCTCAAACTTGCGGTAAAGCAGCCTGTACTTTGCAGTTCCGCCATGAACCAGATCTCCGTGAATTGTGACTAAACAAGGCACTTTGCAGTAACGGGAAACCGGCCGGGAAAGAAGGGCCACTTTAAAGCCATGTGCATGGAGCAAGGCGTATTTGTGAGAACAGAGCAGGCGGCTAAGCTGCCAGGCTGACTGGATATCGTCATATGGCCGCAGCCTGCCTGACAGCGGCACTGCAATCACTTCGCAGCCGGTATCCTGAAAATCAACAACCTGCTCGGCTGGGCAAGCTACAGTAAAATGAAAGTCGTTTTGCATGTGCCGCAAAAGATTTAGCACATGCGCTTTAATCCCACCTTCAACCGGACGCACCACTGTCAGTATCCGCCGCTTATGCAAAAACACATCGTTCCCCTCGCTTTACACTAGTATACCCCGGCTAATCCCAGTGATTCCCGCTTTAAACCGCTTAAAACCGTTTGACTTTCCATCTTTTGAATGTTATCATTGTTATGCGCTCGTGCCCGTTGTGAAAGGGATATCACGCAGGCCTCCGAAGCCTGAAGTCGGGGTTCGAATCCCTGCGGGCACACCATTTAAGAAACAAAAAGCGGCCTTAGCCGCTTTTTCTTATTGGAGGAAATTATATCAAAAACACGGAGCGTCTTTATTAGGCATTGCATCCTACCCCAGCTGCTTCCCTTTCGGGCGGGTTTCAAACCCGCCCTAGTCAATGGATAAAACGCGTCAGCTGAGAAAACGCGAAGCGTTCATTTACTGCAAAAAAATAATTTGAAATTATCTCATCTATTTTCCCTCTGTCCATTCTTTAAGAATATAATCAAGAATTTTTCCTTGGTCGGCTAGGCTCAGTTCACTGAAACTCAGCCCCAGGATCAATTGATCCGCCTCCCCCATTGAAACCCTTACCACCTTGGTTCCTGCCTCTAAAATATGGTCGACTTCTTCGAGCGGAATCCAAATTTTTAACTCATCGCCTTTACTAATCGGCAAAGTAGTTAAAACACTCGCACCACTCCGGGAAAGATCCAGCAAACTAGACTGCTGCCAGCTCTCCTCTCCCGATTGTTTACACAGAGCCACATAAATTAACTTTGCTGTTCTCAGGCGATAATCACTGCGCTTTTCTGTCCTAAGGAGCGGAGTCTCCTGAACAAGCTGCAAAAGCCGTCCAGGCTCACTGTAATTGATAATTTTAGCGCCAAAAGAGTAGGAGGCATCATCGGGCACAACAAAAACCACAGTCAGCTGTCCCTGTGGAAGCAGCTTTGACACGTCATTCTCACCGGCCAACAGCTCCAGCAAAATTGTCTCCTTTTGTACTTCTGCAACCTTTGCCCTGTACTCCGGCCCTGCCTCATCGCAAAGCAACCGAACCTGTTTGCCGACATAAAGTAATTTATGTCTGAGCGCCCCTCCGATTGTAATTGCCAAGATCATCCCCCCAATCGAGTCAATGCTCCTTTTTCGATATTCCAGAGCAACATTGCTGATGTTGCCCCTTTCACTTCAGTAAACATACCATTTTTATCTGTGCGCTCCTCTACATAACGGCGGATGGTCTCTTCCGCTACTGCATCCAGATCCATCCGCAAAGCGAGCACATTTTTTATCTCCTCCACCGCGTCCTCCACCGCTTGAGTATGTTCCCGCTCCCACCGCGCAAAATGCTGCACAGGCCTATAACCCAAAGCATACAACAAATTGAGAGGAAAAAGAATGTCTAATGAAAGACTATAATATGGTTTAGCCTGAAAGCGGTTCCAGATATTTTCCACTGAAGGATGATTCCGCGGACCGGCAAAGCGGCTCAAATATACATGGCGCTTTGCTGCCGCCATCGACTTCTGCAATGTATCCACATCAGTTACGCCCGGTGTCATAGACGCGAATACCAAATCAAAATAATTATTCCAACCATATTCGGCTAATGATAGAGTCACCCAATCTGCTTGTACTGTTGTGATAAGCGCTCTGCAATCCGGCTTTGCCTGCAGTTTTTCCTCCACCATGGCCAACATTTTCTCTGCCGGATCCAAGGCCACAACCTGATGTCCCCGCTCCGCAAGAGCCAAAGCAAAATTACCCGGCCCGCATCCCAAATCAAGAATGCGCAGTTGACGGTTTAAGATTCCATAGGCATCCAGAAAAGCCAGTGTTTCTTCCACCCGTATGTTGCCCGATTCGGTTTCCGCATTATTATTGTAGCTTTTTGCTCTGCGGTTCCAAACATCGACAGTTTTCTTAGCTCGCGTTCGTGCTTGGTCGAGTGCCAACGCTTCTTCCCAGGCATTCTGCCAAAAACCGGCGTCAAACAGTAAGCTTACTTCCACCTTTATCCACCTCTTAAAAATACTTCTGCACAGCTTCGCATTTTTCCTCCAGTTTTTCCTGGATTAAAAGCAAACTTTTCTTTACTCATGAACCCACCTACCACCCCGGTGCTACGCACCACCCCTCCAAGGGAGGGGAATTTTGGTCGCAGTGACAACCGCAGCCTCTCGTTACGCCCCTGAGGGATCTGTAGACTAGAGCCTTGCCCAGAATGCGGAAGCGAGCGTTTCTCGTAAATACCACCCCGGTGCTACGCACCACCCCTCCAAGGGAGGGGAATTTTGGTCGCAGTGACAACCGTAGCCTCTCATTACACCCCTGAGGGATCTGTAGACTAGAGCCTTGCCCAGAATGCGGAAGCGAGCGTTAAGTGTCAGCAGCGTTAAACGAACCGGCATTCGCTGCGTTAAAACATGCCAACGGTTCACATGCAATCTGCCCGGAGGTTTTGGCATGTTAGCAAGAATGACGGTTCGTAGCTGCGAAAACGTGCGAGCAAAGCAACTGGGCAAGGCTGCATCTTACAAAAAGAAAGCATACCTACCACCCCGGTGCTACGCACCACCCCTCCAAGGGAGGGGAATTTTGGTCGCAGTGATAACCGCAGCCTTATCTGTTGTGAAGATGTGTGAACAAAGCAACTGGGCAATGCTGCATTATCATAAAAGAAAACCGCAAAAAAAGAGATGCCTCAATATAACTTTGAGACACCATCTAGCTTGTTATCCTAACTCTTTTCATTTATGAGAAGCGACCTGAGTCAGGCAGCTCTTTTTCTGTTTTTATTAAAGGAAGAATACGTGATTACCAATGACGACCGAAACCTGCTGCTGACGAACCCATTGGTTTGAGGTTTTGGCCGGATTAAAGAAGCCGGTGGCGCCAAGGGAAGGGTCTCTGCCGTTAATAGCCTCCTGAACTGCTCTGCGGGCACTATCGTTTGCCGGCAGGTTAATGCGTCCGTCAAGCACCGGGCTATACTGATAGAAACCGCTTACTACCTGAAAAATTACTGCCGATAAAGTATTTGGAAAGAGTGGACTATCCACACGGTTTAAGACGCTGGCGGCGACTGCTACCTGTCCCTCAAAAGATTCTCCGGCTGCTTCTGCATGAACCAAGCGGGCAAAGAGATCGAGTTCCGCTGCAGAAAAATTCCTGCCTGCTCGGGAAGCTAACGGCTCCGCTGTCAGTGTCGCATCGCCTGCTCCTGCAGGAATCACCAACCGCTGCCCCACAATTATAATACTCGCATTAGCTATGCTGTTTTCAGCGGCAATTGCTGCCACAGTAGTATTATAATTTAACGCAATCCTCCAGAGAGTTTCACCGGCCCGCACAGTATGTACGGGTTGCCGAGCATCCGCTTGAATTGTAACCGGCGTTGCCGACTCGGAAGCAGACTGCCCCGGAATAACAAGATGCTGTCCCACTAAAATACGGCTCTTATTGGAAATCTGATTAGCCAGCGCTAAACTGGCCAAAGTAATCCCGTACCTCCGGGAGATTTGCCATAAGGTCTCCCCCCTCTGCACAACATGCGTTGCAGCAAAAGCTTGTCCTGCCAACAGGAATACTAAAACAACAGTCAGTATAAAGATTACGTTCTTCTTCAAACAATACACCCCTTTTTCTTTCCTCATATTGTGATGTTATGTTAACTACCTCTAATTATAGCCAGAGAAAGTTTTATCTGCAAACCGGCAGGCACCCCCCCTCACTACAACTGTTAAAAAAGTTTAACATTATGTTAAATTCACTTCATATTTCATACTATTTAGAGGAGATGGGAAATTGTGCTGAAAAAACGGCGGGAATTGGCTTCTGCCAATTCCCGCCGCAAAGATTTTTCTTATTCAGAAGTTTCATCATATATTTCTTTGAATCTATTGCTCTCACTTTTAAATGCTCTTAATATCCGCGGGTCGAAGTGCTGGGGCATGGTTCTGCCGTCCCCAACCGTAATAATCCGGCAGGCATCGTCATGGTCTAATGCCGACTTATACGGACGAGGACTACGCAAAGCATCATACTGATCAAGAACGTTAACAATCCGTCCCTCCAGAGGAATTTGTTCGCCCTTCAATCCGAAGGGATAACCGCTGCCATCCCAGCGCTCATGGTGGGTTAAAGCAATTTTTCTGCTCATGGAGAGCCGTGAGGATTCGCCAATAATTTTTGCCCCAAAAATAGGGTGTTTTTTGACAAGACTAAATTCCTCAGCAGTTAAGACACCTGGCTTTTGCAAAATATCCGGGTGAATGTGCACCTTTCCCACATCATGCATCTGCGCGGAATACTCTATAATTCTGCAAAATTTTTCCGGCAATTGTAATGCCTCGGCCATAACTCTGCTGTATTTATTTAAGCGGGACAAATGGGCGCCGGTATCAGTGTCATATGCTTCCGCCGTTCTGGCAAGGATGCCTGTCAGATAAAGAAACGCCCCTTCCACTTCAGCCATCTGCCGAGCCACCGAATTTATCAGGTTGGCTTCCACAACCATGTGACGCAAAACATTTAGCTCCATCTCAGACACTGAGCCGCTGTAATCCCAGGAGGATACAATAAACTTTCCACTCTTAACAATAATTAAATCTTTCAGCGCAATTCCAGCTTGCCGCAGGGATTTGTACCCTCCCCATTTGAGAGTGTCCAGTTCTGCCGCAGTCCAGTAACTGACCCCTTGACCAGCTAACCGGCTCAAAAAATTACGCACATCCTTATCTTGAATTTTTTGCTGACGCTGCCCGTTTCTGATGATTAAAACATGCTGATCCAGCATATCAAAATATAAAATTCCCCTTGGAATTACGGAAGCATTGCAAACAGGAGTTAAAATTTTTGCCGAAAGAATTTCCATCATTTCTCCGCTTCCCACAGTCGCGGAATCCAAATTCTTTATTGCCTGCTCAGCTGAATAGGTTAACTGTACCAATTGTTCTGTGGCAGAACGAAAACGATCTGACACAGCTTTGGCTTTCAGCAAGGCCTGCACTTGAGCCAGCACCTCTTTGCCGGAGAAAGGCTTATTGATAAAATCGGCGGCACCGGCTTCAATCCCTTTGATCCTTTCCTCTTTATCTTGTAACGCGGAAATAAAAATCACCGGAATATTCTCTGTCTTTGCAGAAGATTTTATAGCCTGGCACAACTGGTAGCCGTCCATCGCCGGCATCATCACATCAAGCAGAGCAAGATCAATTTCGGTTTGCGCCAGTATTTCCAAAGCTCCCTGGCCGCTCTGCGTCGTAATCACTTTGTAGCCGCGGGGCTCTAGGTGGGCCTGCAATAATAATAGATTTCTCTCCTCATCATCTACAACTAAAATAGATTTTCCTTTTACCTGCATAGTTCCACCCCCAAACAGGTTAATCGCCAGTTAATTAGCCTCTTGATTTTCTAACTCCCAGATGCTGACCTGCCCAACAGGAATAGTAAAATAGAAGGTAGTTCCTTCACCTTCTTTGCTCTCCAACCAAATGTTTCCTCTGTGCAGCTCTACCAAATACTTAGAGAGCGCCAAACCAAGACCGGCTCCCTGTTGTTGCCTCCCTTGCGCCGATGCCAACTGTGTAAATTCTTTAAACAAACTTTCCCTGTCGGCGAGAGGAATGCCGATGCCTGTATCGGCAATTGAAACTTGTAAGTATTCGCCTTGCAGCGGTATTTTGCCGCCGGAATCGTTCCTTTTCTCCAAAGCAAGCGTAACCTGACCTCCGGATGGTGTAAATTTAAGCGCATTTGTCAGCAGATTAATCAATATTTGTTTAAACTTGAGGGGATCGGCCAGAATACAGCGCGGCAATGACTCAGCAAAGCTCATTTTAATGGCAATTCGCTTTTTTTCCGCAGCTTCACCTACAATGCTCAGCGTTTGCCTGACGGCAGCGTCCGGCTCGAGCAATTCCAGTTCAAGCTCCATTTTGCCAGCCTCAATTTTGGCCAAATCCAAGATACTGTTGCTTAAAGCCAACAAGTGATGACCGCTGGCAGCAACATTTTCAACGTACTCCTTTTGTTTTGCTGTTAACGGGTCGGTCAGGGAATCAAGCAGCACTTCAGAAAAGCCGATAATAGAACTGAGAGGTGTGCGCAGTTCGTGACTAATCCTGGCAAGAAAACGGCCTTTAGCCTGATTGGCTTCCTCAAGATGTGAAAGAAGAAAGTGGAGCTCGCTTTGTTGGGCATGAAGTTCTTCTTTCTGCAGTTGCAACTCCTCGGATTGCTGCTGCAATTCTTCATTTTGTTGCATTAATTGCTGTTCTGCTTCTTTTAGCCTGCTAACATCTCTGGCAACACCAACTAAACCTACTACCTCACCTTGTTCATTGAAAACAGGAGTTTTTACGGTCATAGCCAGCAGCCGGCGTCCGTTTGCCCCGGTAACAGTCTGATCGTTGACAACAATCATTTTTCTTTCTTTAATTACAGTTTGATCATCCTCCTTATCCCGGCTCGCCTCCCAGGCAGGGAAAAGAACGGCATCTGTCAGTCCCAAAATATCATCCTGAGACTTATCCAGAAAATCAGTATAAGCTTTGTTTACCATTAGATACGTTCCGGCAGCGTCCTTATAAAAGATCAAGTCAAGGACGGTATCCATCATTATTTGTCTTAAACTGCGCTGTTCTTCCAGCAGCGCTCTTGTCTTTTGCGCGGCAAGTACATCTGCAACCTTATCTAAAGCATTCTCTAAGGAACGCAACATGTCCTCCGGCAGAGCCTGCTGATAAGCCAGTTCTATCACACCAAGCTCCATACCGTTTTTAAAGAGCGGGATAGCGACTATTTCCCAAGGTGAAAATTCTCCGAAACCGGAAACCAACTTTTGCCTGGCGGTGCCTTCCGGCTGCTGCGAGCGAACAGTGGTCTTTTCAGCCAGCGCTACTCCGGGAATCCCTTCAGTAAGTTGAAAGACCGGTGGCTCACCTTTCACCGCCTTCTTCGCAAAGGGGCGCAGCGCGCCATCGGCGTAAAGATATAAAATTCCCCCCCAGGCTCCGCTGATATCTGTCAATAAAGCTAATAGCTTTGTCGCAAACATTTCTTGGTTGCTAAACGGTTGGTTCAAAAACAGCAGAACTTCACGAAATCCTTCTTCAAGAGTCGTTTTCCGTTTTAAGCGCCCGTTTAAAGCACGCTCTTTCTCTATCATGACAGATTGACGATAAATAATCAGAATGATAAATGCCAGGATTAACGCGCCGGCGATGAGTAAGATATAGAGCATCCTATCTACGGGAGCAAAAGCAGTCCTTGTCGGCTCCTGGGCAATCAACCCCAATTGCCCTCCTCCGCTTCCCATCCAGGAAGACAACCTTTCTTCATTGTTTATGGGATCAAGGAAAATGCCGCTTCCTGATCCGGCTCTGTCCAGCAAAAATTGCTGGACAGCCGGATCCCTCCGATAACTAATAATGCCGTCAATATCTAAGTGCGGATGAAAAACAAGATTTCCATGCTTGTCCACCGCATAAATATAGCCGTTTCCTAACGGAAAATGTAAGGGTGCAAACAAATCTGCCAGCACTAATTGAATCACAACCACACCCAGAACGTTATTGCCTTCTTTAATCGGGACGGCAAGTGAAACAACATATCTTTTCGGTTCGGCAGCCCGCAAAAAAATCTCAGAGAGATAAGGCTGCCAATCCCTCGATACGCCCCTGTACCAGTCACGCTGAGAAAAATCGGCTCCTGCAAGCAATGGTTCTTCCGGATAGTCGGCTACCAGTATCGCCTCCGGCGTCGTGACGGAAACCCGATTAATTATTTGCCTATTTTTGACAAAAGGCCGTAGCCTCTCGCGCAGCAAGACCGCGTCGCCTGCTGCGACAGCAGAAAGCAGGGCCGGTTCTGAAAAGGTATTCTGAGTGTATGTAATCAGCTCATCAATAGTGCGGTCAAGCTCTCCCGACACTGAAGAAAGCAAAGTTAAATTAGCCGAAATAATCCTTTCGCGTATCGCTCCGGCAAACAAGTAATAAATTCCCAAACAAAAGGAAGCAAAAATCAGCAAAAACGGCAAAAACAGAGCAAAAAAAGTCCTTAGCAAAGCAGACCTTCTCTCCAATTAAATCAACTCCAAAGATAAAGTAGCCAGCTTTAGCCAATTATGTTAAATTTAAACTACATACCGGTACTTGATTTCGACAAAAATGACGAAAGTCCTTTTTTTAGCCTCCTGCATCGCAATCAGAAAAAAAGAGGTGTTTCTTTGCGAAAATATCGTATTATGCTGTTACTTAGTTTTTGGCTTTTGCTGCTTGAATTTGGAGATTTCGCCGTGGTGCAGACAAAGTCAGCTGCAGAAATGAGTTCTGCGCAACAAAAAGAAATCCAGGCGATTATTCAAGGAGTAACCTTGCCGCCAAATACTACGCTGCTTGTTAGTATTCACGACTTTGAGACAGAGAAAAACTTTTCTTACAACGGTACACAGCGGCTGCATCCCGCCAGCGTAATTAAAACATTTTATATGCTGGCGTATCTTGAAGAAGTGAAAAAAGGCACAAGAAGCTTGTCGGATGTCCATATCCTGACAAATGATGATAAATATGGCAGCCCCGGCTCAAGAATAGGGGGCTCCGGCAGATTGCAGCAAGCAAAACCGGGGACGTCGTATACTTGGGGAGAACTGCTTGAGCTGATGATTAGTATCAGCGACAATGTGGCTACAAACCTGTTTATTGCCGACTTAGGAAAAGGGCATCTAAATCAGCAAGCTAAGCGTTACGGACTGCTGGATACCAACATTGTCCGGAAAATTTACCAGAGAATACCGGGAAACACACATAGCACAGCAAACGACATGAATCAAGTATTAATCGCACTCTATTCGCAGGAGTTTACTGCTGACGAGGGATACCTGCTCGCCATTGAGTTAATGAAAAAATCCACCAACAAGAGCCGTATCGGTAAATATCCGCCCGAGGACACCATCGTTGCCAACAAAGCCGGCACCCTAAGCTCTGTCGTGGGAGATTCGGCTTTAGTATTTTTCCCCAACAGAAAGCCCATCGCTCTCACAATTTTCGTTGTGGGCAACGATGGCGCCGGCGTATCACGTTCTGCAGGCGATGAAACAATCGCCAAACTGGCAAAAGAAATTATGCGCTACTTTTTGGACAAATAGTCAAAAATCCGTGCCTAGTCTTCGGTTCTGCAAAGCAGTTTACTCAAAACTGTTCTTACTTTGCTTTCAATCAGAGCGCGTACCTGCCGAAACTCAGCCGGAGCAAGTTCTTTAGGGTCTGGAATGCTCCAGTCTTCCCGCCATTTGCCACGCACCGTCGGACATGCATCGCCGCAACCCATTGTCGCCACAAAGTCGTATTCCACATCCGGAATTTCGGCAAGCGATTTAGAAAAATGTTTGCTCATGTCATATCCCAGCTCGAGCATCATTTCCACAGCCTGCGGATTAACCTTTCCCCCCGGGCGCGAGCCGGCACTGTAAGCTTCCACTTCTACTCCCCCGTGAAGACGCGCAAACGCTTCAGCCATCTGGCTGCGGTTCGAGTTCTCTACACAAACAAACAAGAGACGTTTTACCGTGCTATTCATTATAACCTACCCCCCGCAAAGGTGTTCTGCAACAGTCTGACTTTCGAATGAAACGACAAAGCGGAACGCTAAAAACCGCGCCAAGAAACGGGCCGGTCAGATAAACCCAGATATGATCCAGTTGCCGCGAAAACAGCGCAGGTGCCAGCGAGCGCGCCGGGTTCATTGACGCACCGGAAACAGGTCCGGCAAATAAAGCTGAGAGCGCAATCACCGCACCAACAGTTATGGCGACTGTAATTCCTTTTTCCTTACCTAACGCCGTCACGTTTAGAATCACATAAACAAGGATAAATGTCAGCAGGGTTTCAATTATTAAGGACTGAAAAGCAGAACCTGCCGGGATCGTACTGCCAAGGGTGCGATGGTTTGGAAACAACGCAAAAAGAGTGCCGCTTGCCAAAATGGCGCCAAAGCATTGACTGACAATATATAGGATAACTGCCTTGCCTGGGAAACGACCCGCTAAAAAAAAGCCGAGAGTAACTGCAGGGTTCAGATGCGCGCCGGATATGTCACCGATGGCGACTATCATCGCGAACACAACCAGCCCGAAGGTCATTGCCACCCCCACATGAGTAACGGCGCCGCCGCTGAGATCGTTAATAATGATGGCACCCGTGCCGGCAAATACCAGGCAAAACGTGCCAAAACATTCGGCTGCAAGTTTTTTTGCAAAAGTTACGTCCATCTTTACCTCCTATACATCGCGCTGTTATATATACAATAAGAGAGCTAATCCTGCCAAAAGCGCCACAAGAACTACCAGCAGCAAAATCGGCAGATAACAGATAAGCAGCGCTCGCCCGGTAGTAACCTGAAATGTTTCGCGCACTGCAATCACGGCAAGAACCAGTACCCAAACTGACAGGATAAAACTCCCCAGTCCATGGAGAATACTGCCGGCAATTCCCGGTGCAAACCTCAACAGCGCCAAAGGAGCCATAAAAAGCGAGGGCAGATTGCTTAAAGCAAACAATGAAAGAAGATTGTGGAAGCTGCCTCTTGCGCCAAGCAGGCGCGCCGCGCCAAAACTCACGCCGGCCTGGACAACAAGAATGAGCAAAGAGAAAGGCATCAGCACGGCAAAGACGACTGCCGAGCCGCCTAATTGCGCCGTCAATTCAACATCAGTCAGCGCGGTAGTCATACTCACTACCATCATCACCAAAATAAACGCTGTGAAAGAAAGCCGCAAAGACGGTTCCTTGCTAACTTCACGAATAGTCGCAACCGGACTGCTGATAATGCCAACAACTACTTCTGCCAGACCATCCCTCCGCGTAACTTCATCTTTCGATTCAATTTCCATCTTCTATACAGCCTCGCTTTCGTCTTAAAAAATACACTTAGCGCCTGGCACCGTTTGTATCACCACCTGGGCATGAGGTGTTTTTCAAGCTGCTGCTGCAAAATCAAAGCGTCCTTCCCTAGCAGGGCGAGCGTCAAACGGTCTAAAACGGCTGAGGGAAATCCGCCCAATTCCTCCCACCAAGGCACCGGTGGCAAGATGATATCTACCGGAACAGGGTCGGCCACCCCAGCCAATTCTGCAGCCTCTTCGATGGCTGTGTCCAGGCCCCCTAAACTGTCGACCAACCCCAGGATTTGAGCCTGCGCACCGGTAAATACTTCCCCCGTCGCAATTTCCCTTACTCTCTCCGCATCAACTTTGCGCCCTGCCGCCACCGCCTCAATAAACTGACTGTGCAGATCATCAAGGAAAACCTGTAAAATTTCCCGCCGCTCCGGGTTAAGCCGTTCAGAAAAAATTCCCTTATACTTCCCCGCAGTCAGTATCTCGGCAGTAATCCCCAGCTTTTCAAATAATTCTCCCAAATACATGTGACTGAGGATGACTCCAATGCTGCCGGTGATAGTACCCTCTTGAGCGACGATATGATCTGCAAAAACGGAGATATACAGCCCTCCGGAAGTTGCCATGTCGGCCATGGACACCACAACCGGGCGGGGAAAGTTGCTGATCAGACTGCCGATTTCCTGCGAAGCGCCTACCGAGCCGCCCGGGCTGTTTACCCGCAAAACGACTGCGGAAATATTGGTATCTTCTTCAGCAAGCTGCAAAAGCTTTCTTACCTTAGCAGGCGTAATGCTATCCGGCTGTAAGCTGCCGCCGACAGACTCGGCAATAGGGCCGGTAAGGGTAATTACTCCGATATTGCCTCCGTCCGCCTGCTGCCAATCACGGGCAAAAACTACCGCTAATACCAGTGAACCGATGACAAGCAGCGACAGGCACAAAAATAGCCATTTAGTTCTATTCATCATTGATACGCCCTCTCTCCTTAAATTAAAAGCTGATAGATTCGGGTTATAACTTATTCGTGACCTGACGGTGGTATTCCTGGATGGACTTGATATGCAATTGTTTTCGACAAAGCATCTCTATCGCTGTAACGACAGCTTCCGCACCCGCCATGGTAGTCGTATAAGACACCCGATGCTGCAAAGCGCTCCTTCTGATGGAGAAGGAGTCTTTTTGTGCTTGCGTTCCGGTAACGGTATTGATCACAAAGTCTACTTCCCTGTTTTTTATCATATCGACAATATGAGGCCTGCCTTCAGCCACTTTATTAATTATTTCAGCGCAAAGACCCCTTTCCCTTAAAAAACCGGCAGTTCCTTTGGTTGCAATGATGCTGATGCCTAAACGCGCCAATCTAAGAGCGATATTTACCGCTTGTTCCTTGTCTTTATCCTTGACACTGATAAAAATCTTGCCGGAGGTGGGAATCCTGTTATAGCTTGCCGCTTGCGCCTTGGCATAGGCTAGACCAAAATCTTCATCTATCCCCATCACCTCTCCGGTAGATTTCATTTCCGGCCCCAGAATCACATCAACCCCCGGGAACTTGTTGAAGGGAAAAACGGCTTCTTTCACTGCTACATGCGGCATTTCCACTTCAGCGCTCATGCCAAGCTCTGCCAGCCTGCGCCCCATAATTACCTTGGCTGCCAGCTTGGCATAAGCTATCCCCGTCACCTTGCTGACAAAAGGAATCGTCCGGGAAGCGCGCGGATTGACCTCCAGAATATAAACCTTCTCATTTTTGACCGCGTATTGAACATTCATCAAGCCTAAGACATTAAGCTCCAGCGCAAGCGCCTTCGTCTGTGTCTTAATTTCCTCCACCACAGCGCTGCTCAATGAATGTGGGGGCAGCGAACAAGCCGAGTCGCCGGAATGAATGCCCGCCTCTTCAATATGTTCCATAACCCCCGCAATCACCGTCTCAATACCGTCCGAAATCGCGTCCACATCAACTTCAATAGCATCTTCCAGGTACTCGTCAATCAGTACCGGATGTTCCGGCGAAGCGGCAAGTGCCCGCCGCATGTAATCCCGCAGGCTTTCATTGTCATAAACAATTTCCATCGCCCTCCCGCCGAGCACATAAGAAGGCCGCACAATAACGGGATAGCCCACGCTTTTAACAAGTGCAAGCGCTCCCTCAACCGAAGTGGCGGTAACGCTCTCCGGTTGCCGTAAATTTAGCTTATGCAACAACTCTTTGAAGCGCTTTCTGTCTTCAGCCAAGTCGATGGCGTCGTGCGATGTGCCAAGTATTTTTACACCCGCCTGCCAGAGCGGCAGCGCCAGCTTAAGCGGCGTCTGACCGCCAAACTGTAAAATCACGCCTGCCGGTTTCTCCAGCTCAATAATGTTCAATACGTCTTCTGCTGTAAGAGGCTCGAAATATAGCCTGTCAGCCGTGTCGTAGTCCGTGCTGACCGTTTCCGGATTACAGTTTACCATTATTGCCTCAAAACCCAATTCTTTACAGGAAAAAACAGCATGGACACAGCAATAATCAAACTCTATCCCCTGCCCGATACGGTTTGGGCCCGAACCAAGGATAATGATTTTTTGACGCCCGGAATCTGACACCTCGGATTGCGCTAATGCAGCCTGCCCGTCTGCCTGGTAAACCGCTCTTTCGTATGTGGAGTAAAAGTACGGCGTGTAAGCCTTAAATTCTCCGGCACAAGTATCAACCATCTTATAGACAGGCAAGATTCCATACTGTTTGCGCCAATTGCGCACCGTCCCCTCCGGCACACGCAAGAGATCACCTATTCTCCTGTCAGCCATGCCATTTTCCTTGGCTATACGCAAAAGCTCGGGCGGCAGTAGAACCTCGTCCCCTTTTTTTCCGATTGCCTGGTTTTCTATTTCTTTTTCAAGGAGCACCAACTGCCGGACATTGAACAAAAACCAAGGGTCTACACCGCAAAGTTCACTGACTTCCTCGATTGACAGACCACGCCTGAATGCCTCCGCAATGGACCAAAACCTTTCGCTGCTGGGAATACGCAGCGACTGGCGCAATTCGTTCAAGTCTCCGTCTACACTCTCAAGCCCATAGTTTCCCTTCTCTAAACTTCTGATAGCTTTGCTGAGCGCCTCCTTAAAGGTCCGGCCGATTGACATTACCTCGCCTACCGACTTCATCTGCGTCATCAACGTCATATCAGCTTCAGGAAACTTTTCAAAAGCAAACCGCGGGAACTTTACTACTACATAGTCGATTGCAGGCTCAAAAGAGGCAGGTGTTTCCCGTGTAATATCGTTTGGTATCTCATCTAAGGTAAGCCCCACAGCAAGCTTTGCGGCTATTTTGGCGATAGGGAAGCCGGTTGCCTTGGAGGCTAGCGCCGAACTCCTCGAAACGCGAGGATTCATCTCAATAACCACCGTCCGGCCGTTAACCGGATTACTGGCAAACTGGATATTGGAGCCTCCGGTGTCAACACCGATTTCCCGCATAACGGCTATGGAAGCGTCCCTCAACCGTTGGTACTCCTTCTCGGTCAGTGTTTGTATCGGCGCCACGGTAATGCTGTCGCCGGTATGAATCCCCATGCCATCAAAGTTCTCAATCGAACAGATGACGACTACGTTGTCTTTCTTATCGCGCATCATCTCCATTTCAAACTCTTTCCAGCCGATTACAGACTCTTCCACCAACACTTGGTGAGTCATGCTCAGCTCGAGCGCGCTTTCGAGGATAGTTTTAAATTCTTCAATATTGTAGGCAATGCCGCTGCCTGTCCCGCCGAGTGTAAAGGCCGGACGTAAAATAGCAGGGAAACCAATATCTTTAATGATTTCCAGCCCCTCGGCAAGCGAATTTACGGCAACGCTCGCCGGCACTTCCAGGCCAATCCTGTGCATCGCCTCCTTGAATAGTTCCCTATCCTCCGCCTTTTTGATTGACTCAAGTCTTGCGCCAATCAACTCAACATTATACTTGTCCAAGATTTCTTTCTCGGCAAGTTCCACCGCTAAGTTCAGACCGGTCTGCCCGCCGATATTGGGCAGAAGAGCATCAGGCCTCTCGCGGTCAATAATCATCTCAAGAACCTCGGCATTTAAGGGCTCGATATAGACGGCATCGGCCATCTCCGGGTCGGTCATAATCGTAGCCGGGTTGGAATTAACAAGGACTACCTGGTAGCCTTCCTCGCGCAGCGCTTTGCATGCCTGCGTGCCGGAATAATCAAATTCGCACGCCTGCCCGATAACAATCGGCCCTGACCCGATTACGAGTATCTTTTTGATATCTGTCCGTTTCGGCATCACGCAACACCCCCGATCATCTCCCTAAACTTACCGAAAACATGCAGCGCATCATTTGGCCCCGGCCCGGCTTCCGGATGATGTTGAACAGAGAAGACCGGCAACTCAACATGACGCATACCTTCTTCCGTCCCGTCATACAGATTTTTGTGCGTCAGACGCACTTGGCCTCGCAAACTGCCTAGATCAACGCAATAATTATGATTCTGTGCCGTAATTTCTACCAAACCGGTCTCCAGATCGATCACCGGATGATTACCGCCGTGATGGCCAAATTTCAATTTATATGTCTGACCGCCCATAGCAAGTACCAAGATTTGATGACCGAGGCAGACGCCAAACAAAGGTTTCTTGCCTAACAGCTTTTTCGTGTTCTCAATGGCATAAGTTACCGTCGTCGGATCGCCTGGGCCGTTACTCAACAGCACCCCATCACAATCCATCGCCAGCACTTCCTCTGCCGGCGTAGCAGCGGGGACTACCGTCACCGTAAAACCTTGCGCCACGAGATTGCGCAAAATGCTGTATTTGACTCCAAAGTCATAGACGACCACTTTCAGCAAATCTTTTTCCTTTTCCGTTGCTCTGCACCACGGCCGGCAATCCTCTTGCCACTGATAAGGCCTGGCGGTAGATACCTTTTCCACCAAATCAACAGCCGCCATGCCCGGATGCGAACGCACCTTTTCGAGCAGACTCTGAAGATTAAAGTCCACAGTAGAAATTATCCCCAGCTGAGAGCCAAAGTTTCGCAAATGTACCGTCAGCGCCCGGGTGTCTATCCGCTCAATGCCGACCGTACCGTGCCGCTTTAAATAATCGCCGAGTGAGACGCTCTCCACACCGCCTGTCCCGGCACGCCAGTTGCTTGGAAAATCCAAGTATTCTTTAACAACAAACCCTTCTGCTTTAACAGAACCGGCAGACTCCGCATCCTCGCCGTTAACACCATAATTGCCGATTTGGGGATAAGTCATCGAGACAATCTGTCCCTTGTAAGACGGATCAGTCAGAATCTCTTGGTAGCCGGTCATCGAAGTGTTAAACACCACCTCGCCGATAGCTTCTCCTGCAGCGCCGAAATTTGTTCCCTCAAAAACCGTCCCGTCAGCCAAAACCAGCAGCGCCTTATTCATTTTGACCTCCCTCATTATTTAAGAAATCTAACCCGGAAAACTCAAGCTAATTTCCTGTGTAATAAAAAAAGCCAACTAAGCGGTTCATTCCGCTTCGCCGGCACGTCAGAAAAATTAACTTCATCAGTCCAAAGCCTCCTTTTTAGTCTCACAGGACTAAGTTAAAGGTGCCTACTCACCGAAATTTTACCACACGACAGCCAAACTGTCAAGAAATTCGCTCCGCTCTCACCTTCAGATCCCCTCTCCCCCTGGGAGAGGGTTAGGGTGAGGGCCTCACTAAAAGAGCCGTTAAGAGAATCCTTTCCTGCAGCGAGCTTTTTATGCGCCGCCGCTTTTGCCAAGAATTACCGATGTTAAGTTGTCATAATATCTGATAATATGCAATTGACTCACCAAACTGTCTCATATTAACCAGACAGTAGAGCAAATGGCTGATAAAGGAATGATGCCTCTTATGAAATCTTCACACATACTAATTTTCTGCTTGTTTTTTTCGCTGCTATTTGCAGCCTCACGCCTTCATCCCGGCTCACACAGTTACGAGAAAGCGGCTCTCGCAGATTTTACACCGCCGAAATTTCCCTCGACAACTGCTGATTCTGCGCCGCCCAAGTCTCCAGGCACATATATTGAGCTGCTAAAAGAAATCCCGGATGAACGCTCACGCACAAAACAAGAAACTGCCCCTGCCGCGACAACATCTCCGACGACAGCGGAAGCAAAACCGGCCGCAAAGAAAACGGCCAAGCCGCTGCCAGAGAGACCTCCAGAAAAAAAAGAACTTGCGGCCCGCCAAACACTCCCCGTCCAAAACCCTAAACCTCCCGCTGCCCTCACACCTGCTCCCAGCGAACAACTGCCTTTGCAAGAAAACGAGCCGCCCCTGCCTGAAACTCCGCTGCAGGACAAACCGCAAGAAGCTCCGCTTCCCGAACGAGAAAATCACGATAGAAAACTGAACAGTTACGTTTTGGAGATCATTCAGACTTACCAAATTGGCAATTTCCCTTACCTGCTTAACAATGACTACGCTAACTATAACGGCGTAACGACAAACATTTTTTATCAAGACAGGTTGCTGGCACGAGCGCACCCAAGCGGCAATCGGGCTAGCCATTGTGTCGGCATTACCTTTGAGGTATTTTTCCGCGCCATGCAGGAAAGAAACAGACGCCTGGGACTTTCGCCGAATGATTTTAACGGCATGAACTGGGACGAGCTCTTTGATTTTATGCTGCTCTGGTATGTGGCCACAGGCCCGAAGCAGAGCAGCAATCTGACAATAGCTGTTGAGAAATACGGCATAGGTACCAGAATCACAAACTTAGCAGAAGCACGACCGGGAGATTTCATTGACTTCTCACGAACAAACGGTACCGGACACACTGCTGTTTTTATTGACTGGGTGCGCGACAATGAGCGCATCGTCGGCATACGCTACTGGTCAAGCCAAAGCTCAACAAACGGCATCGCCTATAACGAGGAATACTTCAATATCCCAAACTCGGCAGGCCGCCCTTACGGCAACGTTATGCAGCAACCGCTCTACATCGCCCGCGTACTGCCTGTTGCCGACTACAGAAACTTTCGCGAGTAAAGACTCTTTTCCTTAGGTTATCTAAAAGAATTTTTTTCAACTGGAAAAAGCCTAGCCTGAAGGTGCAACAAGGGGACGGGGTGCGGACACACGCATCCCGTCCCTTTGTCACTCTTGACACAAAGAGACACATTGGCTACTATTATAATGTAGCCATGAAGTCACATGAGGAGTGATTATTTTGTATAAACTAAGAGTTGGAATGCGAGAGGCAAAAGAGAACTTTAGCAGACTTGTTAATGAAGTGAAGAAGGGCACAGAAATCATTCTCACAGAAAGAGGCAAGCCTGTAGCCAGATTAGCACCTATCAATGAAGAGTCTTTGTCTTTGGCATCGCGACTATCCAAGCTTGAACATGCCGGCATATTAGAGCCTGCAAATCGAGCAAGCTTAAAGCTGCCTTCACCTCTTCCTCTATGCGGAGAAAAAGCACAGGCGTTCTTAGAGGAGGATCGGAACAGATGAACCCAAACAATATTTCGGTCATTTACTGGGACAGTTCGGCGGTTCTCTCAACGCTGCTACATGATAGCCATAGCGAGCAAGCGTTGCGCTATGCTGGCGCCAACGCTATTCATCTGCTCTCCAGCTTGGCTTTAGCGGAAGTACATGCCGTTTTAAACAGAATTAAACGCGAACATGAGATGGCCGAAATATTAGTGGAAGCATCCCTCGAAACTTTAAGCTCTGGTCCGTGGAGAAAGTTAAGAATTGACCCCGAAACAGATGAAATAAGGAGGCTAGCCTCAAAGTGGCCGCTACGAGGAGCTGATCTCTGGCATCTAGCCACCGCAAAAACTTTGCAACGCGAACTGCCAGAATTGTTGGTATTAACCTTTGATAAACTACTTTATCAGGCATCTGTCGGAGAAAGTATAGCCTGCCAATAGTTTATTACGTCCACTTGTCACGCATTTGTCACCCGGCAATTGTTTTAACCAGAAAATTCCTCTCCCGCGGTCCGTCAAACTCACAAAAATATATTGCCTGCCAGGCACCAAGTGCTAACTTCCCGCCAGCAACCGGAATCATCTGCGAAGCACCGACTATACCTGCCTTTATGTGTGCCGCTGAGTTTCCCTCACCGTGGCGAAATATTGCGTGCTCCCACGGGCAAAGCTGGTCCAGATAACGTAAAAAATCCCCGGATACTTCTGGGTAAGCACCTTCATTAACAGTTATTCCCGCCGTCGTATGAGGACAATACACAGCAACAAGGCCATCCCGCATTCCTGACTGCCTGATGGCCTCTCTAACCTGCTCGGTTATACTAATCATCCCTGAACGAACAGTAGTGCGTATGGCGAATTTTTGCAACAAACTTACCACCTCCCCCGAGATATACCGACAGATCTCAGCCGACAATGCTCTTGATAAACAGCGTGGGATGCTCCAGCAAATGCAAAATTCCCGACGGCGTCCACTCACTAGAATCCGTGCTCTCCAACACTTCCAGAAAAGGGCGTAGCGGGAAACCATCGTTAATCAGGATAACACGAGCCTGCCTGCCATCGCTTAAGACCACTTCCGTTCCCACAGGGTAGAGAACAATACTACTTAAAAACACTCTGACTATCTTAAGATCAAGCCTATTTAGCGCACTATCGCCTATCAGGACTTCAGCACCTTCGTGCGGCAGGATACGGCTGATAGCAACGATCTGATGTCAGTGCGTTAATTCCTTCCGTTTATTCAAAATATCTGCCGGAAGTTTGGCTTTTCCCACATCATGCAATAGACCGCCCAAACAGAGGTCACTAATGTCAGCGAGATCGTAGTTTAGACACTTGCCATATGACGCAGTGTAAACTGCCACATTTACCATGTGCGAAAAAGTATAATCATCAATCAAGTGGTTCACAGCCAAGCGCAGCAACAATTCCCCACGCTGCATAATCTCTCCAACAAGCACATCCACTGCTTCACGAGCAAGCTGAACATTAACTGGTTTGCCGCGCTGTAAATTTTCAAAGATGCTTTTACCTGCTACATATGTATCCAGGTAAGCCCTTTTAACATTTTCATCCACTCCATCAAGCATGTCAAGCCGCACACCTTCCACATCGGAAGACTCAAGAACTAGGCAGAATCCCTTGGCTTTCAGGCTACGCAAACGACTCAAATGTTCTTCGGTGATAAACGTACCCTTTTGCAGCAACAATTTTGTACGAAAAACTGCAGCGTATCGAACTGGCCAAAGTGTCCCCGATTTTCAGACCATCCACACTAATTTCCTGCAAAGTGCTCCCCCCAGCCATATCACTTACAATATTTTCAACAGAAGGAGAGCTTTTCCTGCAAGTCATTATTGTTTAGGGCTAAGTTTTCTTAAAAGTGTAAAGTGACGTATTTTCACCACAGAAGTACGTCACTTTGTGCGCTTTGTCAAGGGATAGGGCAGCGAATCCTCCATATTACTCCAAGTCATCCCTGCTTAGCATCACTGTTCATTTCATAAATCTATTCTGCTTTAGAATATCGCTGGATGTTTGCACTGTCTACAGTTCGAGCAGCAGCTCTGCACTTTGGGTAGCGTACTATCTGAAGAGTGTGTCTATGCGGAGCCATTCAGCCCAGTAAGCATCGAAGGCACGTCTGTAGCTGTTAAAGAGTCGGTCAGTTGTATCTTGTGACCAAGGGAGGCGATTAACCGCTGTATCTAAAAGAAAAGCACTGTGCGCATCGCTTGCGTCCAACAAGGCCAGGTACAGCTGGCGCAAGTTTTGAATTTCCGCATACGTTGGCTGATAAGAGGCGACTTCATTGCGTAATGCTCGCAAATCAAGAAGAACCTGACTAAATAGTTCAATCTCTCTAGCGCTACCCCGCGGGGTAGCCACGGCTTCGTTATGAACACGAACAATTTTGCTAAGTTCCTCATGCCACAGATGTGCTTCGGAAAGGTAACTAAACCAGTCGTCTTTCAAGTTATAATCTTCTTGTTTCCTTAGCCAGTAGTAATGGTCGGCAGTCACGGCAAAACCAAAACCTGCCCACTCTCTTAACACCAAGGTATTTACTCCAATCCAGTCACCGTATAGATTGACAAGTGGCCCGCCGCTGCTTCCCGGAGCGAGGGCTGCATTGTGCTGGATAGTACGGACTAATGGTGTCCAGACTCCAAAAGCAAGATCCATATCCCGTTGTGTGCTGACTATCCCGTTTGTGACAGTATCTGCCAAACCCAGCGGGCTACCGAACGCCATTACATCTTCCCCTGTCATGCTCCCTCCATTTCTTTTACAGGTAATTTCCAAGAAAGCAAAAACCATTAATTTGCCCCATCCCCTTGCTACCCGGCGGAAGGGCCTACCAGTCCTGCACCAATTACTGCAATTTTAACGCCCCTGTTTTAGCGGCAGAGAACTATACAACCAAAGCATGAAGGTCAGCTTCCCAGGGCGACTGAATGCAATCAAGCGCATATGTTTCATCATGAAGCCAGTCATTCACCTTGTCGGCTTCTAAGACCAGCGGCATCCGCTCATGGTAGAAGGCGACTGACTTATTGGCAGCAGTCGTTAGAATGAGGCATGCTTCGTAAGGCAGCTTCCACCTGCCCCGTCCCCTTGACACATTACGGAATCGGTTCTTCCATCCGTTTTTGGCAACAGTTTGTTGACAGTACCGCCGAAGAACAAAAGAACATGCTGGCAGATGAACACAGAGGGATAATAGCATTCTAAATTGAAGCAATAAATGACACATGGTTTTTCTTCATGCTTTTCCAGTAATCTTTGAGGGTGTTTTGGGGAAGAACTTCGTATACAAAGAGCCAGTTTTTATTAAAATCATCCTTGCTCTTTGACAATTGCTCTGCGTATTTCCTGTATTCTTTTTGGACACTCTTTGGCTCATATTTCACGCAATTAAGATATGCCATCAGCATAAAAATACAATGATTACTCTGCTTTGCATCATTAAAGGTCACATTGTCTATTTTGAACCCGTATTTCAAAGAAAAAAAGAGTGAAAAAGACACAGCTTCGTAATTTTGATTCTTTTTATTTTCGGAATAAATTTTGTTAGATAGCTTTTGGATATCTTCTTTTTTCACGCTGTAAGGGATAAAAACATAATCATCCAATAACGGTATAATGTATGGAAATATCAACGCCAAATGAAAGATAGTTTTTACGCAGCACTCTTTCGCATTTTCGTTCATCGTCTTTTTCGATAAAACCTTGATGGCATAATTAAGTATAGCAGCGTTCATCTGATTATCTCTCATTAATTCTACTGAAAAATCCAAATATGCCCGGACTTCGTTAAACTTCATTTTTGGTGATTTATTGAGTGTTGAAAAGTCATTAATTCGTCTGACCCAATTCTCCACGGCTGCAATAGGCAATTCGACGATTTCTGTTTTTTTATAGTTTAGCGTCAAATCATAATGTCTTAGTTGTGAAGCTAATTCAACTAAAAAGGCTTGTCCCTCTTCATATGTGGCAACATAACAGGTATAGTCATCTATGTTCCTAATGTACCGATATCCTTTATCATAAAGATCTTTATCTATAACGGTTAATATTACTTCTGACAATAAATTAGATGTATGTGGGCCAATCGGCAAACCATGTGTCTCACCATCTTTGATGTTTCGAGTGTAAAAATCAATAACATTGTACCATTTTCTTCGGTCACCTTGGGTTTGCTTGGCTATATCTTTACCCACTAATGCCCATGAAAGAGAATGAGTATAGATGCTTGGGAAACAATTAGAAACATCGGCACAGGCCAAATATCTTTTTCCAATCAGCAAATCTAGCTCTGGGGTATCGTCTGTTCTAAAGTTTTTATAGTTCATCTCAAATAGACTTTTTGAACTTTGAATCTTACGAATATGTATCCGACTGACTTTATACTGATGTCCAATTGTTTGATTTTCAAAATGCAGTTTTAATGTATCCCAATTATCAGCTAAGCACCTACATAAAAGTTGGTATGTAGCCGGGGTAGGTATTCCAAAGGGGCGTGGTATGTTGATGTTCCTCATACTCTCATAATAAATGTACTGCATAGGCACTTTAGAGAATATAGGATTATGTGCTTGGCAATAGTCAAAAAATGCTTTGGATGTAAACACAGGTGGCAGTTTCTCGCTGAACAGCCCAAATGCTAATAGTCCCTCGTACAGTTCATTACTGTCGATTTCGTTTAAGTAGTTATAATATAGTTTTTTAATCAATCCACCACCCACTAACCCTCATAATCAATAGAAGCTTGCTGGTTCCCTTACATAGACCATCTATTCCTTTTGTTCGACATATTTTTCCTATTTCCTTTTACTACCTTTTATTTTGCACTTCACCGAAAATTAACCATCTTCAGGCTAGTGAGAGTCATTTTTTATTTTATAAAAACAAACATGATTCCACTGCAAAAACCCCTGAATTTCCCTTTAAATTTGTCAATCTAAGCAGGTTTTCCTAGCTTAATATCGAATAATATTAAGTAACAGCAAGATATTCAGCGAGAAAGCTACTTAATTCGATATTAAGGGGGATATCACTTGTTTAGGGAAAATAAGCGGCATTTGCAGCAACAAATGTTCACCAGCTATGCCCATGTGACAAGGGGACGGGGTTTCTGACACATTATTTCAAAGAACTCCATAATAAAGAGACACATAGATGCCTGTCTGGATATGGATGAAAGATTTTGTATCTCCGACCAGGAGGCTGGGAAAATCATTAAGGCCCTTTTATAAGGTCAAAAGCGGGACTTAATTACAAAGTATTGTTCAACGTTACGCAACGGATCTACGACAACGCATTTCCTTCCGCTTACAGTAATTTCCAAGAAAGCAAAAACCATTTTATATTGTTTTTGACTTCCACTACCCAAATATTTTCAACAAGACGAGAGTATTTCCTGCAAATCATTATCGTTAAGGAGTTAAGTTATCTTCTAAAAAATGTAAAGTGATGTACTTTCATCACTTTTGAGATGGTGGTAGCACGTCACTTTGTTTACTTTGGATATTGCCAGTGACAAGGGAACCAAACAAAACAAGAGGACAAAATCGGCATAGAACTATACAGCTTTGCAGGGTAAGCGGTTTTTATTATTATCCAAAGTCAACAGCCGCTTGCTATAAACGACGGAAAAGGCAGATTAAGCGCAGGGCCCGTTCAGCAGCATCGGCAAGCAGTTCCGGGGTACGGGCTATGCATTCATCAAGAGTTATCGGGCCAGGTGCGATACTGGCCATTGCATCGATCCCATGCTGGGCGGCGGCCTGCGCAGGGAGAGCGACAGAGCCTGCCAGAGCAAGAACCGGGATACCGTGCTTCTTAGCACGGGAGGCAATTCCGACCGGCACTTTGCCATAAAGCGTCTGCTCATTGATTTGTCCCTCTCCCGTAATCACCAGATCCGCTCCGGCAGCCAGCAGTTCGTCAAATCCAGTCAGTCTGCACACCAGATCAAGACCGGGTACAAGGCTGGCTCCTGCAAACATCATCAGACCGTAACCCATTCCTCCCCCGCCTCCGGCACCGGGATAACAAGCTAAATCTTTCCCCAGATCAGCGGCCGCCACCTCGGCCAACCAGGCAAGGGCGGCATCCAGCAGAGCCACCTGATCCGGACCGGCGCCTTTCTGAGGCGCATACACATAAGCGGCACCAGACGGTCCGTATAAAGGATTGCTGACATCACAGGCAGCAACCACCTCCGCCTCCGCAAGAGCAGGGTGCAGCCCTGACATATCAATACCGGCCAAGTTCAGCAGCGCCGGAACTCCAGCGGGTAAAGGCCTGCCGCCGGCATCCAGGAACCGGACCCCCAGAGCCTGCGCCATTCCTGTCCCGCCGTCTGAAGTGGCGCTCCCTCCCACACCTACGATTATACGCCGGCAGCCTGCATCAAGAGCTGCCCGCATCAACTCGCCGGTCCCAAAGCTGGTAGCCTGCAACGGATTGCGTGCCAAGCGGGGAACAAGAGCCAGCCCGGAAGCGGCTGCCATCTCAATCACGGACGTCAGATTGTCAAGTGCGACCCACGCAGCAGTTACCGGTTGCCCCAGGGGGCCGGTAACCACTAGGAAATACTTTTCTCCTCCCAGTGCCGCCAGCAGGCAGTCGCTCAGGCCTTCCCCGCCGTCAGCCATCGGACAGATGAATATTTCCGCCTCCGGTAATACCCGCCGGACTCCCTTGGCAATAGCGTCCGCCACTTCCGGTGAGGCTAGGCTTTCTTTAAAAGAGTCGGGAGCAACAATCACTCGTGTCATCGTCAGCCTCCTCAGTCAAAGATACGTGGGTCAACTGCCCTCACTTTATTGACCCAATAAGCTTTGGCATTACGACCACAACCACCCCGCCTTGGCAGGCAACCTCTCTAGAGGAGGGGAATTAGGGGTCAAAGGAATTTTAATAGAGAAATATTCATAAAAATGACAAAATTTCCTGCCGATATTTCTCAAATAAGGGGTTCACAATTTATCTTTGAAGAAATGCAACCTTTTTTCTTCCAGTTCGTTATAACTTTAGGTCGGCTGTTCAGCCGGGACTAAATCTAGCAGGAGGCATGTAGATGAATCGTAAAGCGACTGTGTTAATGATTCTGTTTACTCTTTCCATGTTAACCGCACAGTTTGCGGCCGGCGCAGAGCGACGCTTCCAATCAAGGGAAGTTGCTCTGGAAACAATTATTGCAGAAGTCAAGCGAGAGCTTGGCGGAGTGCCGTTATCCGGCTTTAGCGTCAAAGCTGAAGACTTGGATCTGTACGGCAGAAGACAACGGTTGTCTTATTCCGGAGAATTTAAAAAAACTGGAACTATGGATAAGGTAGCGCTGGAGCAAGCAAGAAGACATTTTGCCAGTGTAATCAACCGGGTATATGGCATAGAAAACTACGAAATAGAGCTTGACGAAGACTCTCTGGACATATCATTTGAGCAAAGCCGTAACATAGTGACTGTAAGCGAGGGCGCATACGCCGCGCGTGAGTATGTCCCTTATGTTTCCGTTAGCATTAGTCTGACAGATGAAGAAGACGATGAGACTGACGATGAAAAAGAGCTGGGCAGGTTTGGAAAAATTACCAAGGTTGGATACACCACATTGGAGTATGACATTGACGTCAGCCTAGAGCGAAGAGTAGTTAGGTTACAGCTTGGACAAAAAAACGCACGTGTAAACGGTGAAGCCGCGAGGCTTGAGGTAGCACCCTTTGTTGAGGGAGGCAGGACACTTGTGCCGCTACGTTTCTTAGGCGAGCAACTGGGCGCTGTCCTCAAATGGGATGCGGAGGACAAAGAAGTGACTTTCAGTAACGGAGCGATTACCGTTAAACTTCGCCTTGATGATGATGATGCTCGTATCTATATTAAGGGAGCAGCTCCAAGAACAGTGGCTCTTCAAACACCTGCCAAGGTCGTAGAAGGCAGAACATTTGTTCCGCTGCGTTTTGTTTCCGAAAACCTAGATGCTACAGTTCGCTGGAATCCTAGTGACCGCAGCATTATTGTCCGTCAATAGGTCAGCTTTGCATAAGACAAACCCGGCTCGGTTCAGCAAAGCTTGAACTGCGCCGGGTTTATGTTTTGTCACCTATTGACTTCACTATTCTTGATAATCGTCAATCGACTCCTGAAGTTCATATTCAGAGTGTTCAGCGCCTTCTTCGGTCTCAATCTTCTCTTCTCCGGCAGCATCGGGCTTAGGAACATCACGGGTAGGTTTATCTGACTCGTATTCTTCGGCTTCATGCTCATTAGGAACATTGGGTTTGGTTTGACCACGTCTAGGTCTTTCGGAGTCGCTTCTTTCGTCCATGTTTTCATCGAGAATATCAGAACCGGATTCGAGCAAGCCGTCAAAGTTCTTCAACATGGGGTCAGCTTTAATAGCATTTTTAATGATCAATAGGGCTTCCTTCTCGCTCAGTCCTTTCTCTTCAATGAGTTCTATTATCGCCTCTGTTATGTCGTCCAGTTTTTCTTTAAAACTTTCCGGACTAAGGCCTAGTTCTCTATATAGGCTAAGCACTTGCCAAGCCAGTGGAACGCCGACTGCGGCTACTAAGTCAACATAATCAGCAGGCAATAATCCGGCATCACCGGCCGTTTCCATGAGTTCGGCGGTAAGTTCACTGCTTGTCACCTCAAGCGATATCTCTTGTCCTGCCAAGTATTCATCAATGGTTCGGCGCACATTCCCTGACAAAACAGCTAAATCTGCTGCTCCCAAACTGTCACCGATCGGATGCAGAGCAATTATTATTCTGCGCTCTGGGCTGAGCAGACCATCTTTGCGCAGCGCATCAGCGATTATGCGCAGCGCCTCATTTACATTTTGACTTGTTAAGTCCAATCGTGCCAGCAGCGTTTGACCGTCTGCATTCAGTCCATTTGCTGTAATAACTTTGTTTCTTGAACTGATAGTCATGTTTATTACCGGGTTGACTTGCAGGGTAAGGCTGGCAACAACTTGAGGTGCAGTAAAAAAAGTTGCGTAAGTTCCCAGTGTTATGAGCAACACCGCCAGCGTAGCAACGAGCGGCCACGCGGCTGGCATAAATCTATAAATTCTAGCTCTAACCTTGTGCTGAAAGGGGGAAGGTGTGATTTCTTTTTCAAAACAACTTGAAGCAAGCAGCGTTTTCCTCAGGCGCTGTTGATATGCCGGCATCTGTATCTCGGGAAGCTCAAGGGTATCCAGCTTATTTTGTAATTTTTCATAATCAGCTTTTCCAGTCATTCTCATCCTACTCGCCTTCTGTATATTTAACGCTGCTGCTTAGAAAAAGTTGCGCTTGCTCATCAATTGATGCTAAAAGAACCTCCGCAATTTTTTTAAGCCACGGTGTAAGAGTGACTTTGTCGTTCCTTCAGGTTTGCCTAATATTTCGGCTATATCTTTGAGGCTCCTACAGGCAAAAAAGCGCAGGGTAATTACTTCCTGGTACTTTATCGGCAATTGACTGATTTTTTGTCGGCAAGATAGAAATTCCTGAAATCGCGCCAACTGCTCCTCTGCCGCAATCAACTCCTCTTCCAACTCCGCCTGCGATGACGGGTCAAAGCCCTGACTTTCACGCAAATATTCAAGGGAAACCGTCTTGTTGGCACCTTTGCGGTAATAACTGGTTAACTCATTACCGGCAATGCGGTAGAGCCAGGCAGAAAATGAACTGCCTCGCCACTCATAGCGGCCGATATTTTTTAGTGCTTTCACAAAGGTTTCGGCTGTTATATCCTGGGCAAGTTCAACATCACCGGTTCGACGAATGCAATAGTTTAGTATAGCTGAATAATTTTGGTCATAAAGCCAGCCAAAAGCCTCCGGACAATGCTTGGCACGGGCGACCAGATCTTTTTCGGAATGATTGTTATCCATAATAGACAATATTTCGTCATATTCAGCGACTTACCTGCTCTTATTTCGCATACTTTTGTCCCTTAGTTTAAGCTTAAATGAGTTTGATAGATGTTTGAAAAAAGCGAAGTTTCAATCTTTATGACTCTGACTGTAGCTGCGCAGGAAAACGGCAATAACCGTAGAAGTTCTTTACTTTAAGGCACAAAAATTTGTGCATCTAGTTCTCTATCCTGATAGATTGGTGATAACGTAGTAATCAGGGACAAATAAAACGAAGTTGGTGAGAGAATGCCAAACATTATTTTTTATTTTACAGGCACAGGCAACAGCTTAAAAGTTGCAAAAGACATAGCAAAAGAAGTTGGTGATACAACCATTTGGCCTATAGGAAAACAGCACAAGTTGAGTGGCAAATATGAAAGCATTGGCTTTGTCTATCCCGTTTATTGCGGCGGTCTGCCTGCTGCAGTTGAAAGATTTGTCAAAGAGCTTGACATTGCAGAGAATAAGAACGCTTACTTTTTTGCCGTTTGCACAAGCGGAGCAATGGGCGGCGGCCTAAGTAATATTAAAAAAATCATAGCTGAAAAGGGCGGCAAGCTTAGTTATGGTGAAAACATTAAGTGTTTTGCAAATTACATTTGCATGTACCCTATGGCAAAAAATGTGGATAAAAAAGCACAGTTACAGGCAGAGGCGACAAAAACCGCTGCCTGTGAAATAAAAAACCGTGCCGTAAAGCCAATTTTAAGAAACGGCCTCATATCGCTATTCCACGGCGGCTTTGTCAAAAGCCTTAAAAGCAAGGACAAGGGCTTTAATATAAGTATTGCATGCAATAGCTGCGGAATTTGTGAGAAAGTTTGTCCTGTCGCAAATATCAAAATAATGGACGGCAAGCCGAGTTTTGGCGGTCATTGTGAACAGTGCGTCGCTTGTATCCAGTGGTGCCCTAATCAAGCGATAAATTATAAGAATAAGACCCAAAACCGTGGACGATATCATCACCCGGAGATAACAGTGGGAGATATCATTAATGGAATTAAGCTTTAATACTGCGTGTGCCCGATTCTGCTATATTTAACACCCTCCAATTCTATTCATAATAACTAGCCAGATAACGCTATTGCAATTACGTGAACGGATTAACTATCTTTAGACCTGAAATATCCTGATTGTGTTGTAAGTCTTCAGTATACAGTATACTGCACCCTGTTTGAATTGATGAGGCTATTATCAGTGAGTCATAGAATCCATATCCTGATTTTTGTTTTATATCCAGAGCGATGTTATATAATTCTATCCCAGGAAAAATCTCACAAATGGGAAAAAGAAAACGGTTAATAAAATATTTGCAGTCGTCTATTGTAAATGGGACAACAAATTTTCTTAAAGCGGCATTGCAGAATTCCTGGACTACTTGGTAACTGACAACTCCGCAATCTTTATTAAGCGCACTTTGCAGGATTGACTTTGCTATTTCTCTTTTTCTGTCATTATCCTTATCAAACAAATAAAGTATTATATTAGTATCGATGAAAAATTTATCTTTCATTTAGTTCCTCCCGGGTTAACTTTTTATCGTGCTTTTTGTATTCCGTTATTTTTAAAAAATCATCCAATTCCCTGCCCAAGCCTGTCTCCCGCGCATATTGTGAAAGCCATTGACGGAAAACCTCATTTAAGGACATGTTATTTCTCGCAGCTTTTTCTCTTGCCATCCGAATAATCTTTTCATCGACGCTAAAGGTTATGTTTTTTATCATATATATCACCTCAATAATAGTATGCACGATTTTCGTGCACAATTCAAGAGTTTTCATTAACTCGGACACAGAATTTCCATGACAGCCAAGTTTTGCTGGACTCGCTATCTAGTCTATTTTCTCTTGAGTCAAGGGTTTTTCAACGGAAGTTGCACATTATATTGCCTGCGGCCGAGTCGTTCCCGGGTGTCGCGCAGCACATCCTCAGAGGACCGCGCCGCAGAGCCTCCTCGGACCAGAGGCACTCATTCTCTTCATCCGAAAGCGTCTCCAAACTGCAAAGCAACTTATCTGCAAGTTTGGCTCGTGCCCTAATTTGGAGTTGGCTTAAGATTGTTAAATTGCAAGAATATTTTGACACGATAAACAAACTGTTTTATCATAGTATATAACAGGCATTACAGACTGGGGGAGAGCATGTGAAAAAAAATATCAGCGCGTTTATAGAACATATAGGCGCAGATGACGTCGGATTTGCAGCCGCAACAGACTACCACAGCCCCAATTCGCCTTCCCTGCAAAGCATTTTCCCTGCCGTAAAATCCCTGATAGTTCTGGCCTTTCGCGAACTGGACAACTGTGAAAGCGAAAATATGCAAATCGCTTATTCCGGCCGCATGGACCTGATGGAGTTTGCCCGCTTGTGCAACTACAAATTAGCCCGCCACTTACAGAAAGAATATAACGCCAAAGTCATGACCATCCCCCTCTCCTATCCGCTGGAAATGAGTTTAAAAACCAAAGGCGCTATTGCTGATGTGTCTCTTCGCCACGCAGCCCAGGCTGCAGGCCTCGGCACTTTCGGCCGTCATAACCTGGTCATTCATCCCCGCTTCGACAGCCGTGTCATTTTTGCCGGCGTACTTACCGACCTTGATCTTGCCTCGGACCCGCCAGCCAAAGAACGTTGTACTTCTTGCAACATATGTGTGGAATATTGCCCCGGCAATGCCTTAGCCGATGAAGGCAAAACCCACCTGATGCGCTGCATTAAAAACAGCCAACCCTACGGAATCGGTTCTTCCATCCGTTTTTGGCAACAGTTTGTTGACAGTACCGCCGAAGAACAAAAGAACATGCTGGCAGATGAGCACTATTGGCGCTTATACCAGGCCGGCTTTATTGGTTTTCAGTATTTCTGTTTCAACTGCATCACCAAATGCCCCATCGGGAAGGAGTAACCGTGAACAAGCAATCATTAATCGACAGCATTAACAATTTTATCCTCACCGCACCTGAAAACTGGTATTTGGATCAGTTTCGTTACTTTGATGAGCCGCTAATTGGTTTTGCCGACGCCAACGATGAACTCTTCACCGAACTGAAAAAAGATAACATCGTCGGCCCCACCTTCAAGAACCCTAACGAATGGCTCCACGGAGCCGTCGCCGTCATTTCCTTCTTTGTCCCTTCCACCGAACACGTGCGCAAATCCAACCACCCCGCCGGTGCAGCGTCAGACGAATGGATGCATGCCCGCTTCAAAGGGGATGCGCTTATTCACGACATTCGCCGTTTCATCGTCAGCGAACTGGAGAACGCCGGCGGGCGCGCCATAGCGCCCCACATCGACCCCAGCTTCCACGTTGATTTTACCCTCTACACCAGCAACTGGTCGGAACGCCACGTTGCCTATATCGCAGGTCTAGGCACCTTCAGCCTCAACCGCGGCCTGATCACAGAAAAAGGCATGGCTGGCCGTTTCGGCAGTGTTGTTACCGACCTGACCTTCGAGCCCACACCCCGCAAGTATACCGACCCCTTCCAGTACTGCCTATTTACCCGTGAAGGCAAATGCGGTGCCTGCATCAAGCGTTGCCCAGTAAACGCCATCACCAAAGAAGGCAAAGATAAATATCCCTGCCACCAATACCTCTTCTTCACCAACCCCAGAAAAGAACTTAATGAACAGTATGGCTACCCCTACAGCGCTTGCGGCAAATGCCAAACCAAAGTGCCGTGCGCAGATCAAGTCCCATAAATAAGTATGCTGCTCATGATTTTTCTACACATGATGGCAAGGGGACGGGTTGTTGACACATAAAATGGCAAGGACTTCCAACCCGGAAGCCTTGCCATTATTGCTTTCTCTGGTGCGCCTGGCAGGAATTGAACCTGCGGCCTGCGGATTAGGAATCCGTCGCTCTATCCCCTGAGCTACAGGCGCCCGCACAAGCATTATACCCGAAAATGAGGCCTTAATCAAGGCCTCATTCTTCAGGCAGACAACATGCTAGCGCCGCCACAACGACTACGGCTCTCCGTTGAAGCGGAAAGGCCCTGCCACTGTCTGGGCGGTTGATGCCGAGCACGCAGCCACGCGCGTCATTCCGACTCCTGCGGAAGTCCTCCGCTGCCTAGGCTGCCAGTTCATTCCAAAGAGCGGGAGAAAGCCGCAGCAAGAGTTGCTTTTTTTTTGAACCTACAGCGCAGTTCGAGTCAACACTTTTTTCCCGCCATATGAACGGACTGTGATGTTGTCACCTCGTAATTAACTTGATATAATCTCACCATGAACGGGGTGCAGTTTCTTATGACGCAGACACAACTAAATAGGCGTGCTCCGTACATCAATAAATTGCTGAACTGATAATTACTTTGTCAAGGAGGGATTGCAGGTGATTATAGTCAAGAATCTGCGCTATAAGTACCCTAAAAACAAGGACTATGTCATTGACGGTGTCAGCTTTGAGATCAGAGAAGGAGAAATCTTCGGCTTTCTGGGTCCTTCCGGCGCCGGGAAAAGCACTACCCAGAAAATCCTGATTAAGCTTTTGACTGGCTTTGAAGGAGAAATCACTTACCAGGGACGATCTTTGTCAAGTTATACCAACGAGTTTTATCAGGACATCGGTGTGAGCTTCGAAATGCCTATTTCCTTTTCTAAACTGACTGCACTCGAAAATCTCCGCTTCTTTCAGCGCCTCTACAGAAAAACAGTCGATTTAGAACCTCTGCTCAGGCGTGTCGGACTGTGGGAAGATCGCAATAAGAAGGCCGGCGAATACTCTAAAGGCATGAAAATACGGCTTAATTTCGTCAGGGCATTGCTCAACGATCCTAAATTTCTATTTCTTGACGAGCCGACAAACGGCGTCGACCCGGCCAACGCCCGTATCATGAAAGATATGATTCTGGAATTCAAACGACGGGGCGGCACTGTTTTTTTGACCAGCCATATTATGGGTGATGTTGATGAACTGTGCGACCGGGTAGCTTTTATTGCGGGAGGCAAACTGCGCGAGGAGGGCTCTCCACGTGACCTCAAGTTAAAATACGGCAAACGCACCATTAGGGTCGAGTATCGCGAAAACGACGAATTGCATACAAAGATCCTTCCTATGGAGGAAATAAAAAATCCGGATTTTTTCAAGCTTCTGCAAGAAAAAGAGATTGAGACTCTGCACAGCGGGGAGACAACGCTTGCGGAGATCTTCATTAAAGTCACGGGGGTGAGGCTTCGTGACTAACCTGACAACGCTGATCCGGGGCGAGTTTAGCCGGTTAAACAAATATGGTCTTTTTAAGGCGAACCTCGTTATTCTGCTCGTTTGGATATTTTTGGTCTGGTTTATGGAAAGCGAAGCACTGTTGCGTTTTATCCCTTTGATATTCTTAATGGACAGTGTGATGATGACTATCTTGCTCGTTGGTGCCACTCTGTTCTATGAAAAAAAAGAGCATACCATTAATTCACTGATGGTAACTCCTGTCACAGAGAATGAGTACCTGATGTCTAAAATTATTACTAATGTACTCAATTCTCTCCTTACGGTTTTTATCATCTCACTTGCAGTTTACTTGCTTAAAGGGGTAACTTACAAATACTGGCTGGTGATTCCTGCAGTAACATTGGTTAGCGTTGTCCATACATTGATTGGTATCAGGCTTTCTTACAGCGCAAAAGATTTCACCTCCTTGTTGATTAACTATATGGCATATGTGTTTATATTTTTTCTGCCGTCGTTGTTTGCGCAGCTCAACCTAGTTGACCAGGCTGTTGCCAGGTTCTTTATCCTCCTGCCGCCGGAAGCCTCAGGTCTTTTGATCACCTCAGGCTTTACCGTCACCGAACCTTGGAAAATTGTTTTTAGCTCTCTTTATCTGGCGTTGCTATCCATTCTGCTGTTCCGGTTTGTAGTAAAACCACAATTCATCGCTTATGTTATGAAAGAAACGGGGGTGTAAAGATGCTGCTGGCCTGGTCTCGATTTGAATTAAAGAACCTGCTGCGCAATAGGATGACGCTCGTATTGATCTTCTATCCGCTTATTCTAGGCGCTATCGGCAGACATCTGATTGTAAACGATATTGTTCGGGGGCAGGCTTTGGCCCTTGTCGCTATGCTCCTGGCAATCCTGATGGGTCAGCTCTACGGTGCAATGGCAGCATTTTCACTGCTGGACGACCGCGACGACCAGGTGCTTGCCTCTATCCGTATCTCCCCGGTACCGCTAAACCATTACATTTGGTTTAAAGTATGCTTTGTTTATTGCTTTGCGCTGGCAGCGGGATTTTTTATTATCTGGTCCAGCGAGGCTACTATGCTGTCCAACGGGGACATCCTACTTGTGGCGGCGCTTTCGGCGCTGCAGACACCGATCACCGCTTTTTTGGTCAACGCTTTTGCTAACAATAAAGTAGAAGGATTCGTAGCAATGAAGGCAAGCAGCTTTCTGTTATTCTTTCCAATTGTTGGCTTCTTATTTCTGGATGCCAGGGAGTGGTTGTTTGCCTTGGCACCTCTCCACTGGGCGGCCAAGGCGTTACAGTATGCCATCCTTCAGCCCGAGATGAATTTGACCTTTTACCAGTATATAATTATCGGTTTTGCCTATAATCTGCTCTTAGTGGCGGCAACTTTTAAATTGTTCAGCAAAAAAAATGAATTGTTTTAAATACGACAATATAATTTCCTACCCAATAAAAAAACCCGGGCTGTCTTAGCCCCGGGTAAGGGAGGTATATTAAACTTTCAATTGAAACAAACGCCATTAGTAACGATTGCGCGGCGTGTAGTGCGTATGGAGAAGTTTGTGAGCTTTGGGGCTATTGGGTTCTCCGAGATATTCTTTGTAGAGTTGTTTTACTGCGGTGTTTTCATGAGACTTGCGGATGGTACTGGCGGCATCAATCTGGTAGATACCGGATGCACGTTTGGTGCGGTAATCAGAGCCGCCGTTAATAGGTTGGCCGCCTCCGCCGATACAGCCGCCGGGGCAACCCATGATTTCTATAAAGTGGTAATCGGCTTCACCGCTTTTTATACGGTTCATAACTTCACGCGCATTTTTAAGACCGCTGGTGACGGCAATTTTAACGTCAACATTGTTAAGTTTGACAGTCGCTTCTTTGATACCGTCTAGACCACGGACGGCTTCATACTCAAAGGTGGGTATCTCCTCACCGGTCACCAACTCATAGATGGTGCGCAAAGCTGCTTCCGCCACGCCACCGGTGGTTCCAAAAATAGTGGCCGCACCGCTCAGCATGCCAAAGGGCACATCAAATTCCTCATCATCAAGCTTAGAGACATCTAAGGATGCTTCTTTAATCATGCGAACTAATTCGCGGGTAGTGAGCACAGCGTCCACATCCCGATAACCGCTGGCATTCATTTCCTGACGGGCAGCTTCGAATTTTTTGGCGGTACAGGGCATTAACGACACGGAATAGATATTAGCCGGGTCAATGCCATGCTTCTCAGCATAAAATGTTTTAGCAAGTGCGCCAAACATTTGCTGCGGCGACTTACAAGTGGAGAGGTTCTCTAAGAATTCCGGAAAGTTATGCTCAACAAATTTAATCCAGCCCGGACTGCAGGAAGTAATCAGAGGCAGAGGCCCGCCGTTGTTAAGTCTTCCCAGCAGCTCTGTACCCTCTTCCATAATCGTCAGGTCTGCGGTAAACTCGGTGGTAAAAATCTTGTCGAAACCGAGACGACGCAACGCCGCCGCCATTTTACCCGTCATCGGCAAGCCCGGCTCAAGGCCGAGGGCTTCTGCTATACTCACCTGTACTGCCGGTGCGGTTTGCACAATGACATGTTTCTTCGGGTCAGAAATCGCCTGCCAGACATCATCAACCGCAGAGCGTTCATAGATGGCGCCCACAGGACAGGCGACAGCACACTGACCGCATTGGACGCAGACGCTATCCATCAGACCAACTCCCGGGGGTGGCCCTACTTCGGTATCAAAGCCCCGGCGATAAAAGGAAAGGGCGTCCACCGACTGGACATCACTGCAAACGCGAACACAACGGCTGCAGTAAATACATTTGTTAGGCTCGCGGATAAGCGCCGGACTGGAGTCATCTATCTCCAGTTCTCGTTTGCGTCCTTCGTAGGGAATCTCGCTCACACCCATGTCCAGCGCTAACTGCTGCAATTCACAGTTGAGGTTTCGCTTACAGGAAGGACAGGCTAAAGGATGATTGGCAAGAATCAACTCCAGATTTACGCGGCGGGCTTGGCGTACCATAGGCGTATTAGTGTTGACCACCATCTTATCTGCTACCGGCATTACACAAGCGGCTGCCAGATTGCGGGCGCCGGCCACTTCCACCACACAAATGCGGCATGCGCCATCAGGGCGCAGCATGGGATGGTGACAAAGAGTCGGTATTTTCACGCCGGCCAGTTTTGCTGCGTCCAAGATGGTAGCACCCCTGTCGACTTGGACATCGTGACCGTCGATTTTAACTGTAACAATTTCCACTGTTTTCACACTCTCCTTGCAGTAGGATTATTCTTTAACAATGGCATGGAATGGGCACCGCTCCACGCAGACCCCGCATTTGATGCACTTAACCATATCAAGTTGATGAGCTTGTTTACGCTCGCCGCTGATTGCTCCCACAGGGCAAATCTTTGCGCAGACAGTACAACCTACGCAAGTGTGGTCGTCGATCCGGTAGTAGAAAAGAGCCTGACAGACACCGGCAGGACATTTCTTGTCATTAATATGGGCTTCATATTCGTGACGGAAATGGCGCAGTGTGCTTAAAATCGGATTGGGCGCAGTCTGCCCTAGGCCGCAAAGAGCGCTCGCCTTAATTGAATATGCCAACTTTTCCATCTTGGCGATATCTTCGGGAACACCCTCTCCGGCGCAGATGCGTTCCAAAATCTCCAACAAGCGCATCGTCCCTTCCCGGCACGGGGTACACTTCCCACATGATTCAGAACGTGTAAAGGACAAGAAATAGCGAGCCACGTCTACGATACAAGATTCGTCATCCATGACTACCAAACCGCCGGAACCCATCATGGCACCGGCCTGAATTAAGGAGTCATAGTCAATGGGCAAGTCCAGCTTGTTTTCAGGGAGGCAGCCGCCGGAGGGGCCGCCAATCTGAACGGCTTTAAACTTTTTCCCTTCAAATGTGCCACCGCCGATTTCGTAGATAATTTCCCGCATAGTGATACCCATTGGGACTTCCACCAGGCCGGTATTGCGTAGTTTGCCTGTGAGGGCGAATACTTTCGTTCCTTTGCTGCGCTCTGTGCCGACGGCGGCAAATTTGTCGGCACCATACAGAATGATTTGCGGCACATTGGCAAATGTTTCCACATTGTTGATGACTGTCGGCTTACCGAAAAGGCCTTTAACGGCAGGGAAAGGAGGCCGAGAGCGGGGAATGCCACGCTCTCCTTCGATGGAAGCAATTAACGCTGTCTCCTCGCCGCAAACGAAAGCGCCGGCGCCTTCTTTAATTTTTAAGGTAAGACTGAAATTTGAACCAAGAATATTTTTCCCCAGCAGACCCAGCTCTTCAGCTTGGCTGATCGCGGTTTGAATACGTTTAATCGCCAGCGGATACTCGGCACGAATGTAGAGGTACCCTTCATCAGCTCCGATGGCATAGGCGGCAATCATCATGCCCTCTAGAATGTTGTGCGGGTCCCCTTCCAGCAGACTCCGATCCATAAAAGCACCGGGATCACCTTCGTCGGCATTGCAGACAATATACTTTTTAGCTCCTGCTGCTTTGGCGCAGAACTCCCACTTTGTCCCGGTAGGAAATCCGCCGCCACCCCGGCCGCGTAAGCCGGCCGCTTTGACGGCATGAGTCACTTCTTCAGGCGTCATTTCAGAAAGCATCTTTTCAAGCGCTGCGTAGCCGCCACGGGCAAGGTACTCATTAAAATTTTCCGGATCTATATAACCGCAGTTACGCAAAGCAATCCGTTGCTGCTTGCGATAAAAGTCGATTTCTTGATACTTTGGCACTTTGTCGAGAGAAAGCGGCTCGGTAAAGAAAAGACGGGATACCGGACGACCCTTCATTAGATGTTCCCCGACAATTTCCTGCACATCTTTAACTTCTACCCGGCAATACATGACGCCTTCAGGATAGACGATGACAAGCGGTCCCTTTTCACAGAAGCCATGGCAGCCGGTTTCAACAATTTTGATCTCCTCATCCAGTTTTCTCTTGCGCAATTCTTCTTGGAAAGCTGCTATTACATCCTTACAGCCGGAAGAAACACAACCTGTTCCTCCGCAAATCAGCAGGTGCCCACGATAAAAAACCACGTTAACTCTCTTCCCCTTTCTTAAGCTGCTTTACTGCGGCGCTATTTTACCTGGCAATTCTGCCAACCACCAGGCCTTCCACGACACGGCCGTTGACAATATGCTCGCCTACAATCCTTGACACATCACGCGGCACCACTCGGCCGTAGGTAACGCGATCCTCGTTAGGGCGCACCACATCAAGAAGCACCTCCCGTTCACACATCCCAATACAGCCGGTTTTTGTGACACTGACATTTTTAATGTTTCTGCGCTGCAGCTCTTTTAAGAGCTCTGTAACCACTTCTCTCGCACCGGCAGCGATGCCGCAGGTGCCCATGCCGACAATGACTTGAATATCACATGTTTGACGGGCAGTCATTTCGCCAAGCGCATCCTTGCGGAGTGCACGCAGATCTTCCATAGTCAGCAATTTGTTCATGAAGACTCACCTCCGTAGATTGTCTGCAATTGTTCGCGAATCTTTTCTTCCAATACGATTAGATGTTCCGGACGATCAAAGCGAAAGGAAATTCCCAAAAATTCTCCGAATTTTAAGCTTGAAATCTTTATCTTCTTGTTTTTATAGATATGCAGATATTCAAATGTCACTTCTGTTTCACCCATAAACGCGTTAATGATTGTGCCGGCAATATCGCCCAGCGGTTGCCTGTCGGGATGACTGTGTGAAAATGTGGCTATTACTTCCGTACCGTAACCGGGACTGGATTCAATCCGTAACTGCCCTCCGCACTGTGTTACCGCCATCTCCAAAAAAGCCAGCCCCAGCCCAACCCGCCTTGTCTTACGAGCGGTGCAGAATGGAGAAGTGGCATTTGCGCATTGCTCCGCAGTCATGCCGCAGCCGTTGTCTGTCACAACAAATGACAACTCGTCTTCTTCCGGTGCATCTTTTACTACCAGTGTAATTTTATTCGCCCCGGCTTCCATGCTGTTCTGCAGCAAATCGAGAATGTGGAGCGAAAGTTCCTGCAATTCTGTAACCCCCTTATTCGTACAAAGAAAGAATGAGAGGCACTTTATCAGCAGTCAGGCGTCCGTGCGTATCACTGTTAATCATCACTACCGGCGCTAAGCCGCAAGCACCGATACAAGCAACCGATTCAAAAGTAAACCGCAGATCTTCAGTAGTCTCACCGACATCGACACCTAACTCTTCCTTAATTTTGCCTACGATGCGAGAAACACCGCGCACATGGCAAGCCGTCCCCTGGCAGACACGAATGACATTCCGCCCACGCGGTTTAAGGTGGAACTGAGAGTAGAATGTCACCACACCATATATTTTTGCTTTTGGAACATCCAGCGCTTCTGAGATACGCAAAAGAACCGCTTCCGGCAGATAGCCGTAAATGTTTTGCGCCTGCTGCAAGACAAAAATTAACATCTCAGGGCTTTTCTTATCCTTCTGCAGCAGTGCCTCTAACTTATGATACATACCATCAGAGATGAACTCGGTGCATTTTTCCAGCTTTACTTGTTCGAGTGCCATGTTGATCCTCCTTGAAGTTTTAAATTATTGACCTCTGCCTTAACTTTTAATACAAACTTTCCTGCCACTCTCCCCCCTTAATGCCATACTGATTTCAGAGAGGTTTACATCCTCAGCCACAAAAAAATAGGTATATTTTTCTTGGCAAAGCATCGGTAGACAGTGGGCGTCGGAAGAGCAGAGCAGCGGATAGCCCACAGTGCTCGGGTGCTTTCTATGCAGCGCGGCGGCTGCAGAGCTTGTTTCAAGCGCGGCTACCGGCAACTGCGGCGGGATAAAGCCCAAGTTTCCTAGCAGACTGTACTGGGGGCGATCAACATGGGCGGCGATGGACAAGCCCTGAAGCCCGGCAACTGCACAACAAACAGCTTCTACCGACAAATCAAGAGATGCCAATAGTTTCCGCTGCTCAAACCTGACAACTTGATCGCTGGCGGTAACGACCGCCTGTATCTCCCCTGTATTTCCAGACAGCAGGCTTGGCGGAAGATGTTGATCAACTAAAGCGGCAAAAGAGACGGCCGAACCTTCACTTGGGAAGAGACAAACCAGATGTACTTCCTCCCGCGTTTGCACTTCCATACCAAAAAGCACAGTGATCCCCGTGCCGTCGGCTGCTTCCCGGCAGGCAGCCACATTATCAAT
The DNA here is from genome assembly GCA_018333635.1 of Dethiobacter sp. Taxonomy (GTDB): domain Bacteria; phylum Bacillota; class Dethiobacteria; order Dethiobacterales; family Dethiobacteraceae; genus GPS1B09. The sequence continues at coordinate 93,681 of JAGXTL010000019.1, forward strand.
AGCATGATGGTCAGTGACAGCAAGCAAATTGATACCTAAGAGTTTAGCAGTATTGATAATCTCACGCGGACTCATATCAAGGTCGGCACAGGCAGAAAGTACGGTGTGGACGTGCAGGTCAGCTTTAATCCATTTCAGCATAGGCGCTGGGCTGCAGCCCGCAAACATACAATCTCCCTGCCAATTCATAGATTGGCAGTGTCGAGGCAAACAAGTTAATTTCTTCCTCATTTGCTTTGCGGATGGTTTCCTCTTGGCAGGGCATTCCGCCACCGATAACTACGCAAGACAACTGTAAAAGCGAGGCTAACGCCACAATGTTTTGATGCCCCTGGTGCGTCAGCCAAAGATCGTTTTGTTTGGCATTAGCCATCACTAAACTGATTAAATCAGCAACATAAATGCCGCTCACAGTCTTTTCATCACCTTGGAAATCGGTTAGTCTGTTTAAAGTCAATTCTTTTACTATTTGACTCAGAAGCAAGTCAGTCACTCTCCTTGGCTTTATCTTTTGCTGCCCGATTTAGGGATGGCGGAAGGATCTTGCTCAGCACTAAAACTTCATCGGCCAGTAGCATAATTTTTTCGCGCAGCTTAAAAATGCAATCTATTTCCAGCGCCTTGTTTAGTGCCACATCCTCTGCCAGAGCTTTACACGTTGGCGAACCGCAGGAGCCGCAGTCAAGGCCGGGCAGCTGTTCCAAAACGAGATCATACTGCTTCATAATTTTGATCGCTTCTTCCAGGCCCGGAGCAAAAGCTCCTGCACTTATAGATTCGGGTACAACGATTTGTGCTTTCACCTCCAGCTCTTCTGCGGAGAAAGGCGTTGCCCGCTCCAACTGGGCTGATACTGAGCCTTGTTCTTTCATCAGCCAGCGTAGCTGCACTCTGGCTTGAAAACGGCTCTGAATATTAAGAAAACCACCGACACAACCACCGTCACACGCTTGCAGCTCCAAAAAATCAATGCCTTGAAGACGATTCATGTCAACCTCGTCTAAAAGCTTTTGCACATTACGGATGCCGTCCACCGTCAAATAATTTGCCGCCTGTACTGCCGCCTGTTCGCCGCCAGCCATACTCCATTTGATACCCCGAACTCCCGGTGCCACCATAAACTTAAAATCAATGTCCGGGTTGTTTAAGCCCCTTATCTTAGGAAAAATTTCTGCCACAGAAATTACCCCATCGACGCTGCAGTCAGTTTGATGAAGCAGATTTTTAACCGCGGAAGCTTTGGCAGAGCAGGGTGTGAGGAAAAATGTGCCAATTTGTTCAGGAGCTAAGCCTGTCTCACGGGCGGCATAGATTTTGGCCAGTCTGCCGGCAAGCTCCATGGGAGACTCCAATGGAATAAGCTGTGATATAAGGCCGGGAAATTTTACCTGAATCAGGCGAACGACAGCTGGGCAGGCGGAGGAAATCAATGGGGCATCATTATTTTTTTTGTGCAAAATTTCTTTAATTTTTTCGGAAACGACTTCAGCGGCAAAAGCTACATCCATAATGTGGTCGAATCCAAGATGGCGAAGCGCGGCATGAACATGACAGATGGTGGTGCTTTTCTTAAACTGACCATAAAAAGATGGCGGAACGAGTGCGACCTTGTATGGAAAGCGTTCTATTGCAGAGAGTCCGTCGGTAACCACAGCCTTTGCTAAATTGGGGCAGGCACGAATACACTCGCCGCAATCAATGCAACGCTCCTCAGAAATCATTGCCTTCCCTTGGCGAACACGGATGGCTTCCGTCGGACACTGCTTAATGCAGTTGACGCAGCCGCTACATTTTTCGTGTTTCAAGAAGACCGAGTGGCGGTATTTTTCGCTCATTCTTTTTCTAGCCTCCGACACTTAATAACGAAGCGATATTTCAAGCCTGGTGCCAACACCGACTGCTGACTGCATAATCAGACTATCTGCGCAGCGATTGATATTTGGCAACCCCATGCCGGCACCATAACCCATTTCCCGTACTGCCTGCGGAGCAGTGGAATAGCCCTCCTGCATCGCCAGGTCGATATCTAAAATACCAGGCCCTTCATCTTCCACAATGATGAGGACAGTATTGGGGCTCAATTTTAATTGCAGCTTGCCGCAACGAGCATGAATAATGACGTTTAATTCAGCCTCATAAGCGGCGATTGCTGCCCGTGTCACTGTTTTATGATGCACACCCAGGTTTTCCAGACGTTGTTTGATTTTTTTAGTGACATGGCCTGCCGCAAGGAAATCACCGCCACTGATGGGATATTCAACAATGGTGATGAGCTTATCCTCTGCTTTCTGCGGGACAATTTCCGCCTTCTCTTTGACCCGCTTTGTCCCGGGCAGCCCAGCCTGAAAAAGAAGTCCGGCTGCTTCATATTTAGCCAGCGGAGTGCTAAAACAGTTAATGCCATCTTTAATTGCTTGTTGTAAAAAATCTGCGCCCGGCTGCCTTCCTTGCACAAAAACTATAGCTTTTATATTCGTAAGAGAGATTAGCGTTGTTAACTGCGGCCCGATTAATGAAGTTAAAAGCAAGACGCCGTCTGAGCCTAGAGATTCCAAAGAAAGGACATCGCTTACTAAATCTGCATCGCAAACGCAGTAAACCTCGCTCTCATTGAACTCGGTTCCGGCAAGCAAAGTGGCCTCTAAAAGTTGTCTAATTTCAGCAAGCTTCATAGCCGCCCTCCAATTATGACCCTAATCCTCTGCAACCCCCATCTTGCGGGTAAAACAGTTCCTTCTTTGATACTATAAGCAATAACTATGCCAAGTTCTTGAGAGCAGCAAAAATTGCTGAAAACCAGCCCAATAACTAGAACCTTTAATATGACGATGCGAAAACAAACTGTCCGAATTTGGAACAGTTAAAATTTTCACAAAATTTAATTCAAGCACTGATCGGCACTCACACCTGTTGTCCGGGAAACAGACAGTGTATAATTATATGGACACTTTAGCTTTACTGCCTCGCCATGAAGCTAGTGCTATTTGGTGTTTTGACAAATAAAAAACGCCCTCTGTTTTTTTAATACGTAGCAAAAAAAGTAAAGCCCCCGGTTTTACTTTTCGGCTAAAGCGGGGGCTTGCCAGGTTTAAGCGACATATTTCACAACGTAGTTGTGGTCTGGGTGGTTATGGTACACAGAGTACGTCGCAGGGGAAAATCAGATTGGGGTCAGGAATGTGCGGGTTTGCGCTAATTAAAGCCTGCAATGTGATCCCTAACCGCCGGGCGATTAGAGACATCGTATCTCCCTGCTTTACTGTGTACCTTTCCTGAAATCCGGGAGGACAAGTAGTGGGAACCCGGCAAATATCCACCCCAGGCACACAAAGTACGTCACAGGGGAAAATCAGATTAGGGTTGGAAATGTGCGGGTTGGCGCTAATTAAAGCCTGCAATGTGACTCCAAACCGCCGGGCAATAAAAAACATGGTATCTCCAGATCTTACCGTATACCTTCCCTGAAACCCTGGCGGGCAGGTAGCGGGAACCCGGCAGGTGGCTTGCTGGGCAACGAACTGCAAAGCGGCAGGGTCGAGAGATAATAGCTGCCGCTGGGCTTGCAAGATCGCCTCAAGCGTCATACTATATACCTGCAAAGGATCGACCACCGTCCCTCCTAGGTGCATATTATCGTATAGCTGGGCGTGATGCTCCTCAGGTGCGCACTCTTTGCACAATTCGGGGTGACTATCCTGATCATGATAAACCATATAACGACCTCCTTTCCTGCAATGATTTAATTTAGATTCAGTATCGCCACATTTTATGCGGCAATTTCAGAAAGGGTGTCAATCATGTGACAAGAACCCCGTCCCCCTGACACCCAGGGTTACGTCAAAGTCTAATAAAATATAGTCACAGCACTATATTGTTTTACCATTTCCTCTTCCCCTTGCTAATGTTCAGTGTGCAACGGGTTTACACTGTCCATCAAATCGGGTACGGTCCACAAAAAGGCCCCCTCTCCCTCCCTACATCTCCCCTCTCCCTCTGGGAGAGGGCAAGGGTGAGGGCTAGGGTGAGGGCAAGGGGGCACAGGGTGAGGGTTAGAGTGAGGGCACAATTGTCTTACAACAGGTTATAGCGGTTTAACTTTTCGTAGAAGGTAGAGCGATGCAAACCCAAAATTTTGGCCGCTTTAGAACGATTATTTTTAGTCGCCCTTAACGCGTTGACAATAGCTTCTTTTTCTATCTCAGCCGTCATGTTGCTTAGGCTGGGTCCCGTCTTGAGATAACGGTCGCTCTGGATATGCTGCCATAGATAAACCGGCAGATGTTCCACACAGATAATTCTGTCTTCTACCATATTGAGCAGCCTTTCTAATATATTTTCCAACTCCCTGACGTTCCCAGGCCAAGAATAATGGCAAAAAATGCTCATTACCTCGTCGCTCACAGCTTTCGGGTGGATATGATACTTCTTGCAAATTCTTTCAACTAAATTTTCCACTAATTGCGGAATATCCGCAGGCACCTCTCTTAGCGAAGGCAGAGACAAAGTGAGTACATCCAAACGATAGAACAGATCCTCCCGGAAAGAACCCAGTTTAATCTCCTTGCGCAAATCTTTATTTGTAGCAGCAATAATCCGAACATCAATCGGGATGCTATAATGTCCGCCGACACGCTCAATCTCTCTCTCATGGAGAACGCGCAACATTTTTGCTTGCATGTTTAAAGGCATATCGCCTATTTCATCAAGGAAAATAGTACCGCCGTCAGCAACTTGGAATTTACCCGTCTTGCCTCCTTTTTGCGCACCGCTGAACGAGCCTTCTTCGTAGCCAAAAAGTTCCGATTCCAGCAAACTTTCCGGTATTGCGCTGCAATTCACTTTGATAAACGGACCCTCTTTGCGCGCTCCCCCAAAGTGAATGGCACGAGCAAAAAGCCCTTTGCCTGTACCGCTCTCCCCAAGCAGCAAAACAGTAGAGCTGCTTTGTGCCGCTTTAAGGACAAAGTTTTTTGCTGCCTGGATTTGCTTGGAATTGCCAATAATCTGCCTTGAAATACCGCTTAGGACTTCCATGCGCTCGATCTCCTGGCGGTAGTGCGAAATCTCTTGTTGCGACTTATGCAAAAGAAAGGGCAGGCACATATTTACTTCCGCCAATTCCAGATAAACTGCCACAGCCTTATCGCGGCAAGTATTGTAACCGCAAGCTCCACAGTTTAGTTCGTCTGTATCCTTAAATTTGCCGGTGACTTTTAATATTTCCCGGATATTCTCTTCACTCGGCTTTACTTTCTTTTTAGCCTGAGCAGTAAACTTGCGGGCAAGGTCCACGAAGACGGCCGGCGCGGGCGAAACAAAATTGGCACGTTGGTGCACATAGTTTGCCACCTTTTTCCTGCGCAGATTCGAACTGCGCGCATCACAAAGATCAGGTCCGTCAATGCACCCGCGGCAGAACAAAATATCAACCAGCGCGGAAGAAAACTGCTTTGCCTCAATAGCATCAAGTGTTTCCATAACTTCTCGCAAGCCTTCTACGACCACATTACTCTGATCCAAAATATCATTTTGCAATCTGGCGGCTTTTAAAAGTCCACCGGACAGCGGAAAGACGCCGCCCAGGGTGGCGCTAGGCCCGTCAAAGCTAGCCGGTTGAACTGACGCAAGCGCAATGCCGTTTTCTGCAAATAATTCTTTCAGTTCGGAAAATGTCAAAACGAAATCCACTTCGCCTGCTACGGACAGATGGTCGACTTCGCTTTTCTTGGCGACACAAGGTCCGATAAAGACGATTCCGGTCTGTTCGCCATAAAGTTTTCTTGCTACCCGGGCGGAGGCAATCATGGGAGAGACGACAGGGATAAGCTGAGCAATTAGGCGTGGGTAGTATTTCTCAACAAGGTTGATGATGGCAGGACAAGGGGAAGTTATCAGCGGAGCAGCAGGCCGCTTGTTTGCATAAAGCCGGCTGTATTCGCGAGCCACCAGCTCAGCGCCGTAGGCTACCTCGCACACTTTGTCAAAACCAACAGCTTTTATAGCGCCGACTACCTGTTCAGGGGGTGCTTCGAACGCAGCTACAAAAGAAGGAGCCAAAAGCGCTACCCCCATGCTTTTGCGTAACAGCAGCTGCTTAACACCGGCTACATCGTTGCGAACCAGCTTAGCTCCCTGAGAACACACATTTTTACAAGTGCCGCAGGTTATGCAAATAGATTCAGTAACACTAACCTGCCCATCTTTTACTCTAATTGCCTTTACAGGGCAGTTACGCAAACATGCGTAACATCGTTTGCAAAGCTCAGACTCTGTCTTTACTATGGGCACCGCTTTCACCCTTTCCCAACAAGCTATATGCTCATTATAGCATGAAGGCTGTCCAAAAAACAGACAAAGTTGTCAGCGAAAACGGACAACATCAGGCAACTACCCGCTATCGGCGCCACCATACATTTTTAACAATCTTAAGACTGCGTTGTAAAGCAATAGCTTTCTCCTTTAGAGATAAAGATCCCGCTCACCTTCTTCGATTCGCTGCAGGCGTTCGCGTGTGACGGAACGTACTTTTTCGTTTTCGATTTCCTCCAGCTGACGACTGATTGTTTCCTCACCAACCAGCCTTGTTTCCTGCGAGGCGTAGTCCAGCAAGTATTCCTTAAAAGTTATTAAAGCATTGGGTTGGCAAACATTCTGGATTTGGCCGTTTTTTGCCAGGGACATGAAGCGATCACCGGTACGCCCTTGACGATAACAGGCGGTACAGTAGCTAGGGAGATAGCCGGACTGACAGACGCTGCGTACCACTTCATCGGGACTTCTGTGGTCATCAACAGAGAATTGCGCTTTGGCATCATCTTCCACTGTGCTGCGGCTATCTTCACGTTTATACCCTCCCACGCCGGTACAGCTGCCGGCGGAAATCTGCGAGACCCCATAGTCGAGCAGCTTCTCCCGCAGCGCCGGCTTCTCTCTGGTGGAAAGGATTAAACCGGTGTAGGGAACAGCCAAACGAATGATAGCGGTCAGTTTGGCAAAGTCAGCATCAGAGACCAGATAAGGAAACTGTTCCAAACCCATTCCCAAGGCCGGACGCAGACGCGGCACAGAAATGGTATGCGGACCGACCCCAAAACGCTCCTCAAGGTTTAGGGCATGCTGCAACATAGCCAGCACTTCAAATTTATAGTCATAAAGCCCTAAAAGAACCCCAAAACCGACGTCATCAATCCCGGCTTGCATCGCCCTGTGATGAGCAGTAGTATGCCAGTCATAATCAGCCTTGGGACCGGAAGGATGCATAAGTTCATACGTTTTTCGATGATACGTTTCCTGAAAGAGGATATAAGTGCCAATGCCGGCGCTTTTTAAGCGCTTGTAGTCTTCCACTGTGGTGGCGGCAATGTTTACATTAACGCGGCGAATACTGCCGTTTTTGAACTTTATACTGTAAATAGTGCGAATGCTTTCCAGAATATAGTCAAGAGGACATTCTGCTGGATGTTCCCCTGCCTCCAGCGCGACCCGCTTATGCCCCAGACTCTCTAGTATCCTTACTTCTTCCACCAGTTGAGCCTTCGTCAGCTTACGGCGCTGAAAACAGTTTTCACGTTTATAGCCGCAGTAAGCACAATTATTAACGCAGTAGTCGCTTACATACAATGGCGCAAATAGCACCAGCCTTTTGCCGTAAATCTTCAGCTTTACCTCTTTTGCAGCCTCAAATATCTCCGTTAAAAGCAGCTTATCGGTTACCTGCAGCAAAACGGCTGCTTCAGCCATAGTGAGTCCTTTAGCCTGACGTGCCGCAGCTATAATCGCACGCACCATATTGCCCGAAGCCGTCTTCCCCTGTTCCAGCAGATCCTCGATGAGCTCCTCTTTAATAAAATCAACCGGCCACCATTGACTGTGCCGACTGGCGGCCAAGTTATCTCCCATGACTAATCAATCCTTTCCTGTCATTCTTTTCCGCCAACAGTTGCCCCAGTTCGGGAAAAGGAGAAAGAGCTCGCGTCAAAATGCCCTTTAGCTGTGCGATGGCAACTCCGTAATTAACAATTGGCACGCCAGCCTCCTGCGCCTGAGCAATTCTTGCCAGCATTTCCCGGCGGTTGATCATGCAGCCTCCGCAGTGGATTACCAGTTTGTATTCTGCAAGGTTTTCCGGAAAACCATGTCCGCTAGACCAAGAAAACTCCAGTTCTCCTCCCACCGCCTGGCGTAACATAGCTGGAATTTTCACCCGACCAATATCTCCCTCCACGCGATGATGAGTACACGCTTCCGCCAACAGCACTTTATCCCCGGGCCGCAGACTAGCCATTGCTTTTGCACCCCTGACCAAAGCTGCCAAATCTCCTTTGTAACGGGCAAACAAAATTGAGAAGGATGTCAAAAGCACAGTAGAAGGAGTATCTGCTGCCGCACTTAAAAATGCCTGTGAGTCGGTGATCACAATTTTTGCTTTCTTGGCAAACTGGCCAATGGCTTCTTTTAATTCCCCTTCTTTGACCACGAGGGAAAACGCATGATGATCGAGAATGTCGCGAATCGTCTGCACCTGCGGAAGAATCAGGCGTCCCTTTGGCGCAGCCGAGTCAATCGGGACGACTAAAACGACTAAATCACCCGGTTGCAGCAAATCCCCCACAATCGTTCTCTCATCCCAAGCAACCGGGGCAGCAGCTATAATGGCAAGTTTCAACTCCAACAAGCCGGCACCGGTGACGGCACTGACTGCTACCGACGTTAGGCCGAGTTTTTCATGGTATTGTTTTACTTGTTCTTCGACCGCTATGTTCATATCCGACTTATTTAATACCCCTACCACCGGCACTCCCTTTTCACGGCAAAGCCCAGCTATCCTTTCTTCATGCTGCGAAACCTGATTGCCGGCATCCATAACTAAAAGAACCAAGTCTGCCTTTTTTAGAACTGCGTGCGCCTTTTTCACGCGCAGCGCCCCCAGCTCGCCTTGATCATCAATTCCCGCCGTATCAATCAGCACCACCGGACCTATCGGCAAAATCTCCATTGCCTTGTAAACCGGGTCGGTGGTAGTACCTGGGATCGCAGACACCAAGGCAATATCTTGGTTGGTCAGCGCATTGATCAGGCTTGACTTCCCCGCGTTTCTGCGGCCAAAGATGGCAATATGCAACCGACTTCCCTGCGGCGTATTTTGCATTATCTCACCTTCCATTCTGCTCTGAACTTTGCCTCAGCCCAAACCAAGCGTAAATTGTTCCTTTGGACTATGGCCGGCACCTTCCGCCACAGTCCTGCCCAAAGAGCTGATAATCCCGCCGATGCAGTTACGGCAGTGGGCCGGATTATCATCCAGACAAATTTTATTGGGATATATCTCATAGAGACGGCGATACTTGTTTGGCGTAATGTTAGGCATCACCACATTTGCCCCGGCAACTAAAGCCTTTTGTCTTCCTTTGCTATCGACGCTGCCAAGGGCGGTCGTGGCCGGCAAATGGGTCTGGGGCATAAGCAAGCGGGCAATTGCAATCATTTTTAGTGTCAATTCAACAGTCCCGCGCTGCGCTTTGGCCAAAGGTGTGTTTGGGTTGGGAATAAACGGACCGATCCCGGCCATTTCCACATCCAGCTCTTTTAAAAAGAGCAAATCTGCTGCTAACGAGGTCAAAGTCTGCCCCGGCAAGCCTACCATGCAGCCTGAGCCTACCTGATAACCCAGCTCACGAAGAGTATAAAGGCATTTCTTCCTGTTTTCCCAAGCCATATCGGGGTGCAGCGAGCTGTAAAGTTCTGCATCCGCCGTTTCATGTTTAAGCAAATAACGGTCTGCACCGGCATCGCGCCACAAGCGGTAATCTTCCTCTGCTCTTTCGCCCAAGCTGAGCGTAACAGCCAAACTCAATTCTTCCTTCAGTCGGCAAGTGATTTCGGCAATCATCTCTGCGCTGTAGTATGAATCCTCACCTGACTGCAAGACCACAGTTTTATAGCCAAGCGGCACAGCAGCACCGGCAATAGCCAATATTTCAGCAGCATCCAGCCGATAACGGGGCAAAGTTTTATGGCTTTCCCGCAAACCACAGTATGCACAGTTGCTCTCGCAGTAATTGGAAAATTCAATTAAGCCGCGCAGATGAACAGCGTCGCCCATAAATGTTCTCCGCACCTGATCTGCGGCGGCAAAGAGAAAATCGAGCGCCTGCCCATCGCAACTCAAAAGTTTTTCAATTCCTTCTCTGCCAAGATTATGCTCCGCCCTTGCCTGATTAATAATACCTTCATATTCTTTTTGCATAGCTGCTCCTTATTTTTTCGTTAGTGCTGACTTAACATTGACACCGGGAACTGCCCCCAGTTGACCCGTCATTGCGCCAATTTCATCTGTAGTACCATCGACGATCAGAGAAATCACAGCAATTTTGCGTTCACGGTAGGGAATTCCCATCCGGCCGACAATGATTTCAGCATATTTGGAGAGAATATCATTGACAATTTTTACACCATTTTCCCGATCCTCAATCACAACTCCGACCACACCAATTCTCTTTTCCAGTTAAGCCACCTCCCCGTTAACTAAACAAACAAAAAGCCTGCCGAATAAACCTTACGGTTTGCCTGGCAAGCTTGTTTTTCGCTCATTAAACAACTCCCCCTTCTCCTCAGGCAACAACCCTCAGACTTAGGATTCGCACTAATCTCCTCGGACAAAGCAAGCCAAGCCCTCAGATTATTTCCTTAACTATAACTCATCTTTAAGCAGAAATCAATCTATGTTGCACAAGATGAATGATTGACAGGCTCCAGACGCCTTTTAATCCGGTCGTATTCGTCCTGTTCAATAGGTGTAGCCTTGCCAATCAGTCTTGCAAGTACTTTGTCCTCAAATGCTTTCTTGGCTAACTCTAAACCATACTCGCTGGAGGGATAAATTTCAGAGATAGTACGGCGAATTTTTTCGCGTTTAAAGTTTGTCACCTTTACATTCGTATGAACCAAAATCTCCGTGGGAACCGCTTTATCCTCTTTTTCAATAAGCGTAGCGACAACCGGGCTAATCTTATACACCATGGCCAAATCCTCGTCATAGAAAAACTTGTTCATCGGCAAGCCCTCCTTTTTGATTGTCGTGAGTCTTACTCCCTGGTTGAAAGATATGATTCCCAATAACTGCAAGAATCAGTCCTTCCATATTTACAAATTTCGCCACGGCAGAACATATTCCTGCCTGGTTTCATTATATTAAGAAGAGTTTATATTCTTGTAAACTTTTTGTTACAATTCTGTCATTTTTGCAGCCCACCTTGGTTTGCAGCGGCGGTTGCACTGATGCTAATCCCGCCACGCGGCTTTTGCCGTACCGTCACCTTGCACCAATGTGGTTTGCAGGCAAACGCAATATCGCTTGCAATCTGCGCCGCCAGTGTTTCACAAAACACGCCTTCATTGCGAAAGCTCCATAAATAAAGTTTCAGGCTTTTACTCTCAATACACAGTTCATTAGGTGCATATTCAATAATCACAGTTTCCCAGTCCGGCTGCCCTGTAACGGGACAGAGACTGGTAACCTCCTCACTGCTCAGCACTACATTCTCCACCCCTAAAGGTTTAGGGAAGACATCCAGCTTCCTGCATGGCTCTTTTACAACCCTGCCTAAGGCATAAAATTCAGAATCAGCCAAAAAAACTCCTCCTTCAAATTATCCGAATCATGCTGTGGGGACATTCTCTGCGGCAGTAGCCGCAGAGAATACAGCTACTATGCTCAATACTTGCTTTTTCTGCCACCATACTGATTGCTCCCTGGTCACAAGCAGCCAGACAATCGCCGCAGCCTTTGCAGAACGGTATTACATACATGCGCTTATTTTCAGCAGCGGCGGCCAATTCAGTCCTCCCTACTTCTTTTCCGTAATAAATCTTTAAATTAACAGCTAGCTCCTCGGTCTTTACCATTCCTACCGCCACAGCGTGAAGAAAAGGAAAATTAAACGCGAAACGCAATGCACTCACCGCATCCTGATAGAGATGCCCGCCCGCTAATGGCTTCATCCCGTAGAGGCCAATCCCTTTTTCAAAAGCCCGACGGAGCACTTCTGCGGGATTCTTATTTTCTTCATTGATCAAACCAAAATTAAGCTTGTTAAAGATAGGATGAATCACATCGACTTCCGGCCATTCAGTTACTATCTCCACAATTTTAAGGTTATGGGTGGAGAGGCCCACTGCTTTTACCAAACCCTTTTCTTTCATCTCCAGCAAACATTGCCATGCGCCTTGACGCCTTCTATCAAGATCATCCTCTCGCTGCACAGCATGCAGCAAAAAAACATCAATCACATCCCGGTTTAGTTCCCGCCGGGCTTCTTCAACCGCTTCTGCCATGCCTTCATAGTCCTGCTTACCGGATTTGCTGGCAATCACTGTTTGTCCATGGTGACCGTCCAGCGCTTTTCTGATATGGCTGTATGTACCGTACGCCTGAGCCGTATCCAAAAAAGTTACTCCTCGCTCCAATGCCTGGCGCATCAAATGCGCCCCTTCTTCCACAGCAATATTACGCTGCAATATCCCCATGGTAAGAGTTCCAAACACAAACTGAGAGACAACACTTTCTGTTTTCCCCAACTTAACGTATTTCATTCTTTCCCCCGCTATCTTGCTATATTTGCTGCCTCTGCAGTAATACAGCGCAACAGTTCAGCAAAGTATGTGCGTCCATCATGACCACGTTTGCCTAAGAGTGTCAATGCCGCCCGCACATCGTCTTCAGCTCTATGCGCGCGTTTTGTGCAAATCCCATGACTCATAAGAAGATTCTGCAACCCTCGTGAGGAGAACCCTTTCCCATACCAATCCACCCCAGACATTGAACAGAGCCACTGCTTTTTTTCACTCAACGGAATCAGCTTCGAGACAAAGCTCCTGTCAAAGCGGGCATTGTGCGCCACAATAAAATCTGCCGTCTGAATTATCTTTTCCACACGTCCATGGTCCAGTCTCTTGCCGCACAAATCCTCCAGCCGCAACCCATGAACACGGGCGGCAGCTGCTGAAATAGGCACCCCCGGCTCTCTCAACCCTACATATGTATCTACTACCTGAATTATTTCGCCGCTGTCTCTCTTAAAATCAAACATACATACGGCCAGTTCCACAACTTCTTCAGTTCTGGCACTAAGCCCGGTAGTTTCCACATCCAAAAAACATGCTTGTCGAACATTTCCTTTTTCCATGCTTTTCCCCCCCTCACCCTTTCCCTCTCCCCCCAAGGGGGGCGAGGGTAAAAAGCAGGCCCCCTCGCTAAGCACGACTAAACCCCTCTCGTCCAACAAAGTCCCCTCGCCACATGCCCAACAAATCACCTCTCCATACCCAACAAAATCCCCTCTCCCTCTGGGAGAGGGCTAGGGTGAGGGCTAGGGTGAGGGCTAGGGTGAGGGCTAGGGTGAGGGCTAGG
>JAGXTL010000072.1 GCA_018333635.1 Dethiobacter sp.
AAGCTGATAAATCAACATGTTTATGCGTTTTAATTTTCACCCATTGGGTGAAAATTAAATTTAGCTAAAACCCTGATGTTTTCTGATTTTAAGGCCATTTTAAAATTGTTGACGTAGAATCTAGGTATTATATTGTTTGTGAAAAAAACAGCTGTACAAGACATGCTGTTACTCTATTTTTTTATATATCCGCTCATCAATAGTTTTTCAAAAACCTCCGGCTCCACAGGCTTACTGTAAAAGTAGCCCTGTATCTCATTACAATGTAGTTCCTCCAGACATTTTATCTGTTCTTTGGTTTCTACCCCCTCTGCTATCGTTTTAATATCCAAACTCTTTGACATAGCTATTATCGCCTTAACAATAGCCATCATTTCCTTTTCTTGTGGAATTCCTTTCACAAAAGACTGATCAATTTTTATTTTGTCGATTGGAAAAGTACTTAAGTAGGCTAAAGACGAGTAGCCCGTGCCAAAGTCATCAATGGCTATTCTAATTCCCATTTCCTTCAATTCACAAAGCTTCTTATTTGTAAAGTCCGCATCAAGCATGGCGTTGCTTTCTGTGATCTCCAGTTCTAAGTATTGTGATGATAGTTTTGTGACATTTAAAATTTCTTTAACTCCGCTGATCAAATTATGATTTTTGAACTGAACTGTTGATAAATTTACACTCATCAAGATTTTTGGCAAACCCTTATCCTGCCACTCCTTATTTTGAGAGCAAGCCCTATTGAGAACCCATTCACCCAAAGGAATTATTAAGCCGGTTTCTTCAGCAAGAGGAATGAACTCTCCCGGCGACACAAAGCCTGATTTTGGGTGAATCCAACGGACTAACGCTTCAGCTCCTACTATTCTCCCAGTCTTTATATCCACTTGGGGCTGATAATGTAGTATAAACTCATCCCTTTCAAGAGCCTTATGAATCTCATTTTCCATGGACAGCCACCTGTGAGCCTTCTCGTTCATGCTGTGTGTGTAAATTTGATAACTATTTGTACCCAATTCCTTGGCTCGGTGCATAGCCGTGTCCGCATTCTTTATCAAGGCTTCGCAATCAATTCCATCCAAGGGATATAAACTTATCCCCATACTTGCAGTTATATGAAGTGTATGCTCGTCAATATTAAATGGCGTATTTAATTTATCAAATATCTCATTGACATGAAACATCAGTTTATCTACATTCTTTACTTCTTTTAAAATAATGCCAAAGGTGTCTCCGCTAAAACGAGCAACGGTATCATCCTCTTGAAGAACTTCAGATAACCGAGCGGCAACAGCTATCAAAAGTTTATCTCCTGAAGCATGTCCTAGGGTATCGTTAACTCGCTTAAAGCGATCAAGCCCCAGTAAAATAACAGCAAATTTTTCTCCATATCTATGAGCGTGGGCGATAGTTGCCAGCATTCTATCCTTATAGAGAAATCTATTCGGCAGCCCGGTCAAGGCATCATGATTAGCTTGATATTTAATAGACTCTTCTTGTTTTATTCTCTCTGTAATATCATTAAATATAGAAACGTATTGTACAACATTGCCACGATCATCTCTTATGGCAGATATTGTGAGCCACTCCGGGTAGGTTTCTCCACCTTTTTTTCTGTTCCATATTTCCCCCTGCCACTGACCATTCTCTATAAGAGAATCCCACATGTTTTTGTAAAATTCTTTGGTATGACGCTTAGACTTCAATATTCTTGGATTTTTGCCGATAGCCTCCTCGGCATTATATCCGGTTATGACAGTAAATGCCGGATTCACCCACTCGATATTGCCCTCGGAGTCGGTCACTACTACTCCCTCAATTGTATTAGCAAAAACCTTGTGAGCCATTCTCAACTGCTCTTTGACCTTTTTATACTCTGAAATATTCACCAAAGTGCCTAAAACAGAAGGCACCCCATGAAAGTTAACTCTGCTGCCCAATGTTTCCAAGTGGATAACGCTGCCTTTTTTAGTAACGCCTCTGAATTCATATTGAATCTTTCTGATCTTACCTTCTATTTTTCTGTTGATATTATTGCTAACTTTCTCAATATCTTCATGGTAAATCAGCTTCAGGATATCTTTATCAATCATTTCGTCCTGACAATATCCGAAAGTTTCAGCAAATTTCGGATTCATATAAGCAAGCTTATAATTTTTGATAATGCAAATTCCTATTAAAGATTCTTCAACTAAAGTTTTAAACCTATGATATGTTTCAACATCCAAATATTCACAGTCTTGACCGCTAAATAAGAAATTGTCAAAATTATCCATCGCGTCAATACCTTTCACTAATTGCACCCCCAAACTAAGGTCAACAAAATTACTAAAATTCTATTTACCTGCTAATCCTTGAGAACATAATTACCTGCCTATCCATTTGACTAAGGTGACTACTCTATCTTGTGGTCGGTCAACTCCTCGTAAGTGATAGTTTTTGTTTGCATAGCTGATTCCAAAACTCTGTAAAACAATAACCCTCTCTGTGCTGATTTTCTTCTGTTAAAACGAAAAACATACTCATCAAGATACGATTGCAGGTGTTGAGATTCGACTGCACCATGAAGTGTGCCAAGCAACCAGCGTTTTAGAAGAGAGGCAATCAGATGGATATGAGGCAGTAATTCTTCTTGGTTATGATTTGTCTTTTGAACGTGGATTTTTCGCGAAAAGCCTTTCTTTTCGATTCCATTATAACCACGCCAACCATCCGTGATGAGGGTACTATCTGTTTCGATGTTTTCGATGATAAACGGATGTATTGAATCAGATGAAGCATCTGATATTATACCCATACGACAACGCCCGATTTTCTTTCCGTTAAGCTCTGCCGCAATGATATACCTTGTTTTCTGCACCACGTCCGCGTTTACCTGTGGCTACACCGCCGATTATTGTTTCGTCAATTTCTACTGAACCCGACAATTTGCTTCGATTTGGATTTACTAACGCCTTGCGAATTTTGTGCAGCCAAGTCCAAGAAGTTTGATAGCTTTTCAGCCCTAAAACTTGTTGTAAACCGAGTGCACTCGCTCCAGTTTTCATGGTCGATAGCCACCATATGCCTATAAACCAATCCATCAATGGTTTTCGGGTATCTTGAAATATCGTTCCAGCAATTACGGAAGTCTGATGACCACATTTTGCACACTCAAACAACAACTCGCCGATTTTCCAGTGTTTGTCGTGATTGCATTTGGGGCATACAAAACCGTCTGAGAATCGCAACTCATATAGATAAAGTACAACATATTGTGTCACCTTAGTCAAGTGGATAGGCAGGTTAAAATTAATACATTCACAGGCACCCTACTAAGCCAAGGCAGCCTGTGAACCTTTCTTTAGAGGAACATCTAGGGACGCAGCCCAAAAAACAGAAAATTCCCCTGCGTGTTCCCGGATAAACCGATATTTTACTTCGGCTTTTTTGAGAAGATGGTCACTGCCTTTTTTAGAATTTCCCTCTCTTCCGTTACGATGGCCAGTTCACGCTTAAGCCT
>JAGXTL010000119.1 GCA_018333635.1 Dethiobacter sp.
CTCCAACAATTCCCCTCTACCCTCCAACAACTCCCCTCTCCCTCTGGGAGAGGGTTAGGGTGAGGGCTAGGCTGAGGGCAATTCCCCTCTCCCTCCAACAACTCCCCTCTACCCTCCAACAACTCCCCTCTCCCTCTGGGAGAGGGTTAGGGTGAGGGCTAGGCTGAGGGCAATTCCCCTCTCCCTCCAACAACTCCCCTCTCCCTCTGGGAGAGGGTTAGGGTGAGGGCTAGGCTGAGGGCAATTCCCCTCTCCCTCCAACAATTCCCCTCTCCCTCTGGGAGAGGGCTAGGGTGAGGGCTAGGCTGAGAGCTAGGCTAAGGGCTAGGCTGAGGGCACAATTATTATCTTTGATCAGTATTAACACTAAGTTGCCGCCACCATTCAATGATGCGGGATCTCGCCTGCGGAGGAGCCGCCTGCCCCGGCTGAGGCATTGCTTTGTCTGAAGCCACTCCCACAAAGCAGAGTGGTGGAAATAGTACACACCACCAGTTCTTGCCAAGACCTTCGCCTAGATAGATCTGCAGTGCCTGATAGCGTCCTGCCCGGTAAACTTGGCCGCCATAAAGCCGTGTTGGAAAATCAGCCTCGCCAAGGGAGGCCCTGACCGTATAATCGTAGCCGGCCTGCCTTACTACCTGCTGTGCCGCAAAAACCACCTCCGGCAGTGACTGATCGACCTTTGTGCCGGCTGTATGCAAACTCTCTGCCGCCGCCAAATGACTCGCTAAAACAGCCAGCACGGCATCTCGCACCTGATATTTCAAAAGCTGGTCGGACGGGGCGTCACTGTGGGCTCGAACATGCAGCCGCAGATAGTCCTCAGGCGTTGCCTGATTTTTTGGTGCCTGGTAAGTTAAAACTGAGAGCAGCAGCATTCCTGACAGAACAACTGTAAACACTTTACGCCTCTGCATTTTCCATGCCTCCTTGCCATTGCAGGCAGCGGCGCACCTTCCGGAGCGCACCCTTTTCAATACGGGAAACTTGTGCCTGAGAAATGCTGATTTCAGCTGCAATCTCTGTCTGGGTTCTCCCGTTAAAGAACCGGTCCTCCAAAATTTTTCGCTCCCTCTTGGTTAAAGTCGCCAGCGCTTGGCGCAAGCTTAGCTCTTCCACCCACGACTCGGTGCCGGATGACTTATCACTCAGCAGATCCAATACATAAATTGGCTCGCTGGCATCCTGGAACACCGGGTCGTACAGTGAAATTGGCTCATTTAAAGTTTGATAGGCAAACACCACTTCTTCAGGTGTGACGCCTAATTCTTGGGCAATCTCATTAATTGTGGGCTCGCGCAGCAGCTTGCCGGTTAACTTTTCCCTTATCTGTTGCGCTTTTTGAGCCAGCATTTTTAGCGACCTGCTAACACGCAGCGCATTATTATCACGCAGATAGCGCCTAATTTCTCCGATGATCATTGGTACCGCATAGGTTGAGAAGTTGACATTATGCTCCAGCGAAAAATTGTCAACAGCTTTTATCAAACCGATGCAGCCCACCTGAAAAAGATCATCCAGATTTTCACCGCGGTTTTTGAAACGCTGGAGAATGCTGAGAACGAGACGCAGATTGCCATTAATTAGCTCCTGCCGCACATCCTTGTCTCCCTCTGCCTTTTTGCCAAACAGTTCTTTTATCCGCGCAGCAGAAAGAACAGGCAATTTGTGTGTGTTGACGCCACTAAGATTAACCTTTTTAAGCTGCATCATTTTCCCCCCTCATCTTCCTAATCCCTATTATTGCCAAAATTTACATGCTCTAAACCTGAAACTAAATAATTTCCTCCCTCACCCTAACCCTCTCCCAGAGGGAGAGGAGATTGCTGCGAACAGAGCAGCTTGGCTAGACTGCATCACTCGCAAAGAAAAGCAGCCGGGCAAGACTGCAAAAAAAACACGCCCTTTTATTGGCGTGCGGGAAATCAAGGACTGCTAAAGGATTTTGCTTGCTTTTCGGAGAAACTAGTGATGCAGATTGTTAAGAGGGGGGCTAACCGGTGACAGAACTGGTTCGTTTTGGCGTTTCAATGAATGAGCAGTTACTGAAAATGTTTGACAAAAAAATTGTCGCCCGCGGCTACGCTAATCGTTCCGAGGCAGTGCGCGATCTGATTCGCAACCGGCTGGTGGAAATGGAGTGGGAAGATGAAAACCAGGAAGTGGCAGGAACTATCACACTGGTTTATGACCACCATGTGCGAGGACTTAGTCATCTGCTCACTGAGCTGCAGCATAACTGCCATGAGCTGTTTCTCACAACCACCCACGTCCACTTGGATCACCACAACTGCCTGGAAGTGCTGGTAATTAAAGGACCGGCCGGCAAAGTACGGGAGGTGGCAGATCGTCTTGTGGGTGTAAAAGGAGTCAAGCATGGCCAGCTAACCATCACCTCCACCGGACAAGCACTAAAATGAAGCGGCAAATAAAAGTTAAACCGTCACTGTTTGCTTAGCCAGGACAATACGGGGGATACCGGCCAAATCGTTAAGCAGGCTAATGTTTTTATAGCCGGCGGCAGAGCAGAGCTCAGTTACAGCCTCAGACTGCCTGCAGCCGACCTCAAAGAGCAGTAAAGCGGGAGGGACGGCCAGCACAGCTAATTCAGCCGTCAGGCGCCGGTAAAAATCAAGCCCGTCAGAACCGCCGTTTAAAGCCAACCGAGGCTCATAGTCTTTGACATCACGCTCTAGCGTTTCAATCTCTGTTAAAGAAATATAAGGCGGATTACTAACTACCGCGTCAAAACTTTCCCTGCTCACCGGCGCATACAAATCTCCTGCCAGGAAACGCACCCTATCAGTTACGTTGTGGCGAGCGGCATTTTGCATCGCAACATTCAAAGCAGCAGGAGAAATGTCGACGGCCACCACTTCTGACTTTGGCAATAGCACTGCGATACTTACAGCCACTGCTCCGCTGCCGGTCCCCACGTCAAGAATGCGCAAGTTTTCTCTGCCTTTTAATTCACGCACTGCCGCTTCCACCAAAAGCTCCGTTTCCGGACGTGGGATTAACACAGCCGGTGTCACAAGAAACGATAAACTCATAAATTCTTTTTCGCCTGCTAAATAAGCATACGGTTCGCCGGCGGCTCGCCTTGCCACCAAGGCGAAATAATGCTTCAACTCCGCTGCTTCAGGCTTTTCCTCGCCATGGGCGTAGAGCCAAGCTCGCGTTACTCCCAAACTGGCAGTTAACAGCACCTCGGCCTCGCCGCTGGGGTTTACACAACCGGCTTGCTTCAAGCAAAAAGAAGCCCTGCGCAGGGCTTCTTTAATTGTGCTGCTCATGCATCCACCTTCTTGAGCAGTTCCGCCTGCGCACTGGTGTTAAGAGCGTCTATCATCTCGTTAATATCGCCATCCAGAAAATATTCCAGTTTGTAGAGCGTCATGCCGATGCGATGGTCAGAAACTCTGCCCTGGGGATAGTTGTAGGTGCGGATTCTTTCACTGCGATCACCGCTGCCCACCTGGGACTTCCTCGCCTGTGCAGTTTCCGCCGCCTGTTCTTCCTGTGCTTTTTCAAAAAGACGCGCACGCAGAACTCGCATTGCTTTATCTTTATTTTTGTGCTGAGACTTTTCATCCTGGCAGGAGACGACAATGCCGGAAGGCAAATGAGTAATCCTGACTGCTGATTGTGTAGTATTTACACTCTGCCCTCCGGGTCCCGAGGAGCAGAATACATCAATTCGCACTTCATTTGCACTAATTTCAACTTCCACTTCCTCAGCTTCCGGCAAAACGGCTACGGTGGCAGCCGAGGTATGAATGCGCCCGCCGGATTCGGTGGCCGGCACCCGCTGTACACGGTGGACGCCGCTTTCATATTTGAGACGGCTGTAGGCACCGCTTCCCTCGATGGCAAATACGACTTCCTTGAAGCCGCCGATATCAGTGGAACTGGTGTTTAGAATTTCCGTTTTCCAGCCCTGACGCTCGGCATAGCGCGTATACATCCGCAAAAGATCCCCGGCAAATAACGCCGCTTCTTCACCGCCTGTCCCGGCCCGCACTTCCACAATGACATTTTTTTCATCGTTGGGATCCCGGGGCAGCAACAGTACTCTTAGCTTTTGCGCGAGCAGCTCTTTCTTTGCAGAGTTTTCCTCCACTTCCTCTTTCAGGAAACGGCTCATTTCTTCCTCCGCGCCTTCACGCAACATTTCCTTTGCTTCGCGCAACTCCTGTTCGACCACTTTATACTGACGATATGCGGCAACAATCTCACTGATGCGAGAATGCTCTTTCGTAAGCTTGCGCCATTCGCTCTGACGGGAGATTATCCCCGGGTCGCTAATGGACTGCTCCAACTCCTGGTAACGGTCTTCGATTGCCTGTAACTTTTCAAACATAACATCACACCTCAACTTCCTGCCGCAAAACTGTCTGGAGCGCACGTACCGCTACCTCCAGCTGGCGGTCATCCGGCTCGCTGGTGGTAAGACGCTGCAGCCATAACCCCGGGGCGGTCAGGTAACAAAAAAAACGGTAGCGTCCGGCCAACTGAATGATTTCATAAGAAATTCCGGCAACCAAGGGCAGTAGCGACAAGCGCAAAATCAAACGCTCCACTATTCCCGGCCAGCCAAAAAACGAGAAGAGCAGAATACTTACGGCCATTACTAGCAGCATAAAGCTGGTGCCGCAACGGCTGTGCAGAGAGGAAAATTTGCGCGCATTGTCCACCGTCAGTTCTTCTCCCGCCTCATAACAGGAAATAACTTTATGTTCGGCACCGTGGTACTGAAAAACACGCCGGATATCTCCGAAGCGCGAAATAATCATAATATAACTCAGGAAAATGGTAATCCGCACACCACCTTCCAACAGGTTCAACAAGAGTGGCTGGGCAGTAACATTGCCGGCCAGCAGCCGCACAAGCACCGTGGGCAAAAAAAAGAACAGGGAAATGCCGAGCGCCAAAGACGCCAGAATGGTAAGCGTCATCTGCCAGCCGGTCAGCTCTTCTTCTTCCTCGGGCAGCGCTTGATTAGCGGAAATCGTTAAAGAACGCGCACCTATAATCAGAGCCTCCACAAAAGCTACTACCCCGCGCAAAATCGGTAGTTTTAGCAGTGGATATTTCTGCCCTGCGGGAAAAAGTGTCTCCTGATGGATGAAAATTTCCCGATCCGGCTTGCGCACCGCAATAGCCATGCGGTTCATATGGCGCATCATCACACCTTCAATGACCGCCTGCCCTCCCACTTTAGACGATGCAGACATGTTTTTCCCTCCATGCTAGCGAGTAGCTGTGTTTTCTATCAGTTGACGCGTCTTATCCATTAGTAGGGGCGGGTTTCAAACCCGCCCGAAAGGGATGCCGCCCCTACGGCGGGCCTGCGGGCCCTGAGCACCCCGCAAAAGTAAAGGGACACACCCCATTACAAACCCCCACGCATAGGATCGCAGCTTCGCTGAACGGTATAATTTCTTTCCAATGTTAAAAAAAGAGCAGCGTCAGACGCTGCCTTTACTTATTGCGCAGGAAACTATACGCATTTATTACATGCCATACTTGCGCTTAAAGCGTTCCACCCGTCCGCCGGTGTCAATAAACTTCTGTTTGCCTGTAAAAAATGGATGACACTTGGAGCAAATATCCACCTTCAGTTCTTTTCTTGTGGAACCGGTCTCAAAAGAAGTTCCACAAGCGCAAGAAACAGTAGCTTTTTCATATTTAGGATGAATCTTTTCTTTCATTGGTGTTCACCTCTTTCTGCCATCAAAATCCACACGTATTATGATAGCATAACGTTGTCGGCAGTGCAATAGCACTGCCGAGTTTTTCAGGGCAATCGCATAAAAAGGGTGAAACGAGCCCAACAGGAGCAGCGAAAAACGCGAAG
>JAGXTL010000052.1 GCA_018333635.1 Dethiobacter sp.
AACAGCGGCAGCACGATAATCGTGTCGTTTGCGCTAAGGCCGGTGTTTAGACTGCAGGTCATGCCGTAAGAATGGAAGAAGGGTAGCACGCCGATGCTGTAAACCTGTTTGTCACTGTTTTTTTCCCGCCACTGGCTGAGATGTTCCTTAACTTGTGTGCAGTTGGCCACCAGGTTGAAATGGGTAAGCATTGCGCCTTTGGGGAAGCCTGTAGTGCCGCCTGTGTACTGGAAGACGGCGACATCTTCCTTTGGGGAAATCTGCACAGCGGGAGGGGACGGTTCGTATTTTTCCAGCAAATCATGGTACCAGGTAATTTCACCATCAACTTCAGTTCCTTTGAGACGGGAGATAATTATTTCCTGCAGGGCTCCCCTGTCCTTAGCCTGCCTGATGGTCGGGTGCACCGCATCTACGCCGAACAACAGCTTGGATTCGGAGTCCTTAATAAGGAATTCCAGTTCGCGGGGCGTATACAGCGGGTTGACCTGGGTTACAACAACGCCAAGCCGCATGGCTGCGTAGTAAGTATAGACAAATTCTGGGCAGTTCGGCATCATTAAAGCGATACGCTCGCCTTTTTTTATGCCGCGGTCAGCAATTGCCGTAGCAATCTTGTTAATATTTTCGAGCAGCTTACGGTAGGTGATTTCTTTGCCCAAAAATATAAGAGCGGTAGCATCCGAATTTTTAATGTTTTGTTCCAGATACTCATAAAGTGAAACTAATGGATAATCGAGGTTGTACCTGATTGTGTAGTTTTTTAGCCAAGGCCTGTTAGTGGTCATTTCTTCGTATCACCCTTCCCTGTTAAAATTGCCTGCAGTTAAGAATTTCCCAGGACTAGTGGTATGCTAAAATTCAAAACAAAAAAATATGCGCTGCAGGCAAAGCGGCATGATTATTGCATGTATCTGAAACATAAATCAAAAAGTACCTTTTTGGTCAACCACAACAGTGCTAATATATTTTCTACTTAGGCAAATATTTCACCTTCTTTCATAAATCAGTATTTTTGCTCTGTTTTCAATTAATACAAAAAAGTTAAACTCTTTAACGTAATGTTTTGATAATTAACAATGTTACTAAGATTTTACGCTGAAAACCCTCGAATACATCAAGCAAAGGTTAGGAGGTTTGCTAAGGAAATACAACTTTCATTTCACACAAATCGGCTCTTAAGAATCCCATGAAAATGGAAATGAACAAATCGCGAATTGTAATCTATGTTTTTGCAGTGGAATCAAGTTTAGGAGGCGGGATAAATGAAAATTGATGATGTAAAGAAATTATGTGTCATTGGCGCCGGGAACATGGGCCACCAGATTTCCCTGCAGTGCGCACTTTCCGGCTACTTGACGGTGTGCACCGATATCAGCCGGGAGCAACTTAACAAGGCGAGCAGTTTTGTGGAGCAATACCTGCCGGGCAGGGTGGCCAAAGGCAAGCTGACCCAGGAGCAGGCCGACCGTGCCAAAGCAAACATCAGTTTTACCACGGATCTTGAGGAAGCTGTAAGGGATGCCGACTTCGTTATCGAAGCTGCGACTGAGAAAATCAATACCAAAAGGGAACTGTTTAAAAAGCTGGACGAACTCTGCCAGCCACACACTATATTGGCGACTAACAGTTCCTACATTGTTAGCTCCAAGATTGCCGACGCCACCAACCGCCCCGCTAAAGTGTGCAACATGCACTTCTTTAACCCGGCGCTGGTTATGAAGTGCGTTGAGGTGGTAAAAGGGCCCCATACTTCGGATGAGACGGCGGAAATCACGATGGAACTCTCCAGAAGGCTGCAGAAAGTGCCTGTGCTTTTGCACAAAGAGGTCTACGGCTTCCTGGTGAACCGTATTCTCAAGGTCATCGCTGAAGAGGCGCTCTTCCTGTATGAAACCGGCGTAGCTTCCATTGAGGATATCGATAGTGCCGTGGTCAATGCGCTTGGCCACCCTATAGGGCCTTTCCGCCTGTTGGATCTGACCGGGATCGACCTTAGTTACCATGTGGGGATGGAGCGTTACATGGAGACAATGGATCCGGCCAAAAAACCCTCACCTACGATAGTAGAGAAATATGTCAAGGGCGAATGGGGACAGAAAGCCAGCAAAGGATTTTACACGTACGACAGGTAGAGTCATCGCCAAATTTCATTAAATCTGTTTCAGGCTGGACGCATACCCGCATTTTGCGGCGCTGCATCCAGCCTAGATCGACAGATTCGCTCTGTTCGAGCAGTTTTATTTGCGGGCGCGGAAGAGAAGAGATACCGACGGCGCGTTGGCATGGTGCATGGCGGGCATCCCTCCGGAGTTGCTCCATAGTTTTGACCTTAATTCGGAGTGGCCGGAGAATTTCAGCACCATGTGCGCGGCAAGGTTGGTAGCGCCGGGTTTCATCGAGATTGGTCTGACAGCAGAATCAAGGCGCAGGTTGAAGCTTTCCTTGAGGTAATAGATAATTCATTGTAGTCTACGCTTAATTTTAACTGAATGATGCCCGGGTGGAGGGAGGAAGTTAGAGGATGAAACATGATGTCGTGATAGTGAGTGCTGCTAGAACCGCGATAGGGCGATTTGGCGGTTCTCTGAGGACTGTCAATTCCGGGACTCTTGGAAGCATTGTCATAAAAGAAGTGATACAAAGGGCAGGTATTACCGCTGATTTGGTTGACGAGGTTATTCTGGGAGAGGTGCGCCAGTCTACAGAATCCTCAAACGTTTCGAGGGTAGCTGCTCTTCGCGCCGGTGTTCCCGAGAATGTACCTGCTTACACTGTGAACAGGTTATGCGCTTCATCAATGCAGGCCGTAGCGTGCGGAGCGCTACAGATAGTTTTTAATCATGCCGATGTGGTAATAGCAGGTGGCGTAGAAAACCTGAGCAGGACTCCTATTTACTTGCGCAATGCTAGGTTTGGCGAGGGCAAACCCGTACTGGTCGACTCAAATTTTGAAAACGGACAGCAACCCTCAGAAATTTACGGTGACGACTTGGGAATGGGCGCGACCGCAGAGAATGTGGCTGTGATGTATAACGTAAGTAGAGAGGATCAGGATGCTTTCGCCCTGGAAAGCCAACGCAGGGCAGCTGTAGCCATAGCTGACGGAAAATTTAATGAAGAAATTGTTACTGTCAAAGTCAGGGAAAAGAAAGAGACTTTGATATTAAATACGGACGAGCATCCGCGTCCGGACACCACAATTGAACAACTGAAAAAGCTTGCTCCTGCTTTCCGAAAAGATGGGTCTGTGACGGCCGGAAACGCCTGCGGGCGAAATGACGGCGGGGCGGCAATGCTTTTGATGTCGGCACAAAAGGCTATGTCTTTAGGCCTGAAGCCACTTGTCCGTATTGTTGACTGGTCCGTGGCCGGTGTATCTCCAGAGGTTATGGGAGTGGGACCTGTTTCTGCCATTAAGATCCTCTTGGAAAGGACCGGTTTGGCCCTTTCTGACATTGGACTGATCGAGCTTAACGAAGCCTTTGCTTCCCAGGCGCTTGCCGTTATAAGGCTGGCAGGTTTAGATCCGGCAATTGTGAATGTTAACGGCGGCGCTATTGCCCTTGGCCATCCGCTAGGCGCCACAGGGGCTCGCTTAATGACGACGCTGCTGTTTGAAATGATGCGCAGAAAGGAACAATTTGGTATGGCAACATTATGTGTCGGTGGAGGTCAGGGAATGGCAATAATTCTTGAATTGGTTTAGCATGTGGTTTCTTATGCTTGAGCATGATGGCAATTAGCAGTGTTTAAGTATAGCAGATGAAGAATGTGGAAGGGGCGTAATTATGGACTTTTTAATTTCAGACGAACTTAGGATGATTCAACTTACTGTAAGGGAATTTGTTGAAAAGGAAGTGTACCCCAGGGAAACCCTTATTGAGGACGGGGATTGTATACCTGATGAACTGATTGAAGCTGCACGAAAGGTAGGGCTGTTTGGGATCAGCATCCCTGATGAATATGGCGGACTTGGTCTTAGCATGGTTGGTAAGTGCATAGTAGGTGAAGAAATGGGCCGCGGTAGCGCTGGCTTTTCAGGCTATCATGGCGCACATGCGGGCATAGGGACTTCCGGTATCGTAATGGTTGGTTCGCACTACCTAAAAGCAAAATACCTGCCTGACATGGCTGAAGGCAAAAAGATCGGTGCTTTTGCCCTAACGGAACCTGATGCCGGTTCTGACGCTTCAAACCTTAAAACAACTGCTGTGAAGAAGGGTGATCGCTGGCTGCTAAATGGAGCCAAGCATTTTATCACAAACGGTCCAGAAGCGAACGTAATTACTGCGATGGCAGTAACAGACCCTTCCCGCGGCGCGCGAGGGATCTCGGCGTTCTTGATTGAAAATACCTTCCCAGGTTTCCGTGTTGGGACAGTGGAGAAGAAAATGGGCTTGAGGGGCTGTCACACTTCGGAGATTATTTTCGATGATTGCGAAGTCCCCGAGGAGAACCTTCTGGGCAAAGAAAATGAGGGTTTCATCACTGCACTCAGAATCCTTGCCAACGGGAGGGCCGGGCTGGCCTCAAGGTGCGTGGGCGCCTGCCTCCGTCTGATTGAGCACTCGCTTGATTATTCAGGCAAAAGAGTACAGTTTGGTAAACCTATTATCGAGAACCAGGCTATTCAGTGGATGCTGGCAGATATGGAAATGGAGACTCAGGCGGCTAGGGCCTTGACTTACCAGACAGCATGGAAAGTGGACCAGGGCATGAATATTATCAAAGACGCTGCCATGACCAAGCTGTTCGCCAGTGAAGTTTATAACCGCGTGGCCGACAAAGCGGTGCAGATACACGGTGGTATGGGGTATATGAAGGAAATGCCTATTGAAAGGGTTTACCGGGACGCGCGAATTACCCGCATCTACGAAGGCACTTCTGAAATCCAACGCATGGTGATCGCTGCTCAGATGATGAAAAAATGCTAGTATTGCAGCAGTAAAGTGCCTAGAGAAAAATTAAAGCAACTAGGCCGAAAAGAGGTGTGATGCTCGATTGCGAGTTTCCGAGAAAGTACTGCGAAAAAAAGAGGAGGATTGAAAAATGAGTTTAGAAATGGTGTTGACCGAAAAGATTGGACATGTACTGAAGTTGACTATGAACCGACCGGAAAAATTCAATGCCTTGAGCAGAGAGCTGCAGGACGCAATTAAGGATGCTCTTGAGGAGGCAAAAGAAGACAACGCTATTCGGGTAATTGTCTTAACTGGCGCGTCACTTGTCAGGCTCAAAGATGGTAAAGAAGAGGTCAGACATGCTTTTTCTGCCGGTTGGGATCTGTCCGAGGCAGGCAAAAAATTTCCTCACAACGTGACTTTGCCTGATTATGTCGCTACCTATAACAAACCAATCATAGCTATGGTTAAAGGTGTTGCTCTTGGCGGCGGATGTGAACTTGCACAAGCCTGCGATTTTATCTATGCCGCGGAAGTCGCCGTTTTCGGCCAACCTGAAATAGAACGCGGGTTTCTTCCAGGGTGGGGCGGTACCCAGCGACTGCCACGAAGAATAGGGTTGTCGATGGCGAAACGGTTGATCTTCACTGGGGAACATATTTCGGGCAAAGAGGCTGAGAGAATAGGTTTAGCAGACCAAGCGGTACCCCTAGAAAAACTGGAAGAAACGGTTTTGGATCTGGCTGAAAAGATTGCCGCCAAGGCGCCGTTGGCTATTAAGCGGATTAAATCAGTTATGGATAAAGGTATAGGGGTGGATTTGGCTACCGGTCTCAGACTGGAGCTTGAAGCGATAGAATATCTGAAAGACACGGAAGATTTTAGAGAAGGAGTCATGGCGTTCCTAGAGAAACGCGCACCGATCTGGAAGGGCAAATAGCTAAAATTTCATGAACAGAGATGGTTTGCCCGCAGAGGATGGATATATCTCAACGTTAAACTCCTAAACGCAGTGTTCGAATACTTTACTTCCCGGTCAAGCGAGTTATACCACAGGACAGGTAATTGCTGTGGTATAGCTGCAATACAACGTTGCTCAACCTGTCGGGTATATAGTTTTAAAAAAATTGCTATGAACAGGGAGGAAACTGCCGTGCAGAAAAAGCTGGTTTCGATTACACGATATGAAAAACCTTATCAATCAGTTAAGAAGGCTGTTACAGATTGCCGGGGACTCGACCACCTCCCGTCGGGAGCCCGCGTATTTATTAAACCGAATATTGTCTTTTGGTCAAAGTCTTGTGTTTTCCCAAAGTGGGGGGTAATCACAACCTCGCGTGTGATTGAGGATATTGTCGTGCTTTTAAAAGAATATGGCATTGAAGATATTACGATTGGAGAGGGGACGGTTGCCGGGCAAAGAGACAGGGAGACACAGGTCGATGCTTTTAAAAGACTAGGTTATGAAACACTAGGCCAGCGCTACGGGGTAAAGTATATTAATGTGATGGAGCGGACCTTTGAAAAGGTTGACCTAGGCGACGGTGTTTCATTAAAGTTTAATCAAGACATCCTAGAGAGCGACTTTGTGATTAATATTCCGGCTATGAAATCCCACAATCAGACTGTAGTCAGCCTTGGCATCAAAAATTTGAAAGGAACCATTGACGTCCAGTCGCGAAAGAATTGCCACAGTTCAACCCCTGAAAAAAATCTTGATTTTTACGTGTCAAAGCTGGCCGACAAAATGCCACCTATGCTGACACTGATTGATGGTATCTACACGCTGGCACGTGGTCCGGCTTTTGACGGCAGGATGAAGCGGAGCAACGTGCTGGTAGCGTCTGCTGATATCCTGTCCGCCGACATGGTCGGTGCCATGGTGCTCGGGCACAGTCCGGCAAATGTGCCGCATCTTGTCATGGCGGCAAAGAAACGGATGCGCCCTCTTGATCTGTCAGACATTGTGGTGGTGGGGGAAACGATTGAAGATGTGGAATCATTTCACGAGTGTGATTTTGAGTACAGCAGCACTGAAAACGGGGAGATGCCGGTTCCTTTGGCCAAGCAAGGAATCTCAGGACTTTTCTACCGCAAATTTGATAGCTCAATGTGTACCTACTGTTCAGCGCTAAACGGTGTGATTTTGGCTTCCATCAGATCCGCCTGGAAAGGTGAACCCTGGAATAACGTAGAAGTGTTGACGGGTAAAATTATGGAGCCTGCACCGGGTATGAGTGCCACCATCCTTGTGGGCAAGTGCATGTACAAAGCCAATAAAAACCACCCTAATATTCAGAAGATGCTTGCTGTGAAAGGCTGTCCGCCCAAACCGATGGATATCGTCAATGCGCTTACTGAAGCAGGCATTAAAGTCGACGGGTCAATATTCGCTCAGATTGACATCTTGCCCGGCTTTTTCATGGGACGCTACAAGGGTCAACCGGAATTTGACGAGTCATTTTACACGGTGGTATAAGGTTGGTTCTACTGTGAAATCCCTTCATTTTCCTCGGCAAGCATACTCGGTCGCTAGTTTCCGAGAAAGTAATACGCCTGAACGGAGGATACCGGATATGTTCAAAGTGCTGGTGACGTTGTTTATTGAAGACCGGGCACTGATCGAACAGCGAGAGAAGCTGTTACAGAAGTTTTTACCCGAGAGCATTGTAGTTGTTGTGGCAAATGAAGCTGAGCTACAACGGAACCTACATGATGTTGACATAATTGTATCCACCACCATGTTTCCTCTTGGCAGGGCGTACATGGAACGCGCCTTGCGCCTGCGCTTTATTCAGATTGCAGGTGTGGGGACAGACCATGTCGACTTGGAGGCGGCTAGCCAACAGGGGATTATTGTGGCGAATGTGGAAGGGGCAAACGCAGTCAGCGTTGCCGAACATGTTATAATGTCAGCGCTGGCTTTGCTAAGGAATCTGATCAATACCTCTGAGAGCATGAAAAACGGTGGATGGCCGTTTAGCGCCTGGGCTGATTCTTCCTGCGAGTTGGCGGGTAAAACGGTGGGAATTATCGGGATGGGATGCATAGGGCAAGAGGTGGCGAAACGTTTTTTGCCGTTTGATGTTTCCCTGCTTTATTATGCGAGACGCCAGCTTCAGCTAACAGAAATCTCCCTGCCGGGGAGGCAGGTGGATCTAGATGTCCTGCTGACCCGAAGTGATATTGTGACGTTACACCTGCCGCTTGCCCCTGAAACCGGCAACATCTTGGGGCGGGAACAACTTTATCGGATGAAGAAAGGGTCCTTTTTGATTAACACGAGCCGAGCGGGCCTAGTAAATGAGGACGCTCTCTTAGATGCTCTTGGCGATCATTTGGG
>JAGXTL010000120.1 GCA_018333635.1 Dethiobacter sp.
GCAAGTAGCCAAGGTGTTGGCTGCAGCAATTAAAAAAGAACAATTCGACCTA
Source organism: Dethiobacter sp. (assembly GCA_018333635.1). Classification (GTDB taxonomy): domain Bacteria; phylum Bacillota; class Dethiobacteria; order Dethiobacterales; family Dethiobacteraceae; genus GPS1B09. Next base: position 53 of record JAGXTL010000120.1, read on the forward strand.
GTGATGACAGGTTGTATGTCCGGTGACGACAGCAACATGTCGGTAGGCGTAGCTTTGGCCGAGGAACTGGGAGTGCCTCATGCTGCAATGGTGAAAAACGTGGAAATACTGGACGGTAAGGTTAGAGTAAAACGTGAACTGGAAGGCGGTCTGTCTGAAGTGGTGGAAATGTTTTTGCCAGCCGTAATCACCATTCAGACAGGCATAAATGTGCCTCGCTATGCACCGATCCGTGGAATCCGGGAAGCGCAGAAAAAGGAACTTAATGTGCTAAAACTGGAAGATCTTGGTTTGGCTGAAGAGGAAGTAAACGAGGCCGGTTCAGGCGTGGAACTGTTGAAACTGTATGTCCCTGTGGTTGCTTCAAGCGCTGAAATGATCGAAGGAACACCTGAGGAAAAAGCAGAAATCATAGCTGTTAAAATGGTGAAGGGGGGTCTGCTGTAATGGGTGACATTTTTGTCTTGGCCGAGCACCGTCGTGGAGAATTGCGCGAGGTAAGCCTGGAAATGTTGGCTGCTGCCTCTGCAGTGGCGCCCCAGTTGGGGTGTAAGATCACAACAATCCTGCTTGGTAGCGGGGTCGATTCTTTTGCGGAAAAACTGGCTGGTTACAGCGATAAAGTTCTTTATGTAGACGACCCTCTTTTTGCTGAATATAACTCAGAGAAATACCAGCTGGCGTTGTCTGACTTGATAGGCCGGTATCAGCCGGAAACGATGATGGTCGCTCACACCACGCAGGGTGTGGATATGGCACCTGCCTTGGCCGTGGAACTGAAGATGCCTTTTGTGGCCGATGTGTTAGGGTTGAACTTAGAAGGAGGTAAGTTGCAGCCGGTAAGGACGTACTACCAGGGTAAAATAAATGCAAATTTTGCCTTTAAAGGGAAACCTCCTTATCTGATTACCGTCAGGGAATCTTCCTTCAACGTAGGGGATCCGACGAAGTTTGGGACAGTCGAAAAAATACCCAACCCGCTGAAGGAAGACGTTCAGTACCGCAAGTTTGTAGAGTATATTGAAGCTGTTGTAGGTGATGTGGATATCAGCCAGGCGGAAATCTTGGTAGGCATCGGCCGCGGTCTAAGAGAAGAAAAGAATTTGCCGATGATCGAGGATTTGGCTAATGCCATTAACGCGGTTATTGCCGGTTCGCGCGCCGCCATCGACGCTGGTTGGCTGCCCCATGACCGCCAGGTCGGCACCTCCGGGAAGAATGTAAAACCTAAAGTTTACATTGCCATTGGGATATCAGGCGCCTTTCAGCACCTGGCCAGCATGAAAGCCGCCAAAACCATCATTGCCATTAACAAGGACCCGAATGCACCTATTTTTACAGTGGCTGACTATGCCATAGTCGACGACCTCTTTAAAGTGGTTCCCAAGCTGACAGAAAAACTCAAGGAATTAAGGGCATAGGAGACAGCATTGCTATTGTCGCCTGACTGCAGCTAATTGGAGGATTAAAATGTGTTATGAGCAGTAAACCGAAAATCGGTGTTTATATCTGCCATTGCGGGGTCAATATCGCTAAGACGGTGGATGTAGAGGAACTGACCAGGTATGCGGTCAGACTTCCAAATGTCAGAGTGGCACGTGACTATTCCTATATGTGTTCAGACCCCGGTCAGCTGATGATCAGGGAGGACATCAGGAAGAGCGGATTAAACCGGGTTGTGGTCGCCTCCTGCTCACCCCGTATGCACGAACTGACTTTTCGCAAAGCTCTGCTAGAAGCTGGTCTGAATCCTTACTATTTAGAGATAGCTAATATCAGGGAACACTGTTCCTGGGTACACAAGGATAAGCAGGAGGCGACTGCCAAGGCTAAGAAACTGCTGCAGGCCGCTGTGGCTAAAGTACGGTTTCTTGAGCCCCTGCAAGAAAAGGAAGTTGATGTCGAAGCGGCGGCATTGATTATCGGCGGCGGTATCGCCGGAATTCAGGCCTCCCTTGATATTGCCAATGCCGGTTTTAAAGTATATTTGGTGGAAAAAACATCTTCTATCGGAGGCAGGATGTCCCAACTGGATAAAACATTTCCAACCCTGGACTGCTCTGCCTGTATCCTGACTCCGAAGATGGTGGATGTGGCAAGTCATCCCAACATCACCCTCCTGGCTTACTCGCAGGTGGAAAGCATCAGCGGTTATGTAGGGAATTTCCAGGTAAAAGTGCGTAAAAAGGCCCGGTATGTTGATTTTAACAAATGTACAGGCTGTGGACTATGCGCGGAGGAATGCCGGCTGGCTAACCGCGTAAAAAGTGAATTTAACATGGGGATGAGCAACCGCTCCGCTGTGTATCTGCCTTTTCCGCAGGCTGTTCCTGCCAAGTATACTGTCGATCCGCAAAGTTGCCTGTACCTGACTAAGGGTAAATGCGGGAAATCGCCGAAATGCGCTGATGCCTGTCCGGCCGGGGCTATCGATTTTGAACAAAAAGATGAGCTCGTAGAATTTAAAGCCGGTACAATCATCGTAGCGACTGGTTTTGATGTCTTTGATGCCGCGCGAAAGCCGGAATACGGTTACAGTGATTATGAAAACGTACTTACCGGCCTGGAAATGGAGCGTATTATTTCTGCCTCCGGTCCCACGGGCGGCAAGCTGGTTCTTGGCAAAGGGGACGGGGAATACGTTCCAAAAGAAATAGCCTTTATCAAATGCGTTGGTTCCCGGGACAAGAGTACCGGAAACGAGTACTGCTCCCGGGTCTGCTGTATGTATATCGCCAAACTGGCTCACCTGGTAAAAGATAAAATCCCGGAAGCCAACGTCAGGATTTATTACATGGATGTGCGTGCCTTCGGTAAGGGGTTTGAGGAGTTTTATGACAGAGTGCGCCGCGAGGGCGTCCGCTATATCCGCGGAAACCCCTCGGAGATCTACAGGAGAAACGGCAAACTTGTAATTATGGTGGAAGACACCTTAACGGCTAAGCCGCTGGAAGACGAGGTCGACATGGTGGTGCTAGGTGTTGGCCTGGAGCCACGCCGGGACGCCAGAGAAGTGATAGACTTGTTGAGGCTGTCGCAGTCGGCAGACCGCTTCTTCCTGGAGGCGCACCCAAAGCTGGCGCCTGTGGATACAGCTACTGAGGGAGTATTCCTTGCCGGTTGTGCTCAGGGTCCTAAGGACATTCCGGATACTGTAGCCCAGGCAAAGGGAGCGGCATCATCCGCCCTTGTGCTTCTATCCAGCGGGAAAGTAAAAGTACAGGCTCAGATATCGTGGGTGAACGAGGCAACCTGCCGTGGCTGCGGTTACTGTGCTGAGATTTGTCCCTATACGGCCATTGAAATGGTGCCGGTCAACAAGATGGGCCACCAGGTGACTGTAGCCCGGGTCAATGAGGCGCTCTGCAAAGGTTGTGGAGCTTGTGCCGCAGGCTGCCTCTCGGGCTCAGTCCAGCAAAAGTCTTTTATGGACAGCCAGATTCTGCCGCAAATAGCAGCGTTGGGGGGTAAGTCATGAGTGAGAACTTCGAACCTAATGTAGTCGCCTTTCTGTGCAACTGGTGTTCCTATGCCGGTGCGGACCTTGCCGGTACCAGCAGGATTGAGTATCCCCCGAACCTCAACGTAATCAGGGTTATGTGTTCCGGCAGGGTTAACCCGATGTTTGTAGTTAATGCCTTGCAACAGGGTGCTGACGGAGTCTTGGTTTCGGGCTGTCATCCCGGTGACTGTCACTACATGGAAGGCAATTTTTTGGCCCGCCGCAGGTTTGCTCTGATGAGAGAGCTGTTGAATTTCGTGGGAGTGGATGAACGCCGTTTTAATATGAGCTGGGTTTCCGCGTCTGAAGGCGCAAAATGGAAAGACGTGGTAACGGGAGTGGTTAACAATCTGCAAGAGGCCGGTCCCTTTACAGAATTTCCTAGGAAGAAGATCGATTGGTAGAAGGAGGGAAAGTAATTGCTTGACCTTGACAAGCTAAGGGCCTTAGCCAAAGAAACCATCTCCCGCGATGATATTAAGTACCTGATCGGTTGGAGGCAGGGTACTTACGGCTTTCGTACCTCGCCCCACTTTGTCGGCAATCTGGAAGATGCGGAGCAGTTAATTTTTTCACCGCTTTGCAGCTCCAACTTGGCTACCTATCTCACCTTGGCTGAAAAACGGCCTGTTCCCCGCGGTGCTCAACCGGATACGCGCAGAGTGGCGATTATGGTAAAAGGCTGTGACAGCCGGGCGGTAGTGCAGCAACTGGTTGAGCAAGGAATTAAAAGAGAGAGCGTTTATGTAATCGGCTGCCCTTGTGAAGGGATCATTGATCGTAGGAAGTTGGAGGAAAAGGTTCCTCATACTTTAGAGAGGGTGGAAGCAAGGTGGGAAAACGGCAAAATCATCCTAGACCTGCCTGCCGGCAGAGCAGCCTTTCCCAGGGATGAGATTGTTGCCGGGAAATGCCTGACCTGTCGCTATCCCAACCCTGTTATCGCCGATGTTACCGTGGGAGAAGATGTGGAAGTCAGAGGCAGTGCCGGTTTCGAAGACATTAACTGGTTAGAAGTGAAAAACGCGCAAGAAAGGTGGGCGTTTTGGCGGGATAAAGTCAACAGTTGTATCAGGTGCTATTCATGCCGCAATGTTTGTCCGATGTGTTACTGCGCAGAATGTATTCTAGACAAGCTGAATCCTGCCTGGATTCAGCGCTCGGTAAACGTCTCGGAAAACACTGCTTTTCAACTGGCCAGGGCCTTCCACCTGGCTGGACGCTGTATAGAATGCGGGGAATGTGAACGGGTTTGTCCTGTTGAAATACCACTGTCCCACCTGAACAGGAAACTCGTGAAAGAAGTAAGCGAACAATTCGCTTTTACGCCGGGGATTGATCCTGAGGCCAAACCGCTGCTTGCAGGCTACCGCCCTAATGACAGAGAAGCCTTTATTCTATAGTGGTGGTGATGTATTAAGCTATGAAACTAAGCAAAGATAAATTGGCTGATTTTCTGGCGGCAATTCCCGGGAAAACAGTGTTTGGCCCCCAACTGAGCGGCGAGACCCTTAGGTTTACCCCGGTGACTAGACCAGGCAACCTCTGTCCGACAGTGAACAATGCCACTGTTCCTCCTAAAAGCGTTGTTTTTCCCCAGACGGAAACCATGTTCAGGTTCGAGCAAGGGGCAACAGACATCAGGACGGCGGAACCGTCAGGCGAAACCGTGCTGTTCGGGGTCAGGCCCTGCGATGCCAGGGCGATGTCCATTGTTGACAATGTGTTTTTCTGGGACGTAGATGATCCCTATTACCTGATAAGACGTACTAATTCAGCGTTAGTGGGATTAGCCTGCCTTGACCCCTGTGTAAATTGTTTTTGTACGTCAATGGGTGGCGGCCCTGCCTCGACCGAAGGATTGGACATACTGCTGACAGATTTGGGTGAGAGCTACCTGTTGGAGGTGCTGACGGGGAAAGGGGAAATGCTTTGCCAAAGTGCAGAAAAATTGCTGAGTCAAGCGTCCAGCGCGGACAAAGAGGCGGCAAAAATGCTGCAGGAAAAAGCGGCAGCTCAAATCAGCCGGCAAATCGATCCGTCCGGTATTCCCGCCCGTCTGCCTGCCCTCTGGGAAAGCCCGATCTGGGAAAAAATCTCTGCTTCTTGCCTCGGCTGCGGGATCTGTACGTACCTCTGCCCCACCTGTCACTGTTTTGACATGCAAGATGAGACAGAAGGCGAAGAATCCAGGAGATACCGGACCTGGGACTCCTGTATGTTTTCGGAGTACACGCTTCATGCCTCGGGACACAATCCCCGTCCTACCCGGCGGGAACGCACGCGTAACAGGATCAACCATAAATTCTCTTACTTTGTGGACAAATTTAAGGTTATGGCCTGCGTGGGCTGTGGCAGGTGTATAAATCTCTGCCCTGTAAACATCGATATTCTGGATATTCTGTCGCAGGTCGGGGAGCAGGCGCTATGAATACTCATCCGTATAAGCCAAATATTGCCACTGTGCAGGACACTTGGTACGAGACTTTTGGCGACCGTTGCATTAAGACCTTTAAGGTGGTCTTTGACGACGAAGAGGTGAGGGACAACTGGACCCACCTTCCAGGCCAGTGTGCTATGATCGGCATACTGGGCACAGGGGAGAGCATGATCTCTATCTCCTGTTCACCTACAGAGGGAAAATTTCTCCGCTTTTCAGTCATGCGAGCGGGTAAAGTGACAAAGGCGTTGCACGAGCTCGAAGCGGGTGACAAGATGACTGTTCGCGGACCCTACGGCAACACTTTCCCGGTCGATGAGTGGAAAGGTAAAAACATTATTACCATTGGCGGAGGGATAGGGCAGGCACCTTTGCGTCCCATTATCGAATACGTTAGGGCTAAAAAATCGGAATATGGCGACCTGACAGTTGTGTACGGAGCCAGGACCTCGGCTGACTTGTGCTTCAAAGGGGAATTCAGTGAGCTGGCAAAGGTTGAAAACACCAGTTGTCGTCTTTCTATTGACGCGAAAGAAGAAGACTGGCCCCACTATGTGGGCTTTGTTCCGGCTCTGCTGATGGAGATCAACCCCTCCCCCGAAAATACTATCGCCATAACCTGTGGACCACCCATCATGATTAATTTTGTGTTGCAAAACCTGAAAAAACTTAACTTTCCTGACGACCAGATATACACTACCCTTGAGAACAGGATGAAATGCGGTATCGGTAAATGTGGACGCTGCAATGCGGGCAATCTCTATGTTTGTAAAGACGGACCGGTGTTTTCCTACGCGATGCTTAAAAATGTACCGGAAGCTTTTGCCTAATGTAACGTAGTGCTGCTTAGAACTAAAAATTGGCGCAATAATTATCTCTTGGCGGGTTATGCGGAAATAGTGGTTGCCGGGGGAGTCGAAAGTATGACCAGGATGCCTTATCTGCTGGAAAAACCAGCTTCACCCTACCAAAGGTCGGCGCCAGTTTTTATTCAGCCTCGCCCACTTTCGCCTAAGCAAATCGGGGATCCACCCATGGGGATTACTGCGGAGAATGTCGCGGACCAATACAAGATCAGCCGTGAAGATCAGGATGCTTTCGGGTTGGCCAGTCAACAAAAAGCGGAGAGGGCTATCAGGGAAGGCCGCTTCAAAGAAAAGATTGTACCGATTGTCATCCCACAGAAAAAGGGGGATCCGGTCTTATTTGATACCGATGAACACCCCCGCTTTGGCACAACCCTGGAAGCGCTGGCCAAGCTTCCAACTGTTTTCAAAAAAGACGGTACTGTAACAGCTGGTACTTCATCCGGAATCAACGATGGTGCGGGTGCATTAGTGATCATGGAGCGCGGCAAAGCGGAGGCGTTGGGTCTCAAGTCAATGGGTGTAATTCGCGCCGCCGCCGCTGCCGGAGTTGATCCCAACATTATGGGCATTGGACCTGTGCCGGCAACAAGAATTGCCCTAAAGAGGGCTGGTATCACAGTTGACGACTTGGATGTAATTGAAATGAATGAAGCTTTCGCTGCGCAAGCCTTGGCTTGCGTCAGAGAATTGGGCTTGAACATGGATAAAGTTAACCCCAACGGAGGGGCCA
>JAGXTL010000016.1 GCA_018333635.1 Dethiobacter sp.
CGGGAACCGTCCCCGTGGCTTGTCCCCGTGGCTTAAAAGACACTCTCTTTTACCTGGAGGGGGCTTCTTTGGTGCGCGGCGTCTTGACCCAGGTAGCCGGTTGGCGGTGAAGGAGCTTCAAGACAAGCGAAGCGGTAAAGGGAACAATAAAGAAGAAGCCTGCAATAGGAATCAGCAGCAAATGTGAGATGGCTAAAACTCTCCTAAAGCGGCCTTGCGGCGCTAGGTCAAAGTCGATAAAGGGTAAAAAATGACGGAACCGTTCGAAGGTAAAAGCGAAGTAAACTAACATGGTTATATTGATTACCACGCCCATCCCGGCAAAGAACTGCTGCGGGTCAACCCAACCGAACAAGGTAAGCAGGAAGGCAAGCGGTGGGAAAAGAATCATTGTCTGGAAAAAAAGCCACTCAACCGGACCTTTCCAGTACAAGACACGCAGCATCCTGTTCGTCCTTTTTTCCTTAACTTGTGAGCGAATGCAGTCTTGGCTCAGTTTCTCCATCACCTGCAGGTAGCCGCTGCCCCAACGCAGGCGCTGCCGGAAAAAAGCTCGATAGGTCGCCGGCGTCTGCTCCGTGCTGGGATAAGGAATATATTCCGGCCAGGCACCTGCTTCCACATAAGCGCGAATGCCAAGTTCCAGATCCTCAGTCAGGGTGTGCTGGTCAAAACCGCCGATTTCATCGAGCAGGCTGCTTGTCACAAACAGGTTGGTGCCGCCGACAAAAGGAAGCTGTCGCATTAGCGCAGGCAGGTTCCACTCATGTGAAACCGACTGGTAAATGGCGGCAACCTTATTCAGGGCGTACAACTGGAAAAAATTACGTACCTGGTAAACAGGCCCTTGCCAGAGGCGCACCTGACCTTTGCTTTCTAGGTAACGGTAAGCAACGTACAACAGCGCTTCTTTGTCCGGGCGGCTCTCGGCATCGTAAAATGCACAAATTTTAGTTTCACTGTTGCGAAACGGCAGAGCAAAATTTAATGCCCGCCCTTTTGTGGAGGGTACCGTTCTCCCCAAACGAAGGCCGTGCAGCTGACCATCAAAATCTTCAGGCACAATCAGGTGTCGAAGAAGCGGCAACCCTGCTTTTCCGGCCATCTCGGCCAGCTTCTGCTCTACGACCTGCTGCGTGCTCACACCTTCCTTGGCATGGAGCTCCTTTTCATCAGTGACAACGAGAATTTCCAGAAGTTCGGACGCATATTTCAATCTGACGAGATGCTCAATAGTGTTGCCGATAACTTCCGATTCATTGTAAGCGGGCACCAGTATAGTGAGTCGCGGCAAACCATGCTCTCCGTACAACTCCTTTAACTTCTCCACGGATAGCTGAGGCCTCTTGCGCCAATAGGTTCTCTTTGCCCACCAACCTAAAATCTGCAGGCGCACGAAAAGTAAGAGCGCCATGAAATAAACTATCACCGTTGCTATGTAAAGAGTTTGCCCTATTTCCAATGGCTGATTACCCCCTCTGTTTTTTTCTGTATTTTGACAAACATCTGCGCAAAACAAGTCTGCAGCAAACGCAGCAAACCTCCTTTTCTGTTTAATCTGCATACTCTGAAATGATATTCTTTGCCTGCCAAATTTTCCCTGCTGAAAAATATTATTTATTTTCCCAAAAATAACCGTCTTACTAAGAGCATGCCCTGTATTAGCATAATTTCTGCATCCTTAAAGTATTGAGGTCACACTTTTTTTTACGCAGCTTGTTATTGTCAGAAAACAGCTACAGAATCAGCTCATTATCCACTCTATCCCCCAATTTCAACCATACCCCTGGGACCGCATCTTGAACCCTGCGCGGCAGGACTAGCTTCAGCGTGTTCCGGTTTTTTTTGTAAAACTTCGTAAAAAAGTGGCAGCAGATCTTCTCCTGATTTAAGTGTAGGCAACAGGTCAACTTCTTCGGCGGAAAACAAGCACGGTCTCAGTTTACCGTCACTGGTAAGACGCAGTCGGTTACACTGCGAACAAAAATGCTGGCTCACAGGAGTAATAAAACCCAATCTGCCTATGGCCTGCTGATAACGGAAGTTTCGAGCCGGTCCGCTTAAATCTTCTTGCAGCCATGGTTCCATCGGCTCTACAGCCTCACACAACGCCATAATTTCTCGCGAAGACAGATAATGCTTTTGCCATAAATCATCCTGGCCCAACATAGGCATATACTCAATGAAGCGCACATGAACATCCCGGTCATGTGTCAGGCGAGCAAAACTTTGCACTTCGTGGTCATTGATACCTTTCATAACCACCATATTGATTTTTATCGGAGTTAGCCCTGCCGCAAAAGCAGCATCAATCCCATCAAGTGTTGCCTGAATCTTGCCTCCGCAGGTAATCTGCTCAAAGTTTCTCCCGTCTAGAGAATCCAAAGAAATGTTAACGCGCTTCAAGCCAGCTTCACGTAAAGGTTTGGCCAGCTCCGCCAACAATGTAGCGTTTGTTGTCAGACTCAAGTCCTCAATTTCTGGTATCTTGGCAATTTCCCGCACTATTTCTACAATGTCTTTGCGTACCAACGGTTCACCGCCGGTGAGACGAACTTTACGGATGCCGGCTTTCGCAGTTGCTGCCACTACTTGGACGATTTGTTGGCGGCTCAACTGTCCTCGAACACTGCGGGGCTTGCACAAATTCCCGGGGCGGCAGTAAAAACAACGTAAATTACAGCTGTCCACCACAGAAACGCGCAGATACTCGATCTTTCTGCCATGTGGGTCTAGCAATACTGCCATTATTTTTTCCTCCGATCAATGAGAAGCTAGGCTTTAAGCCCTAATTCTTCGAGCTTCCTATATAGCGTAGTGCGCCCAATGCCAAGCATTCTAGCAGCCGGGGCAATTTTACCTTCTGTTTTAGCGAGAGCCTGCAAAATAGCCTGCCTAGTCTGTTGTTCTAGGAGGGAATGCTGACCGACCATCAGCTTGTCTGCACTGTGCCTTAATTCTTCAGGCAAATCATCAGCCGTTAAAAAAGAACGCTCAGCCATAGCCACCATACTCTCGATGCAGTTTTCAAGCTCGCGGATATTACCGGGCCATTCGTACAGCATGAGATGGGTATACACCTCATCGGCAACACCCAGAGATGGCTTACCTGCTGCTTTGCAAACCTTTTGCACAAAGTAAGGCACCAGGTCATAGATATCTTCCATCCGCTGTCGTAACGGCGGTACTTCAACCGTTACCACTTTGAGACGGTAATAAAGGTCTAGGCGAAACTGCCCCTCATCAATCCGTGACGATAAATCCTGATTCGTGGCGGCGAGGACGCGAACATCCACCTTACGCGAGCGGTTATCTCCGATTCTCACCACTTCCCGCTCTTGCAACACTCGCAGTAGCGAAGCCTGCACATTGTGGGGCATATCACCAATCTCGTCTAAGAGAATTGTGCCCCCTTGCGCAATTTCAAACTTGCCCGGTTGCCCACCTTTTCTAGCTCCGGTGAATGCACCTTCTGTATGCCCAAATAGTTCGCTTTCGATGAGTGTGGCAGGAATTGCCGCACAGTTTAAGGCCACAAAAGGTCCATATGCACGGGGACTCATTTGATGAATATAGCGGGCAATAATTTCTTTGCCTGTGCCTGTTTCACCCTGTATTAAAACTGTGGAATTAGTTATAGCCGCTTTTTCAGCTCGCTTAAACACCTTTTGTGTCACATCACTGCTGCCAACCCATAACAATTGCTCACCTGATTCACGGGGAACAGTATTCAACAAGCCCAACACACCCATAGTATAGCCGCTGGCATCAGTGACCTTTGTCATGCGAGAGATAATACTATGCTCTTCTCTTAATTCTATATCGGAGGCATGGCCAGAAAACGACCACTGCTTGTTTCCAAATACATCTGCTGCTAGCCGACCTATAATATCACCACGTTTACGGCCAAGCAAACTGGCGCCGGCCTGGTTAATCTCAGTTACAATGCCATGGCTATTAATAGCGATAAACCCTTCACGCAGCAGCTCACCAGCCATCTCGATTCCCTGCCTGGCAAAGTGGAAACTCCGCAGCAACTCGGATAAATGAAGGTTTTGTTCGATCAGTTTAGCGCCCATGAGGACAACTTCCACAAGACGCTCTTCACCACTTCTGATTCCCGCTTCTCCGGAGATATCAATTACACCCACCACTTCACCGCGAGAGTCACAAATGGGGGCAGCCCAACAGTTGAGAAAATGATTTTCTAGCACATAGTGCTCCCAGCCCAATATTTTCAAGGGTGCTTTTTCCACTAGCACCGTGCCGATTGCGTTTGTCCCTTTAACTTCCTCACGCCAGTTTGCGCCAGGGGAGAGATGGACCTGTTGAGCCTTGCTCATAAAAGGAGGGTCCCCCAGCGTTTCAAGCACATACCCTTCATTATCACATAGCAGGACAATGTTATTTAGTCCTTCAAGAAACCGATATAGATATGGCAACACTGGCTTACCTGCCTGCACTAAATCCTCGTGAGCTTGACAACGCTGGAGTAGTCTTGGTGCCGGCAAAATCTCATTACTGCGAACACGCTGATAATCCACTTGCTTTTCCCTGCTACGTTGCCAAGACCGATATAGTAAAGGAGACATTTCCTGCGGCCTGGCTTCCCCGACGACAAAGCGCTGCCAAACACTGCTCATAGTTGTAACTCCTCCAGCTCCGTAAGTAGTAGATGCCCTGTCAAATTGGGCGGCCGCATTTTTGTGCGTCTACCCGCGAAAAGTGTGGACCCCTGGGTACGGCTTAGACAGAAAATCTGCCAGACTAAACATTTTAACCGCCTCCAACCGGCGGGAAAATAGCCAAGGTATCTCCGTCCTTAAGTGCATTGTCAACTTCAAGAGAAATCCCATTAATAAGAGTAAGCGCCAATTCCTCCTTGGGAATCTCCAGTGCTTCGGCCACTTGCAGGATAGTACTTCCCTCTGGATATTCGTGCACTTCAATTTTAAAGCGGTTGTTTCGTAGAGTAGCAAAAAGCTTCACAGTGATCTGCATTGGTATCACCTCTTAAAATATATTATCATACATCAAACCCACAAACAATCACCACAAATACTGGCTTAAACGCTTTCTGCTGTGAGAAAACAGGGCCTTCCTCACGGAAAGCCCCCTTAACATGTAGTGATTATAAACCAAGTGATTTTTTCTTGTCTGCAGTGGGTACACCAGTAGCATCCCAACCACGGACTTCATAATACTTGGGCAACAGTTGATCAAGAGGATGAACATGACCCTTGGTGGGGCCTGCTGGCATTGGCTCATCCAGAAGACGTTTGGGCAATGTGTCATCGGCTGCAGAGTAACCTTCAGCCATGTTGAAAAGACGCTCGACGTTGTATGCGCGGTCACCGGCGGCCAGCACATCTGCGGCTGTGTAGTCTACGCCTGTAGCTGCAGTCAATAAATTGGCATAGTCGTCGGCACCCAAAGCGAAGGAAGTGAAGAGACAGAGGCCGGAGCTGTCAATAGCAGCGGTGAGGTCCTGGAAAATCCTCACCCATTCTGCTTTCCCCTCTAAGGAGAAACGATCCAGCTTTTCGGGCATGCCCAGAATTTCCGGGGAAATCATGTAACCACGGACGTGGCAGCCACCACGGTTAGAGGTAGCATACTGCAGGCCGTGGCCCATCAGACCGCGGGGGTCATACGCTGGCAGCTCAAGCTTCTTAACAGCCATGGAAAGTTCTGGCGCGCCATAAGCTTCGGTGAGACGAGCGGAACCCATGGCCAGCTTCTTCCCAAAGCCATCAGTATCACCCATTCGCTTAACCCATTCTACTACAGCTTCAGCATTGCCCCATGCCAGTTCGGGACCGCCAGCCAACTCATCAGCCTTCACATATCCGCGCTGGTAAAGTTCCATGGCAGCAGCAATGGTAGCACCAGCAGAGATGGTATCTACGCCAATTTCGTTACAAGCATTGTTAGCTTTGATAATGGCTTTCAGATCGGAGACGCCGCAGTCGCTGCCGAAGGCCCAGATTGTTTCATATTCCGGACCACCACTGCCTACGCCATCAACTTCACAGTAGCGACCGCAAGCGATCGGACAACGGTAGCAAGGATCTTTTTTCTTCAGATACTTTTCAGCAAGAGTTTCCCCGGAGATTTCATCCGCATGCGGGAAGACACCTTCCTGGAAATTGTTAGTGGGTAAAATGCCGGCTTCGTTAATAATGTTAATAAGAACAGCGGTGCCATATGCAGGCAAACCTTGTCCGGTAACACCGTTTTCCTTAATTTTACCCATAGCAGCTTTAACATGCTCTTTAAACTTGTCGACATCTGCCGCTTCCACCTTGCCGGAACCGCGAACCACAACAGCTTTAAGGTTCTTAGATCCCATAACAGCGCCAACGCCAGAGCGACCGGCTGCACGCCAGCGATCGTTCATGATGCAAGCGATGCGGGAAAGCTGTTCGCCAGCGGTCCCAATGTTAGCAACACGGGCTTTGTGATCACCGACTTCTGACAGCAGCATGTCAGTGGTCTCGTTGGTGTTTTTGCCCCAAACATGGTCAGCGGCCTTAATTTCAACGTCACCATCTTTAATGTTGATGTAAACAGGTGTAGCGGCTTTGCCTTCTACGATCAGCATATCGTAGCCTGCGAACTTCAGTTCGGCGCCCCAGAAACCTCCGGAGTTGGAAGATGCGATAACATTGTTTAGCGGTGACTTGGTAACAACCATGTAACGACCGCCGGTGGGGGCAGAAGTACCGGTGAGGGGACCTGTGATAAAGAAAAGCTTATTCTCCTCGGACAGTGCATCAATACCCGCCGCAATTTCGTTGGTCAGCATTTTACCGCCTAGGCCTCTGCCACCAATGAATGATTTTGATAGTTCAGCAGATAATTCTTCAGCAGCGATGACCCCAGTGGTCAGGTTGACTCTCAGAACTTTACCTAAAACAGAACCCATTAAACTATTCCTCCTGTCTCTTGATGATTTTATTATACCTATATCTAATAACACAAGTAGTGTACCAGCTTTATCAATGTTATAAACTGAACTTGAGTTAAATAAATCCTGATGAGTCTTCTGACTCATCAGGATTGTAGGAACGGTGAATTACATAGCACTTTTGAACATATTGATAACATCCTCAAGTTTAGCAGTAACCGGGTTGGTAAAGCTACAAGCATCAACCATGGCGTTTTTAGCCATAACTTCGAAATCTTTTTCTTCAACGTTTAGTTGTGTTAAACCAGCGGGGATAGCGATGTCAGCGGAGAGTTGCTGAATAGCGGTAAGAGCTTTTTCAGCACCTTCACGTACGGACAAGTGGTCTACCTTTTCGCCCATAGCTTTAGCCATATCAACAAAACGCTGCGGGTTAGAAATAAGGTTAAAACGCTGTACATGGGGCAGCAGAATGGCGTTGCATACGCCGTGGGGCAGATCATAAAATCCGCCAAGCTGATGAGCCATAGCATGTACATAACCCAAACTAGCATTATTGAAGGCCATGCCAGCAAGAAGTTGGGCGTAGGTCATGGCGTCACGGGCTTCCATGTTGTCACCATAGGCAACTGCGCTTCGCAGATACTTAGAAATCAGCTCAATGGCTTTCAGAGCACAAGCATCGGTAACTGGCGTAGCAATAGTAGAAACATAAGCTTCAACAGCGTGTGTCAACGCATCCATGCCAGTGGCAGCAGTGAGGCCCCGGGGCATTTTTGCCATGATTTCGGGGTCGTTGATGGAAACCTGGGGAGTTACTCTCCAGTCAACAATGGCCATTTTAACTTTGGTGTCAGTGTTGGTGATAATACAAAAACGGGTTATTTCAGAAGCAGTACCGGAAGTAGTATTCACAGCAACCATGGGAGGCATGGGCTTTGAAGACTTATCGACCCCGGCGAAGTCACGAATGTTGCCGCCGTTACCAATGACAAGACCAATGCCTTTGGCGCAGTCATGAGAACTGCCGCCGCCGAGGGAAACGATTATGTCACACTTGTTTTCCTTATAAATCTTTTCACCGTCAGCCACATTGAGGTCAGTAGGGTTGGGGATAGCGCCGTCAAAGATAACTGACTTCACATCAGCTTCTTTCAGCAAGCCAGCAATCATGTCAGCTAACCCTAATTTACTGAGATCTTTGTCAGTAACAATCAGAGCCTTTTTAGCACCTAAAGTTCTTGCGCGATTTCCTACTTCCTTAACACAACCGGCACCCATCAAGTTCACTGTAGGCATAAAGAAACTGTAACTCATAAATAACTCCTCCTCATTTTTATATCTCTTTGTTGGGTCTGCCACAAGATTGCTTACAAAACAATGCCTTTCTTCCCACTACCCTCCTCTTCGAGGCAATCACTTTTCCGCCTTAGCATTGAATCCAAGCCCTTTTATCTTGTTAGTGTTGATACCTAGATAACTAGCAAGATCCATGCCAAATTCAGAATTGTTAGTAAATTAACTAGTGGGTAGTCTTTCAAGTAGTTTTGTTCGTTTTCACATCTTTATTTTTGATTTCTAGCCTACTTTTCGTCAACTAGTTGCCTTTCGTGGAAATTTACGAACAAACAGACTGATTAATCATAAAAAAGTGTCCCAATTTGGTGCATTCTATAATATCATCTTGTTCCATATTGGGGCAGTTAAGTATCAAGCTGGGCGTAATTAATAAAATTTTTAATATTCTAAATATTTAAGTATATTATAAACTGCCATACAGAAAATTAGGTTTTCATGTATACTAGACTTATATAGGGTTGGCGTTTGCAAACCAAACTTGCTTTGGCAATTTAATTATTAGGAGGAGATTTTGTGATTCCGCGGGAGCAATATACCACTGATAAACCGGTGTATGAGTTGAAAGAGAAACAATATAACCGTTTTCCGGTTTTTAAGCAGGCCTTTGTTACGGTGAGTGAAGAAGATACAGGCGAGCGGAGTTACATGGGTTTTCTAGCAAAAATGCAGGAAAACGCCGTAAAAAATATGATGTGCGATGTTTCAGGACGTACTATCGCCGATTATGCGCTTAACTTTGGCGCTAATACCATTAACCTGATTCTTGGTGAGTATGGTTTCCCCAACAGCCACTTTCTTAAATGGAGTCCGCTTTTTGTACCAGAGGTGCTAACACAAAGACCGGCTGAGACGGATCGAGAAAAACTGACGGGACTGGTGAAAAGCACCGCAGAACTTTACGGCGCCGATCTAGTGGGAGTTACCGGCCTTGATGAAAAGTGGGTTTATTCTCACGATTTGTTTAAGCCCTTTCTATTGGCAGACACAGATAAACCACAGGAAACAGAAGATGCTTTTGTCATTCCGAAGTCGATGAATACAGCGATTGTGCTGGCGGTAGCCATGAATACTGAGCTGATAGAAAAATCACCGAAAGTGGCCGGGGGTACAGCCGTAAACCTTGGTTATTCCCGGATGGGCATTCTGGCAGTTTCACTGGCGGAGTTTATCCGCTCCATGGGCTATCTAGCAATACCCTGCATGAATGACACCGCACTTAGTGTGCCACTAGCCATTGACGCTGGTCTCGGGGAATTGGGACGCCACGGACTTCTGATTACCCCGGAATTTGGCTCAAATGTGAGGCTATGCAAAGTATTGACCAATATGCCATTGCTTCATGATCAACCGATCGATATGGGCATAACGGAGTTTTGTGCGCAGTGCCTGCTTTGTGCGCAGCATTGTCCTGCTAATGCTATTACAAGTGGGAAAGCTTCTTTTGAAGGCGTTTGTCAAAACAACAATCCGGGCATAAGGAAATGGCATGTTAAGTCATCCGATTGTCTGCATTTTTGGCAGCAAAACGGGGTCGACTGCGCAAATTGCATTGCGGTCTGTCCGTTTACTTACGGCTTTCACTGGTCACAATGCGTTGAATGTGTACGCTGCGACACAACCTATGGTTGTTCCTTGCATCTTGCCACCCACTTGCGTGAAAAATATGGGTTCATTAAAGAAGCTCGCTGGTGGGAGCGCTCCGTACAAACACCGCTGCCACGCAAGGGTCTCTAATAAGGCTGGACAGCTGTCTTATTTTTTTACCTTTTCTGGCATACTAACAAGAAGTATGCTGTAACTGCGAACATTTGGGTTGACTCGCCGCTTATGCTAACTGGTTATGATTAAGTTGTCATATTGCGTTTTGGCGAAAAGAGGAGAACCGGAGGCCTGATAACTTGCCCGCTAGAGACAAAGTCGCGCGCTATGAACGCGACCCCTTCTTAAAGGAATCATACGCCATTGACCGTAGCTCCGGCAGAATAATCATCGAGGTCTTGCTGGAAAAGCAGATCTATCTGTTTAATGAGTGGGATAACGCTTCCTACAACCGCAAAGACCTTGACCCGGATCTCATTTACTTTCTTGAGGAGTGTTTTGATGAGATCCCCTATGAGTATGAAGTGCAACTAAACATCGCCATTAACGAGAAAGAGCGCGACCCTGCGCGCGAAGCAGCGATAGCCGAGGGCATTAAGTCTCAGTTCCGACATTACCAGCGCGCGAGCAAACGAAAACTCAAGGAGCTGTATCGCCGTGCCGCCTTTTATGTTTTAGTCTCCGCAGGGTTTCTGCTTATCGCAGGGTTGCTCGAGGGTCGCCTCATCGCAAGACCCGTCTCTGCGGCGCTGCTGCAGGGACTCTATGTGGGCGGGTGGGTGTTCTTGTGGGAAGCCATCTCAGAGGTCTCATTTAGTCGCGGCAGAGCGGCTTTGACCCACAAGATGCGCGCATACGAACGCTTTCTGCGCGCCCCGGTCGTGTTTGCCGATGTAGGACAAAAAAAGCCAGTAGAACAGACAGCAGTCATTCAAAGATAATTGCCCCAAACGATCCTAAGCCACGGGGACGGTTCCCGTGGCTTTGCGCATAATCTCTACAGGCGGCTCTACACCCGTAAATAAACGGAATGCCCGGACTCCTTGATGGAGCAGCATCCCCAGGCCGTCCAAGCCCGGGCTTTTCAATTCGTCTGCATAAACGAGAAAATCTGATAACATTTTCCCATAACGTAAATCATAAAACAAGGCGCCGGCAGCAGCAGACAAATCCAGCAACCACCCGCCGTCATCTCGCCTGAAAGGGACCGCTAAAGCATTTATAACTAACTGGGCGCCTGCTAAAGCATCTGCCGGAACGGCTGAAAGCGTAAAAATTCTAAAGTTTTGCGCTCCTAACGCTTCCGCTATTTGCTGCGCTTTACCCATTGTCCTGTTGATCAGGACAATTTGTGAAATCCCGTGCTCCTGCAAAGCGGCGGCAATGGCTCGGGCCGAACCGCCAGCGCCTAGAACTACCGCTTTTTTCCCATTAGGTTCAAAGCCATATTCCTGCAATGAATCAATAAAACCCTCGCCGTCTGTGTTGTAGCCGGTAAGGGTGCCGCTATTATTGACGATGGTGTTGACGGCGCCGCAGCGCTTGGCTGAGCGATCCAGAAAATCAAGCTCAGGGATTACAGCTTCTTTATGGGGTACGGTGACGTTTATCCCGCTAAAGCCCAAGGAGCGGACGGCAGAAATTGCGGCGGCAAGATTAGCGGCAGGGACATGGAAAGGCAAATAGAGATAATTTAGCGCTAGGGCCTGATAAGCAGCATTATGCATCGCCGGAGAGAGGGAATGGGTAATGGGGTCACCTATCAGACCTACTACTTTAGTCTGACCGTCGATTTGCATGGAAAGCACTCCTTCGCCTACTGTAACGCTCTCTTTACATTTTGCTGACAAAAAGCAAATTGCCGTTTGAAATGGCAGTCAGCAAAGCTAACAGCAAGACTATGACGACTGCTGCTCCGCTAAAAACTCCCACAGCATAGAGTTTAGTATTAAAAATAGCCAAACTGATACCAATCAGCAAAATTACAGCCGCAAAAAGGGGGTTCAAAAAGGGGCTGGGCAAAACAATGAGAGATGACATCAGCACCACGACCAGGCAAGCGACTCTCACTGCCAGCTCGCCAACCTGCACGCTCCTCCCACCGCCAAAACGTTCCAGCTTTTGGATAAGAGGGACTCCCTTAGCAGCCAGACTCCTCATAAGCTGAGGAGAAAGATGACGGCGCCGCAGAAATGCAGGACACCAAGGGACTCGTATGCCCAACAAGCGCTGAAAAGACCAAACAAATAAAAGGATGCCCATTGGGCTGCCTACGCCGGGCGGCAGAGGCACCAAAAGGGGCAAAGAAAGCAAAGCCAACAGGAAACCGATCCCCTGCCTGTCAATTTTCTCCAGCAACTCCCCAAGCGTTACCCCATGCTCTGCATGACTGCAAACAATCTCTGTAATTCTCTGAGAAAGCTTCTCCAAACAGCTTACCTCCAAAAGCTATTTTGCCGGCTAATATAGCTGGACTTAACGCCTCCTGTTACCGCAAAAAAATCAATCTGCCCATGAAACTAACTATCAAGCCATGCAGGTGTCAAGCTGCCTGCATCGAGCAGGTCAGCCAGTTTATCATTAAGTTCCTTATGCAATTTTTCATACACTAGCTTCTTTTCAGCCGTAGTCATCTCTTTAATCAACTCTACAGCCTCCTGTGGCTTGTCTTTCATTTGTCTGCACACCTTCCTGCAGCCCTTAAAGTTATTTCTAAGTTTACAGCATATTACGAAGAAAGATTTTTTCCACCACGCGCATAAATTTTGTGCCAATAATTTCTTGCTTACTCATCGGTTTAACCAAAATGGTATACATGCCGCAACGATTGCCGCCCAAAATATCAGTAAAGAGTTGATCGCCGACAACTGCTATTTCGGCAGGTTGAAGGCTGA
The DNA here is from genome assembly GCA_018333635.1 of Dethiobacter sp. Lineage (GTDB taxonomy): Bacteria > Bacillota > Dethiobacteria > Dethiobacterales > Dethiobacteraceae > GPS1B09. The sequence continues at coordinate 12,763 of JAGXTL010000016.1, forward strand.
AATGAGAAGCTATTAGGCGAAACGGGCTACGGCGAGGCTTAAAAGCACCAGAAAGGGCAATAACCCCCAATTTGGAGGAAACGTCATCCACCCGGGAGTAAGTGTTATTGGAAACAATAGCAACCCTCAGACCGAAGCTTCTCGCTTTGCCTACCCATTGTAACTGCTCGTCTTTTACTTCCGAAGAGCGCCAAGGGACCAAGGTGTTGTCCAGATCAGCAATGATAGCTTTAATGCCTTGCTCTTTAAGAAAATCAAGTTTTATGTCATAGATGGAATCAACAATTTTATCTGGCCTTAAGATTTTCAGGGCGCTCACCTCTTCTCTATAGCAAACTGAATTCCGGTCTGTACTGCTTAATTATACCATACTACGCGCACAACTAAAAGATGCTGGAAAACCGTCAGCAAAGAAAAGGTTGCCATGCTGAGTTTACCATACATGCATGCAAGCAGGCAATTTAATCAAGAATACGGGTATATAGCTCAAGCACTTCCGATAGCGGGCGGCCTTGCCCAAGAAAAGTGTTACCGTGCCAAATTTCAAAGTGCAGATGGGGCTCGTCACTTGCATTTTTAGTTTCCCCGACAATATTGGCGCGCATACCGGTATTGCCAACTTGAGCCAGAGCCTGTCCACCTGCTACTCTGATGCCGGCAGTTATTTCAGGGTTTATGGAGGCCAAGTGGCAGTAGCGTGTTACCACCCCGTCGTCGTGGCGGATCCAGACTTGCATGCCACGAAATTTGTCTAACAGTTCCGGCGGAGTCGTCGGAGCCGCGGCTGAAAGACGAATCGCCTCCTCGTATTCAGCCAGCGTCATCTCTTGGAAGTTGTGGTCTGCACGAATGACTGTGCCATCAGCGGCGGCCAACACAATCGTGCCCCCGCTGATACCGTAATAATCCACGCCCTCATGAATGCCGTTTCTGTAGCGGCGTGGAGCGTTTGGAAGCTGGCCGGGGACAGTAGTTACTTTACGGCCTGCAATGGGGGAGGACATGTAGGATAATCTGTAGACCAGCTCGTCCACCAAGTCTGTTTGGAAGTTTATTTGCGCGGTTGGAACGGGGTTTAGTGGCTGAACCGGCAGGCCGCTTGCCGGTTCAGCAATAGGCTTTTCTTCCGCCATATCCACTCTTTCCTGCTCCTGTGTTTGCGGCGCATCCGCCAGCTTGACCGGCTCTGCCAGAGTTTCTTCTGCAGGGTTACAGGCCGATGCAAAAAGAAGCAGCATAATCAGCAGCAAAAAAAGCAATCTACTTTTCATCTTTATCCTCCTCTAAGCTTTGCTCTTGCAGACTTAGAAAGGATTCGACATATATCTGCTTATTTCCTTTTTATGAAAATTTCAAGAATTTCGCTGTCGGCATACACAAACAAGCACAGGCAGATTATCATTACTACTGCCTATACTTGTTTGTCTTAAAGCGGGGCGTCTTATTCTTCTATCAACAGTTGGCGGCCTTGGCGCTTGTCCGCTTCTTGTTTAGGCACAACAAGCTCCAATACTCCATCCTTAAATTTAGCAACGGCTTTTTCCGGATCACTGTTTGGCAGGGCGATCGTTCGCATAAAAGAGCCACTTTTTCGCTCGCGCAATAAATAGCGGGCTTGACAAAGATCTAAAGGAAAGCAAAAGCGCATAGCGGGCACTGTCTGTTCACCTTAATGATTAACGGAACCCACACTGGGTCCATTTTTGGGAAATTCTAATTTACACCACGATATATGTTCTTCTGGTGTAGTCAAGGAACAATTAACCGGGATAAGCCAATTGCTGGTGCGACCAACAGAGATGAAAAGGATTGCCGCAAAACAGAATGGCAAAGTTAAAACCGGCATGCCCCAAGGAGCCATAAAGGTTACCATAGCCCCTGCAAGCAACTGTGAACATATGGTGGCAAAAACAGCATATAGCGCTGTTTTTACATTTAGGATAAAAAAAATTCCACCGATGGCTATCGCTGTAATATATGCGTTGTACCCCCAAAGCCCCGCATAAATCGCATTTTGATCAACACCTAGCAGAATACCGGTGATCATGCCTATTGCAGAACCTACAACTGCCCAGAAAGCCATAATGCGTGAAGTAACAAACAAACCGGCAAAAACAAGTATTCCGCTAATAATGCTGTCAGCAAAGACAAGTTGGCCTATTCCGCGAAATACGGCGTTGACAATGAAATCGCTACCCAAAAAGGTCACGGTATCAACTGCGTCTACGGCAATAGGAAGTGCTGGATTAATAAGTGGCCCAACCGTAGCATGGCCATAACTCAGTGCCCCAAAGAGAAAAATTAGTGTCGTTATATTAAAGGGCAACGTAAAGGCTCCCAAGCCAAACGGTTCCATAATTCTCACCATAGCCTTCATAATTATCGTACTGAAAGCGCTAAAGACAATGATATACATCAATTGATTCATTTCTGTTCCTGCCATAAAAATTGGTGTGGCGGCGCCAACCAGAAAGCCATTGAAACCAAACAGACCAATCCGTATTTGTCCACGGTCAAAACCCATTAAATGTGCAGTCGCCGTGGCAACAACAACGCCTACAGTCGAGGCAACACCAAGCCAAAAGTCTGCGACATACATAGCGACCAATACAAAGAAGCCGGTAACCGGGTTATTTGCGATAAAAACTTCTGCAATGCCGCGCAGGCAGGAATCAATAAATGATATAAAGGGAATATTGTCCACCTTTTTGCTCATTTCTTCCATGGTTCCGTCAAGTTTTCCAAACATTAGGTTTCCCTCCTATTTAGAATTTCGTGGCAATTTTCGGAACCCCGTGAATTAATGTCCCCACTTTTGCCTTCAATCAACCGATAAACGGCACAAAAACATGAAAGAGGGAAACTTAACACGCCTCATATACAAGCTTCCCTCTTCTGCAAGAGCAAGAAAAAGACACCTCATTAAAACATTTTCTGGCTAACAGTCATTACGCCGGATCTTCAGCTGAGTCACTCAGAAAAAGACGGCCTCATGTTTTAAAACTACATCCTATAGCAGTTAGCAATTATTTTTAGAAAAGGAAATACCGCTGAGTCATGCAAAGCTCTTTTGCCGGCTCACATGTGATCAGTTTGCCATCTACGTGCACTTCATAGGTTTCGGGATCAATCCTTATCCTTGGAGTTGCAGTATTGAGCTTCATGTCTTTTTTGCCAATATTACGGCAACCAATTACCGGCAAAAGTGTTCTATTAAGGCCATACTTTTCGGCGATACCTGCTTCATAAGCCGCTTGCGATACAAAAATGAAACCAGACTTTACTGCTGCCATGCCGAATGCACCATACATCGGGCGGGAATAGACAGGCTGTGGAGTTGGGATAGAGGCATTAGGATCACCCATTTGTGCCCTAACAATCAACCCGTTCTTCATAACTATATCTGGCTTAATACCGAAAAACGCCGGTCGCCATAGCACAAGGTCGGCAATTTTGCCAACTTCGACAGAACCAACATACTGTGAAATGCCGTGGGCAATTGCAGGATTAATAGTTACTTTAGCAACATACCGCTTACAGCGGAAGTTGTCGTTGTCACCGGTTTCTTCTGGAAGAGCACCACGTTGTTTCTTCATTTTGTCGGCAGTCTGAAAAGTACGGCACCATACTTCACCAATACGCCCCATAGCTTGAGAGTCGGATCCAATCATGCTTATTACGCCCAAATCATGGAAAACGTCCTCAGCAGCGATAGTTTCTGGACGAATGCGGGAACCGGCAAAAGCAACATCTTCGGGGATTCTGCTGTCTAAATGATGGCAAACCATCAACATATCAAGATGTTCATCTACCGTATTGATAGTGTAAGGACGAGTTGGATTAGTTGAAGAAGGCAAACAGTTTGGTTCACCTGCTACGCGCATAATGTCAGGAGCGTGTCCACCACCAGCTCCCTCGGTATGGAAAGTGTGAATTGTGCGACCCTTAAAAGAAGCAATAGTATCCTCAACGTAGCCTGATTCGTTTAAGGTGTCTGTATGAATAAGCACCTGAACATCCATTGCATCGGCGACATTAAGGCAAGTGTCAATTGCCTGAGGTGTCGTACCCCAATCCTCATGCAATTTCATAGCGCAAGCCCCGGCTTTAATTTGCTCTAATAAGGGAGCATTAAATGAGGCATTGCCCTTAGCGAAGAAACCAAAATTCATGGGAGCGTTATCCATAGACTGCATCATGCGCATGATATTCCATGCACCGGGAGTGCATGTAGTTGCAAGAGTGCCACTATTTGGTCCGGTCCCCCCACCAAGTAAAGTTGTCAGACCACCGTCCAAACCATGATCAATATACTGTGGACAGATGAAGTGAACGTGGACATCTATACCGCCGGCGGTCAGAATCCTGCCTTCCCCAGAGAGAGCTTCAGTAGTAGGTCCAACAACCATGTTAGGATCAACTCCGGCCATAAGGTCAGGGTTGCCAGCTTTGCCAATACCGACAATTTTACCGTCTCTGATACCCACGTCTGCTTTTACAATACCCCAGTAATCAAGAATCAAAGCATTGGTGATAACAAGATCCAAAGCTCCCTCAGCACGTGTTGCTCGAGCCGATTGCCCCATGGCATTTCGCAGAGTTTTGCCGCCACCAAACTTTGCCTCATCACCATAGGTACAGTAATCTTTCTCTACTTCAATAAAGAGATCCGAGTCTGCCAAACGCACTTTGTCACCGGTGGTAGGACCGTACATACTGGCATAAACTTCACGCGGAATTTTTAAGGTCATGACTACTTAACCCCCTTAAAGCCCCATGTTTTAGCGCGGGCTAAAGCTTCTTCTTTTAAGCGACCATCGTTGCTGATGCTCCCTTGAGCAATATCATTCAAGCCATAACCCACTTTGTTGCCATCAACTTCGACAATTTCTACTTGCTTTTGCTCGCCTGGTTCAAAACGAACTGCCGTTCCGGCAGGAATGTTTAAGCGCATGCCCCAAGCTGCAGCACGGTCAAAATCAAGTGCTCTGTTCGTTTCAAAGAAATGGTAATGAGACCCTACCTGAATAGGGCGATCACCTGTATTTGATACAAGCAATTTTGCGGTTCTGCGACCAATGTTGGCGTTAATGTCGCCACTCTTTAAAATGTATTCTCCAGGGATCATACAGTTACCCTCCTTTATTATTAAATTATCAAGCAAAACCTTAAAAATCGTCTATTGGATTGGAGTATGAACAGTTACTAGCTTAGTGCCGTCAGGAAAAGTACATTCCACCTGAACTTCCTGAATCATTTCTGGTATGCCAGGCATTACATCTTCCTTTTTCAAAATTTTTGTTCCTTCCTGCATTAACTGAGCAACAGACTTGCCTTCGCGGGCCCCTTCCCAAATAGCAGCGGAAATAATCGCTATAGCTTCCGGATAATTCAACTTAAGCCCTCTTTTCTTCCGATCGAGAGCCACTTGAGCAGCCGTCCATGCCAGCAGCCTATCAATTTCTCTAGGCGACAGATTCATTTTTTATTCCCTCCTTACATTTGGAATCAAATTTGCACCACTCCCCGAAAACAACCCATCCGAGGCAATTTAAAGATTTAGCCAGGCATCAGCTCCTTTCCTTAGGTTTGTAAAGCTGATATTGTCTTAGCAATGTTAGAGTGCTTGTACCAAAAATTTTGAAGTAAAGCGCAAAAAAACTAGTACTGCCGAATATTTGGCTTAGGCAAGCCAATCAGTTTGCTGCGAACTTCATCCCAAACAATACCGATAGCCTCTTCTAAATCCATACTTCGATTGCCAAGCATGCGAACAATAACACCCTTTTTATTGGAAATAACGGTGACGCCGGCAATGATCGAAGGGTATTCCGTTAATTTCTCATGAATCTTTATAACAAGGTCTTGGTTGATACTATCACTATCGCTAAACACAAAAACACTTCCTTGGTGCGTAAACCCTTCATAAAAACCAAGCCTGCTAACATCCATAGACTGTGGCGTAATTTGCCAGTTATCCCACAAAATTAACCGGCCTTCCCAATACGCCTTTACTACTGACTGATAAGATGCATACTTAAAGAGTTCCTCACGAGCACATCTCCCCGGAGCGATAATTTCTGTAAAAATCGCCTTGCTTCCCTTGCTTAGCTCAATTGTCATTTCACTCTTAAAATTTGACTCAGCAAAAGGTATGGTAGAGTTGCTAATGTATTCTAATTCACTGTTTTCCGCCAGTCGAAAATTAGCAACTTGCATAGACCTGCCATAAGGTGTCTTATATACTTTTGTGCTGGACTGTGACGTAATTAATACTTTACTGCCTGCCCCAAGAATATAACTCTGATAAAGGTTATCGCCTCTGAATATCCCACCACCAATTGCGATTTGCGTGAGACGTACCCGCCCAGTACCTTTTTCTAAATAAAAAGGCTTACAAATCTTCAGCGTGTTTTTATGAAAACGGTCAGCGATAATCGTTTTGCCATCCTTAACCTCAAAGCGTAATTTTAGCTCACCATGCTGTCCTTGACTGGCACGAAAATTTTCTTCGATTTGCCTGCTTGATTTTTTTGGTTTCTGTGACATCATTTTAAATCCTCAAACAAAGCATGTTTTTTTATCCACATGATTACATCATCCAGTCCTTCGCCTTTAACTAGACTGGTAAAAATATAAGGTTTTTCACCACGCATTCTCTTGGTATCACGATCCATAACTTCCAAGCTGGCATTCACATATGGAGCAAGGTCTGTTTTATTAATGACCAACAAATCTGAGCCGCAGATGGCTGGGCCACCTTTGCGAGGAATTTTCTCGCCTTCAGCTACATCAATGACAAAGATAAACACTTCAACAAGATCCGGACTAAATGTTGAAGAAAGGTTATCACCACCGCTCTCAATAAAGAGTATCTCGATATCAGGTATTTTCTGCGTCATTTCATAAACAGCTTCTAGGTTCATTGACGCATCCTCACGAATCGCGGTATGAGGGCAACCACCGGTCTGCACCCCCATGATTCTTTCAGGGGGAAGAACGCCTGTTTCAGTTAATATCCTAGCATCTTCTTTTGTATAAACATCATTTGTAATAGCAGCAATATTGTATTCGGGATACATCTTGCGACAAAGGTGTTCGATTAAAGCTGTTTTCCCTGAACCAACTGGTCCTCCGATACCGATGCGAATCATTTTAACATCTCCTTAACATTTTATTCCCTTGAGCCTTTTCAAGAGGCAAACAAGCGTGAGTATAGTTGTTCATGTTGCATAGCTCTAATTTCAAGCCCAGGTGAAACAGCTCCAAGGTCATCAATTGTTAGTTCTTTACTCATCGCCGCAGCAAGCGCCACGAAACCGCCTACCCTCAAGTTCTGCAAAACATTTTGCCCTGTCGTTTGCCCCAAAGGAACAGCCCTAATTGCGTTATTCACCATTCCACTAGCAGTACTGTACATAAACGCAAGTACAGTCAAATCCTCTCCCCAGTCGAATCCGTGTCCCAAAATGGCAAAAGCCAGAGCTTTATGCCCCTGCACTTTTCCTTCTTTGACAAGACTAATAAAAGAGTCTAGCACGGGAGTAGTTAACAAAAGCTTAATCGTGTTTAGGAGTTGTCGGCCAATTTTTACACTTGCCTCACGCGGCTCACGCGCTAGCTTCTGAGCTTCTAAAATCTCATCCAACTTTACGAGAATATCGATCTCGCCATTTGCAATGGCACGATAAGCCAGCCGTATTGCCAGCCCATCCGAACGCGCCGCAGATCTTGTGAGGTAAGTCGATAAAAACTCGGTCAATGATGCTTCATCTCTTACTAATCCAAGCTGAATATAAGTTTCTAAACCGTATGACTGTGTATATCCGCCGGTCGGGAAGAAACTGTCACAAACCTGCCAGAGGCTTAACAGTTTATCTTCAGTGATGGTGATGGGCGCTGCTGGTGTGAATTGCACAACTCAATCTCCTTTCCTCTATAGTTACAGAAAAACCTAGTTTAACTAAAAATTCTTCCAAAATATGATCATAAGGAGTGACAATTTGTCCATCTTGATAAAAAAGATTAGCATGGCGATTGCCCAAGTGATAACATAGTATGGCCATTTCTTGCATGCTCCTGGGGTTGAGTACTAAGGACCTTGTGGGGAGTAATTCAATGACAATTATTGTTTCTTTACCTGCATACAATACGTCTTCGTGCTGAAGGGGAGCGTCTAACGAAATGCCGACTTCTCGACCTTCACTTGTAGTTTTGCGCAGGATTCTTTTGGCCATTTCCTCCCAGGTTAAGCGCACATACTCTATTTTTTTACCTTGAACGTCGAAATCTTGGATTTTTCCCAAAACACATTTCAGAATCAATTTTTCACCTCTTTCCTAAAATAAATAATGTTGTTTAAAGTTCTGCCTGTTATCTAAGATTTTTGCAAAGAAATATAGAGAACTTTCAGAAAATTTTTCCTTTTCGCTTAATTATATAAAATCGCAAGCCAAATTACCTTAAAATTAGATTAATTTTTCAGAAAATGAAAAAGCAAACCGGCTACCACACAATATTTCTCTACAAGTTCTGCCGATGCTGTTTAAACTCCGCAGCAATTTTTGCGATAACCTTTTTTTCTATACGGGAAACGTATGAACGTGAGATGCCAAGATTTTTGGCAATCTCCTTTTGGGTTTGACGGCGGCCCAAAGGAAGCCCAAAGCGCATAGCAAGCACTGTCCGTTCGCGTTTTTTCAGTCCAAGAATAATGTCGTATAGTTTGCCTTCAAGCATTTTTCTGTTTACCTCTTCCAAGACTTCTTCCGGTCCGGTACCAAGGATTTCAAGCAGAGTAATCTCATTGCCCTCTTTATCTGTTCCGATGGGATCATACAGCAAAACTTCAACTTTCCGTTTTGTAATTACACGAATATGCATAAGAATCTCATTTTCAATACAACGAGCGGCATAAGTAGCAAGTCGTGTGCCTTTATTGCCCTTGTAGGAGTCGATAGCTTTAATCAAGCCTATTGTGCCGATGGAAATCAAATCTTCCTGCTCTTCGCCGGTGTTTTCAAACTTTTTAAGCACATGAGCCACCAACCGCAGATTTCGCTCGATTAAAACGCTGCGTGCGCCAGAATCACCCAGGGCCATCAGTTCTAAATACTCTTCCTCTTCTTTTGCTTTTAGAGGTTGAGGAAACGAATTGTTTTTAAGGTATGAAACCAGCAGCACGATTTCTTTGGCAACAGCAGCCACACCAAAAATAAAAGGCAGCAAAAAATAGCCCTCCCCCGCTCAAACTAATTTGCCGACTTTTATATCATATGCAATTACTGCTCATTTTTTGTCTAACAGTTGCCGGAAAACTACAGAAAATCAATCTTCCGCCTGCATGACAATTTGCTCCATCACACTGCGAAAGATAGCGGCTGCTGAACCGTCTCGACTATCTTCCAAAAAAACTGTGACGGCAAGCTGTTTACCTTTGATTTCGGCAATCCCGGCAAACCAGGAGTGGCTGATATCTCGTTTGGCCGTTTCAGCTGTGCCGGTCTTGCCTATTGCGGCATAATATGGGCTTTGGGCGGACTGACCAGTGCCAGACTCTACCACGGCGGCTAACATACTTCTCAGGCGCCTTGCCGCAGCAGGTTGCATTACTCTGCTGCCAGTATAAGCCGGATAACGGCGGACCCTCCTGCCTTGATTATTAATAATTTCAGATACAAGCCGCGGATAGACATCCAGCCCGTTATTCGCGATAATCGCCATCATCCGCGCTAGCTGCAGCGGAGTAGCCAACACTTGGCCCTGACCGATTGAAAAATGAGCCAGATTTCCCAAAAATGGCAGATCTGCTACTGCAGGAATGTTTCCCGCTCTTTCTTCTAATTGAATGCCTGTGCGAGAACCCAGCTTAAAGCGCTCGGCTGCGGCTGTTACCGCTTGGCGTCCTAAATTCTGACCTAACCAGATAAAATAACTGTTACAGGAAAGAGCTAAAGCCTCATGCAAATCTACTTCGCCGTGTGCTTCACCCCCAAAACAAGAAATTAGCACATCCCCTACCTCAATAGAACCTGTGCAAACATAATTCTCTTCTTTTCCGGCAAATCCAGATTCCAGGGCTGCTGCAGCTAGCACCACTTTAAAAACAGAGCCGGGCGGATATTGTTGAATTGCTTTGTTCACAAATGGAGCTCGCGGATCATTTTGCAGTTCACGCATCCGCTGACTGCTGACACCGCTATACATTTCCCAAGAATTTAGCTGCGGGTATGACGCCATGGCTAAAATATCGCCTGTTTCTACCTCCATCACTACAACCGCAGCGCTTTTCCCTTCCCTTGTTAAGGTCTGCTCCACCACCATCTGTTTTTGACTGTCGATGGTGGTAATAATACTGTATGGCCTTGCTTGGTCAACACTCCTTAAGTCGCGGTATCCCAAGCCGGGAATCAGGTTCCCGCGGGCATCTACAAAAGCAGCCAGCGAAAAAGGTCGGCCGGCAGAAAGTTCCTCGCTAAATGATTTTTCCAAACCGGTAGGACCGCTTGCCCCACTTCTCTGGATATATCCGGTAACATGAGACGCTAACGCATTTCTACCGTAGCGGACTTTGGAGAAGGTCGAAATTACTCCTTCTCGAGGCGAGTTGCGCAGTTCGGCAGGCAGTCTTCCATTGTCCGGCAAAGCATAAACCTGCCCTAGTCTGCTGCCTCCGAGATGCCTTCGTAAAATCTCGTTTGTTTCTTCATCCGCTAAGGAGGGAAAAACGACATGAACCGGCACCCAATGTGTATCAAGCAACGATTTTCCGTTTCTGTCCAGAATCTGTCCTCGCCCGGTAGGATAATAATCATAACGCAGCGAACGCTGCGCCACGCTCTCCCAAGCGTAGTTATCTCCCGTCACTATTTGCAAGAAGAAAACACGGCCGATTAGTATGACAGCAAAAAGGAAAAAGAGACTGAAAGTAATCAAAATTCTTTTCTGCCGCTGAACTCTGTGCATAAAAACACCCCGCTGGCTTTACTAACAATCTAGTCTGCCTTGCGGGGCTTTTTTTATACCTTAATCTCACGTCTTAGCAGTGAATATTCAGCAACAGGGAACGGCATAGCGAGCGAGACTAGCTCCTGGACTCGGATTGCTTCCTGAATTGGTTCCCCTAAAGAGTTTTTTAAGCTGGCAACTCTGAACTCCCTCGGCTCAGTTGCAGGTCCAAATACGCTCAAGAATTCGTTTTCTGCAAAACGATTGCGCATTTCCACCACTGCCCGTTTTTTTTGACTGTCATATGCTCGGACAACACCGACAAATTCATGGCTGGCCAACTGCTGTGTACTGCTAAACTCTTGTCCATCCTCTCCGGGGTTGCCTAGCAGAAAACCGCTGGAATAGGGTCGGTGGCTAATCTTATGCAGCTCTTCGTGCCACAGGCGGTTTTCAATAAAATTTTGCGTGTCGGCAAAAAAGGCATCGAGTGCCTGCCGATAAACTCGCGTGACAGTGGCCACGTAATAAGCACTTTTCATCCGCCCCTCAATTTTAAAGCTGTTTACGCCTGCCTTGACCAAATCCGGCAGATACGCTAGCAGACAAAGGTCGCGGGCATTAAGAATATGAATGCCGCGATCATCTTCAAACACAGGCAGATATTTGCCGGGATGCTTTTCTTCCATCAGGCTATACTTCCAGCGGCAAGCCTGAGCACACTCGCCGCGGTTAGCGCTGCGGCCGGTTAGGTGATGACTGAGATAACAACGTCCGGAATACGCCCAACACATGGCACCATGGACGAACACTTCCAGTTCTAATTCAGTACGGCTGCGAATCTCGGCAATTTCCGCCAGTGTTACTTCCCGTGCCAGCACAACCCGTTTTGCCCCGATTTCTTGCCAAAAAAGTGCGCTTCGCCAATTAGTCGTATTCGCTTGAGTGCTGATATGGATAGGAATCTCAGGAACAATTTCCCTGGCCAGAGCAAAAACGCCCGGATCGGCAATAATCAGGGCGTCTACGCCGAGCCGAGCCAATCTTTGCATATATGCAGTCAGCCGCTGGATATCATCATTATTGGCGAAAATGTTTAAAGTAACGTACACCTTGGCGCCGTGTCGATGGGCAAACGCTAAACCTTCCAGCATTTCCTCTTCAGTAAAATTGCCGGCAAAGGCGCGCATGCCAAAATGCCTTCCTGCCAGATAAACAGCATCAGCACCGTAAAGCACTGCCATCTTCAGTTTTTCCAAATCTCCTGCCGGCGCCAGGATTTCAGGCTTTTTCATTAAGTTCCCTCTGTCAGCGATTTCTGCGGGCTCTGCGAATATTCGCTTGATGCTCAGCGTAGTTCCTGCCAAAATAATGGGTTCCGCTGCCATCCTCTTTGAGCACATAGAATAGGTAATCAACTTCAGCCGGGTATAAAACAGCCATAATCGACCTTTTGCCCGGTGCTGCTATCGGTCCCGGCGGCAAACCAAGATGCCTATACGTGTTAAACGGGGAATCCACTTCCAGATCGGCATAATACAATTTATCGCGATGTTCTCCCAAAGCATAAATCACAGAAGCACAAATCTGCAAAGGCATACCTTTAGCCAGGCGATTATGGATTACCGCTGCTACCAGAGGGGCTTCCTCGGGAGACTGCACTTCACGCTCCACAAGTGAAGCTAGTGTCATCAGCTGATGGATATCCAAACCCAACTCCCCAGCCCGCGACCTCATTGCGGGTGTTAACACTTCTTCCACTCGTGATTGCATTCGTGTTAAAATTTCCTGCGGTGTCACAGTTTCAGGAAATTCGTAAGTGTCAGGAAAAAGGTAACCTTCCAAAGCGTAGCGCTGTCCTGCTTCTATACGCCCAAACGCCGGAACAGTCTCTCTTGCCAGAAGCATAAATTCTTCAAAATTTACGAGGCCTTCTTGAGCCAAACGCTGGGCTATCTGCTCAAGCACAAAACCTTCGGGAATAGTCACAGTCACCGTCGGCCGGTAAACATTTCCGGCAGAGAGCTCTTGCAAGAGCTGGTCCATAGTCATGCCATAAGTGAGTTTATAGTCACCTGCTTGTAGCTGTTGATCCAAGCCGTGATATTTAGCATAGAAACGAAAAACCAACGCATGACGAACCAGTCCTTTTTCCGTTAAAATGTTTGCGATATGCGCAGACGAAGAACCGGCCGGAATTGAAACAGAAACAGCTTTTTGAGCCATGGCAGGCAGTTCGACCGGTTTTAGCCAGACGCTAATTTGCATAATAAGCATCACAAATACAATAGCAAGCAGCAGTAAAACTCCTCCCGCCAGCCGAAGTAAAGTACGCTGCCTTATTCCACCGGTCTCAGCCATTTCAGTCCTCATTATTTCTCTTCGCCATCATCTTCATCATCGTCATCTTCATCTCCATCATACTCATCGTCGTCTTCTTCGTCTTCTTCGTAATATTCCTCGTTATCTTCTTCGTCTATCCCGCTCATCTTTTCCCAGGCTTCCGCCACTGCTTCCCATTCATCACCTTCTTCAACAACGGTCAACATCTGCTCTCCATCATTATCATCAATGCGGAAGACAATCGCCTCTTGTTCGTCAAGCTCACTCAGCTCATCTTCCACGGGAATCATAATGGCATATTTACTCTCTTTCACCTCAATAATGTTCAGCACAATAAAACTATGTTCTTGACCTTCCTCGTCTAGTAATTTCACAATATCGTCATTAATTTCCGTCATTTTTCATCCACCTCTTTCATTAAATATCTACCCTAAAATAAATTACTTTTTTTCAGCTTTCCTTCTTTTCTCGGCAAGGTCGATTGGCCTGAGCTTGCAGATAGTTTTGGAGGATCAGAACTGCGGCCAGCTTATCAATTACTTTTTTTCGCTTTGCTCTGCTTACATCTGCAGTCAGCAGTGTCCGTTCAGCTTCCATGGTGGTGAGGCGTTCGTCCCAAAGCTTGAACGGCAACGATAAGGCTGCTGCCACTTTTTCAGCAAACTCAGCCGCCATTTCAGCCCTCGGTCCAATGGTGCCATTCATATTTTTCGGATAACCTACAACAATCAAAGCAATATCATACTCCTGCACCAGCTCACGCAGCCGTTGCAAATCTTCATCCCATTGGCTGCGGCGAATCACTGTGATGCCATTGGCTATCCAACCCAGTTCGTCACTAACTGCCACACCGATGGTACGATCCCCCACATCCAGTCCAAGTATACGCATCCTACACCCCAGGTCAATATATTTTCAGACAAAAATCCGGGCAATGGGCGCCGCAGTAACCACACAAAAGGCAATCCTTTTCCTCTGCCTGTGCACGACCATCTTGCACTTTCAAGGCATCCTGCGGACAGTGGGCAACACAAGTGCCGCAGCCGCTACACCACTGCTGCACCTGCAGTCGGCGCTTAGTCTGCCTGAGCTTCTCCGCTAACCCTACCGGCACGCTCTGCCCTGAGAAAATAGCGCAATTAAAGTCGATTTCCTCAACAGTTACCATTCCTGCGGCAATGGAATCAAGATGTGGCTGTTGCTGCACAAAGCGCAATGATTCCTCATTTTTGCCAATCAGATGTCCGCCGGCGAGCGGCTTCATCGCAAAGATACCTACTCCTTTTTGGCTAAGCGAGGCAATAACTGAAAGCATTTCAGTCACCGTGCCATCGCGGATGCCCACACCGCCCATATTCACAAGCGGGTGCACTACATCAATCTCCGGCATACTGAGGGCTGAGCGCAATGCGGCCACAGTATGGCATGAAAATCCCACAGCCCGCACTAAGCCATCCCGCTTCGCCTCCAGCAAATAATCAAGAGCCTCTCTGTGGCCTTTAAGCGTATAATATGACTCCTGCTCATGAAGAAGGAAGATATCAACTGCCGGCAGATCCATGCCATCCAGTGCTCGCTGCAGGCTCAATTTCATTTTTGCCCGGGTATGTGCGTAGGATTTGGAAGCCAGTACAGGTTTACGATTCATATGACGGATTGCCTGGCGAATGTGCGGGTATGTGCCATAAAGTTCAGCCGTATCAATAAAATTGACCCCTTGGTCCAACGCCAGCTCTATCAGCCGAGCTCCTTTTGCGACAGACAGGTTGGCCTGAAGGGGGCCCATGGTCAAAGTGCCAAAACAGAGACGGGAAACCCTTAGTGAGGTTTTCCCTAAGATACGATATTCCATCTTCCTAACTTTGCTTCTCCAATTCTCTGAGATAAGAAGCTACCAGTTCTTCCAACAATTCATCCCGCTCCAGTTTGCGAATTAACACACGGGCATTCTGATGGCTTGTAATGTAAGCAGGGTCGCCGGACAGTAAATAGCCCACAATCTGGTTGAGGGGATTATAGCCCTTTTCTTTTAATGCCCCATAGACCACGGAGAAAACATCTTTGGCCTGATATTTCTCCTCTTCCGCCACACGCTTAAACTTCATCGTCTGGTCAAACGAGCTTACCATTTCCTCACCTCCGGCTGGTTATCATATTGTTATTCTACCCACTCAAGACAATTCCTTTAATTTTTCTGACTTTCCACCAGTTTGTCCACTTTCCCCAGAGCATCAAGCAGCTTCGCCGGCTCCTTTCCCCCAGCCTGGGCCATATCGGGCCGGCCGCCGCCGCCGCCGCCTGTCAGTTTAGCCACCTCACCCACCAATCTGCCGGCATGGTAGCCTTCTTTAAGCAAATCTGCAGTAACTGCCCCTACCAGGAAAACCTTGCCTGCGGAGACTGCTCCCAAGACTATAATGCCGGAACCAAGCTTGTTTTTCAGCCTATCAGCCATTTCCCGCAACGTCTCCATGTTACCGGCGCTGACGCGTGCTGAAATTACAGGCACACCGCTCTTCGTGGAAACATTGGACAAAAGCCCGTCAACTTCCATGCCGGCCAGCTTTAACTGAAGCTGCTGGTATTCTCGCTGCAATTCTTTATATTCAGCTTGCAAACCTGTTATTTTTTCCGGCAACAGCTCAGGAGCAGATTTCATTTGCACGGCAGCAAGTTCCAGTACTTCGTTGCGCTGATTAAACCAGCGATATGCTCCGGCGCCCGTAAGAGCCTCAATCCGACGCAGTCCGGCACCGATTCCTGTTTCAGCAAGAATCTTGAAAAGACCTATCTCCCCGGCAGTCTGCACATGAGTGCCGCCGCAAAGCTCCGTACTATAGTCACCGACGCGCACCACCCGTACATCTGCGCCATATTTCTCGGTAAAGAGAGCAGTGGCCCCAAGCTCTTTTGCTTCCTCCATACTTGTCAGCGTCACATCTACCGGCATATTCTGCCAAATATTTTCGTTAACTTTTTCTTCCACCTCAGCCAATTGCTCCGCTGAGACAGCGTTTAGATGGGTAAAATCAAAACGCAGGCGTTCGGCCGTTACCTGAGATCCTGCCTGTTTTACATGACTGCCGAGCACTTCTTGCAGCGCACTGTGCAACAGATGCGTAGCAGTGTGATTCCGGCAGACGGCACTCCGCACCTGGGCATGGACAACCGCCTTCGCCTGATCGCCCACACTGATAGCCCCCTGTGCAACCTGGCCACGGTGAATCAGTTGTGCAAACGGAGACACCACCACAGTGGCAACCTCCACTACTCCGTCCTCGGTTAGGATTATCCCACTATCTCCCGTCTGGCCGCCCTGTTCACCGTAGAAAGGCGTACTGTTTAAAACAAGTTCCACCTCTTCCCCTTCGATGGCAGAACTGACCGGCTCCCCTTCTTTAAGAATAGCCAGGATTTCACCTGTAGCCTGCAGCACATCATAGCCGGTAAAGGAGGTGGAAAGCTGGCGAATTACTTCGTAGGCATTTCCCTCTTTGCTGTAAACGTTAGCGCTGCGAGCGCTGCGGGCACGCTCCCGCTGGCCTGACAATGCGGCTTTAAAGCCTTCCTCATCGAGCAGCATTTTATTCTCCGCCAAAATCTCTTTAGTCAGATCAAGAGGAAAACCATAAGTATCATATAGCTTAAAGGCAAGCTCCCCGGGCAGGACTCCCCGCGATCCAATTTTCCACATCAGGTCATTAAGTATTTTCATCCCTTGTTCCAGCGTTTCGTGGAACCGTTCTTCCTCTATGCGTACCACCTTGCTAATGTGCTGGCGTCCTTCCAACAGTTCAGGATAAAATTCTCCATATTCATTAACTACCAGCTCAACCGCCTTGTACAAAAAAGGCTCTCCCTTACCAAGGATTTTACCGTGACGCACTGCACGGCGCAACAAGCGGCGCAAAACGTAGCCGCGGCCTTCGTTGCCAGGCAAAATCCCATCGCCCACCATAAAAGATATGCCTCTCAAATGTTCGGTCAAAATCCGTAGGGAGACGTCCTGTGCTTCATCTTTTTGATACTCTGTGCCTGTAACCAGGCTAAAATAATCTAACAAAGGTCTTACAGTGTCGATTTCAAACAGGTTAGTCACGCCCTGCAGCACCACAGCAATTCTCTCTAAGCCAGCACCGGTATCAATATTCTTTTTGGCGAGCGGCACATACTCACCGACGGCAGTACAATTAAACTGAGTAAATACCAAATTCCAAATTTCCAAGAAGCGGTCGCAATCACAGCCCACCTCACAATTTGGGCGCCCACAACCTTTCTCCGCGCCTAAATCATAATAAATTTCCGAGCAGGGACCACAAGGGCCTTGGCCGATCTCCCAGAAGTTATCCTCTTTACCGAGACGGAAAATACGCTCGCGCGGAATCCCCACCTTCTTCTCCCAAATGGCAAAGGCTTCATCATCATCCAGATACACACTGACATAAAGCCTGTCTTTCGGCAGCATAAAACCTTTTGTCACAAGCTCCCAAGCCCAGCCGATAGCTTCTTCTTTAAAGTAATCGCCGAAAGAAAAATTGCCCAGCATTTCAAAAAAAGTGGCATGACGGGAAGTACGGCCTACTCGCTCGATATCCGGTGTGCGCACACATTTTTGACAGGTGGCCAGGCGTGGGTGTGGCGGTGTTTTCTCTCCTGTAAAATAAGGTTTCAGCGGAGCCATGCCGGCTCCTGTTAGCAGCAACGTAGGGTCATTCTGAGGGATTAACGAAAAACTAGGCAGAATCAGATGATCTTTGCCCTGAAAAAATTGCAAAAAAGTTTTACGGATATCTTTGGACAGCATGCCAAACCCTCCCTGACTCGTTTCAAAAACCATTATATAAGAGGGAGGCAAAGCGTGTCAATAAACGGAGCCACTCTGCTGCTACTGCTTTTGACCCTTTGCCGCCAACTCTAAGGCATATTTAATAAAGATACGCAGCATAGCAGTAAGCGGAACAGCAAAAATCAATCCGGCTACCCCAAAAAGGGTGCCTCCCAAAAATAGCGCAAAAATAACTGTCAATGGATGCAGTCCAATACTGCGACCAATAACCTGCGGCGTAATCAATTGGCTCTCAATTTGCTGGACAATGATAACCACCGCAATCACTTTTAAAGCCAACAAAGGCGAACTGAGCAAAGCAATCAAGACTGCGGGGACGGCTCCAATAAACGGGCCAAAATAAGGAATTATATTTGTGATACCGGAAATTAAGCCTAAGAGCAGAGCAAACTCCATCCCGATAATCAGCAAACCGGTATAGGTCATCGCTGCCACAAGGAAACAAGTGAGCAACATGCCGCGAAAATACGCTCCCATTGTCCGATCCATTTCGCTACCCATCGCTACAACCCATTTGCGGTACTGCACAGGGAATACCAGAAGCACAGAACGTTTTAAAAGCTCCATATCCCTTAAAATATAAAAAACCAAAATGGGAATAACAAAAATCATAAAGGTATGGGAAAAAAGTGCCACAATTCTGTGGCTTACTAACTCAACCAAATGAAGCAGCCAGTTTTGCAGCTCTGTAATATTCTGATTCAGGACATCACGCACCCCATCGGGAATATTGATGCGCTGATAATCATCCTGAACATTGATAATAAATTGGCGAACGTGACGCGTATATTCAGGAATCCCCACTGCCAATTCCTGCAACTCCAGAATCAAAACAGGGATGGTGCTAAGGCCAATGGCTAAAAATAGAAAGAAAAAAACAGCGTAAATCAGCAAAATTCCGAGGGAGCGCGGGATGCGTTGCTTCTCCAAAAAGTCAACCAAAGGATTCAAGATATAAGCTGCAATAACGGCCAAAAAAAATGGCAGTATAACAACCAGCAATTTATCCCCCGTTTGATAAAGCAAAAAAAGCAACAACAAAACAAAGAAGCCAATAATTAAACTGCGTCTATGGCGCAAATGTCCCTCCATACTGCTCCCCCCTCCCGAGTATAGCTATTTAATTATAACAAAACGGTCAGCACTAACCCAGCAAATCATCACCAACCAACTGATTGGCTTGAACCGATTCATTTAGCGCAATTAAACAGCCCTCAGCATCAACATAGAATGCTGTAAAGCCTTGCTCTCCATGCAGACAGAATTCATGCAGACAATGCCAGCAATAATATTGCCCTGTTCCCACCTTGCCGGTATCAATACTATGGCATAAAGGACAGTTCATACCTTTCACCTCGCTTTAATGCCTGATAATATAACCGCTAAACAACAAATTATTCAGCTTGTATAGTTTTCAAGCAAAGCCAGCAGTTCGCTGGCATCCCGGAAAGGCACTCCCACCGCCAGTTGTCCACGCAAATCCTCCCGCACTTCGTAATCGGTAACATACTGCAGCGTCCCTTGCGGAGGCTGTCCAGAGAAAATGGCAATCCTACCGCTATAGATGCCTAGATAACCCTGAAAGATCATCTTACCCTTGTCATCTTCCTCCGGCACAGACATTTGCTGCCTGGAGTCGGGAAGAGGTGTCTGTGCCTCAGAAGGCAAAGGCAAAGCCTCCGGGGCAGACTGTGCCAACAAAATCATAGCTCCCGCACAGCCTATCAGCAGACCTGAAAGAAAGAGCAGAACCGCAAATAAATTTCTCTTATTTTTCCGCACCGCTGAGAAACCACCTTCACGTTTGTTGTTAATACAATTCCCACGCAGAGGATGGTTATTCAGCATGATTTCCTAAGCTCAGCGTCGCCTAAGCTCAACAAGAACACAGGCACACTCTGCCAGCACACTATGTTTATCTGCTAACTCCAATGCCTCAGCACATTCCGCACCCGGTTGGAGCCATAGATACTTAATCCCTTGCTCAGCGCAGAGCGGTACAATCGCAGCAGTCACAGCAGGCGGCACAACGCAGTTTACTACATCCGGCACTTCAGGCAGAGAGGACAACTCAGGATAAACCTGCCGGCCTTCGAGTTCCTTTAGCTTTGGGTTTACGGGATATACAGTGTACCCGGCAGCTAAAAGGCGCTTATATACCTTATAGCCAAATTTATTCTGATCTGCTGAAACTCCGACGACAGCCCACACTTTTTTTGCCAACATTTCCTGCACCGCAGACACCTGAACACCTCCTTAAATTTGAAGCTATTATCCAGAAAATTCCCCCTTAAACCCTTGCCTGTTTCTCTCCCCCCTCACCCTAGCCCTCTCCCCCCAAAGGGTGGAGAGGGTATTAGGATGCCCCCTCACCCTAGCCCTCTCCCCCCAAAGGGTGGAGAGGGTATTAGGATGCCCCCTCACCCTAGCCCTCTCCCCCAAAGGGTGGAGAGGGTATTAGGATGCCCCCTCTGAGTCTCTCATCCCGTCTCACCGCACACAGCTTCTGCCGTAGAAAAAATAGCAAAGTGTTCCCTCTCAGGACTGCGGAGCAGCCTGCTAATGTCCCCTCTCCCTCTGGGAGAGGGTTAGGGTGAGGGCAGATGGATCAGTAAAGTGCTTGGTAACGATTATACGCCGCCCTGACTTTAGAAACATAGTTTCTTGTTTCAGGAAAAGGAATATTTTCCACATCTTCATAGCTGCCGGTCCAGACACCTTCAGCCAACCAACTGGCAACCTTACCCCGCCCGGCGTTATAGGCAGCCAGAACCAGCTCCCTGTTATTGTTAAACTCTGCGGCAAGATTAGCCAGGTACCAAGTTCCAAGCCTGATGTTTATCTCGGGAGTCAAAATCATCTCCTCGGTTAGGTCGGCAATGCCTAGTTGCGGAGCAATCCAGGAGGCGGTAGCAGGCATAAGTTGCATCAGACCCAAAGCACCCCTGCGGGAAACCGCATTTGGCTTGAATTTGCTTTCCACACGAATAACGGCTGCCACCAAGAGCGGGTCTACACCATAATCGGCAGCATACTTTTCGATGACTTCACGATAGAGATAAGGATATAACAAACGCCCTACTAGCGGACTGCGCAAGAAAGCAAAAAGCAGCGCAATAATGAAAATAACTGCCAGCAGATAACGCACGCTTTTTACCTGTTTAATCATTAGAACACTCCTGCCTCAGCAGCTGCCATATCTTCTCTGCCTGCTCTATCGTCTGAGCCGGTGGCCCGTCATTATCGATGAGATAGTCGGCACGGGCTATTTTTTCTTGCAAAGGCATTTGAGCCTCTATCCGCAGACGAGCAGCTTCTTCCGAAAGACCTTCACGATTTAGCAGGCGGGATAGTTGTGTTTTTTCTGTTGTTTTTACCACAATCACGCAATCTACTTCACAGTCAAAGCCTGCTTCATACAATAAGGGAACTTCCACCAAGACTATGCCGACGCCTTGCTTGCGAGCATGAGCCAGCTCTTCCCTTAGCAAAGTCCGCACCGCCGGATGCGTCAACTTATTCAAAACTTCCCTCTTCTCCGGCTCAGCAAAGATGATGTCAGCCAATTTTTTTCTGTCAATGCTCCCCGAAGCAGCCAACACACCTCTGCCAAAAGAATGGACGATTGCCTCCCAAGCCGGTTGCAGCGGCTCAACCACTACTCGAGCAAGCCTATCGGTATCGATACGGTATGCACCCAGTTCCTCAAAAATAGCGGCCACAGTCGATTTGCCGGTAGCAATACCACCGGTCAATCCCACAATCAGCATCGGCATCCTCCCTTGTTATATAATTATTATAGCAGATTTAAACAAGAACTCCAAAAAAAACCGCCCAAATGGGCGGTTAATTGAGGAGGAGCACTCCGTGCTAAACAGTTACAGTATACTTATTACCCTTAAGAACAGCATCCGCAATTTCGCGCTTCAGCGCAAAGACATTTTCCTGCTCGTAGCGAGTCAGTTTGCGCAGGATGGAAAAGAGCGTGCGTCTGGTATCGCCTTCTTCCATGGCGGCAACCACTTCTTTAGCCCAAGCTTCAAATTTTGGCACCAGTTCATTTACATAGCAAACGGTCATCTTAACAGCCAGAGCGGCGGCATCTTCTCCTTTTGCAGCGGCAATTTTCTTTGCGCGCAGCATTGCCGTTTCAGCGGAGAAAATTTCGTCAACCATATCAGCCATCCTGCCCAAGATTTCCTGTTCTTTAATCAGTTTTTCACCGTATTTTTGTGCGGCGGTGCCGGATATCAGCAGAAATATTTTCTTGAAATTCTCAATGGCCTGCACTTCTTTACCCAAAAGTTCATCAGATTCTTCCTGCATCGTCGGCATCAAAAGTTCTTCCTGAAGCTTCAACGCAGCCTGAATCAGCGGGATTTCTCCTTTTTGTGCTTTCTTGAGCAGGGTTGCAGGAATAATCAGACGGTTGATTTCATTAGTACCCTCAAAAATCCGGTTGATTCGGCTATCCCTGTAAATCCGCTCAACGGCATATTCCTGGCTGTAGCCGTAACCTCCATGAATTTGGACTGCTTCATCTGCTACGAAATCTAACGTCTCTGAACCTACAATTTTAACGATTGAGCACTCTGTGGCATACTCTTGAATACCTTCCGCCACTTTCTGTCCCGCATCTTCAGCGTCCATATCCAAATTTTCCACCAAAGAATTGATTAAGCCGCCGGTCCGGTAGCAGATGCTTTCCGTCACATAAGTGCGAATATTCATATCGGCAATTTTACTCTTAATCAAGCCGAACTTGGCAAGCGGCAGATTAAACTGGATACGCTCCTGCGCATAGCGAGAGGCGAGCTCCAAAGCATATTTTGCCGCACCAGAGCAGCCTACACCTAACTTATAGCGGCCGATATTGAGAATATTGAACGCTACCTGGTGTCCTTTGCCCAACTGTCCAAGCAGATTTTCCACCGGAACTTTAGCATCTTCAAATATCACAGAGCAGGTAGATGACCCTTTGATCCCCATTTTATGTTCCTCAGCACCAATGGAAACACCCGGCGCATCACGATCCACAATAAAAGCTGTGAAATGCTGCCCATCCACTTTGGCATAGGTGACAATCACATCTGCCCAGGAAGCATTCGTAATAAACTGCTTGGAACCGTTAAGAATATAATGCTTTCCGTCCTCAGACAGTACCGCTCTTGTTTTGGCATTCATGGCATCAGAGCCAGCCTCCGCCTCGGTCAGCGCATAAGCTGCCACTTTTTGGCCTGAAGCCAAGCCAGGCAGATAGCGTTTCTTTTGCTCTTCATTGCCGAAGAAAAGGATAGGTAAAGTACCGATACCGGTGTGAGCGCCGAAGGCTACGGAAAAAGAACCGCCGCGAGATACCTGTTCGGCAATTATCAAAGAAGTGATTTTGTCTGCCTCCGCACCGCCAAACTTTTCCGGAATATCACTTCCTACAAAGCCAAGCTCGCCCATTTGCCGCAGAAGGCCAACGGTAACTCCATCTTCCATCTTTTCAATACTGTCTGTTACAGGCAGCACCTTTTCTTTAATAAAGCTAGCGACCGTATCGCTTACCATTTTATGAAAATCATTAAAATCTTCAGGCGTGTAAACCTGTTCCGGCTCAGTCTGAGAAATCAAGAAAGAACCGCCCTTGATTAATTCCGTCATTTTGCTTTCCTCCTTTAATCTTAGCTTATATCAGTTCAAAAAGACCTGCCGCACCCATACCGCCGCCAATACACATGGATACTACGCCATAGCGGGCTTTTTGCCGCTTCATTTCAGCAAGCAATGTAACGGTAAGCTTGGAACCGGTACAACCAAGCGGATGTCCGAGAGCGATTGCCCCACCATTTACATTGACTTTTTCCTGGTCTAAACCAAGGGTGCGTACTACCGCCAAGGCCTGGGCGGCAAAAGCTTCGTTTAGCTCAAACAGATCAATTTCTTGTTTGTCTACGCCGGCTAACGCCAACAATTTAGGAATTGCAGCCACAGGACCGATGCCCATCACTTCGGCTTCAACGCCTGCCACAGCATAGCCGCGGTAAACGGCAAGCGGAGTTAGACCCAAAGCTTCTGCTTTTTCCCGGGACATCAACAATACGGCAGCCGCGCCGTCGCTGGTTTGCGAAGAATTGCCTGCGGTGACAGAACCTCCCTGCATAAAGGCAGGCCGTAGCGAAGCTAATTTCTCTGCGGTAGTGTCGACGCGAACGCCGTCGTCCATCGTAAACACACCATTTTCCACCACAAGCCGACCTTTGCCGTCGAAAGATCTCTTCTTTAACGGTACCGGCACAACTTCGTCATTGAATTTGCCTGCCTCAATAGCAGCCGCTGCCAGTCGATGGCTCCGCTCGGCAAAAATATCTTGGTCTTCGCGGCTGATTTCATAACGGGCAGCCACACGCTCTGCAGTCAGACCCATATTCATATAAGCTTGCGGATATTCTTTCATCAATGTTGGATTCGCAGCCATCTTATTCCCGCCCATCGGCACAGCACTCATGCTTTCCACGCCGCCCGCGATAATTACATCGACCAAGCCGGTTTGGATTTTTGCTGCGGCCAAAGCAATGCTTTCCAGGCCCGAAGAACAGAAACGATTTACCGTCAAACCTGACACTGTCGGTGGAAACTTTGCAATCTGGGCTGCAATGCGGCCCACGTTCATCCCCTGCTCCGCCTCCGGAAAAGCGCAGCCCAAGATAACATCTTCCACGAGATCAGCTGATATCCCGGCGCGCTTCACCACTTCCTGCAGAACAAGCGCTGCCATATCGTCCGGTCGAATATCTTTTAGTCCGCCGCGCTTCGCTCTCCCTACCGGAGTGCGAGCTGCAGAAACGATTACCGCTTCTTTCACTTTCATCCCTCCTAGCCTATAATTTATTTAGTTTCGCAGCGGCTTGCCTGTTTTCAGCAAGTGCGCCATTCGCTGTTGTGTTTTCGGCTGCATACAAAGCTCCACAAATACTTCCCGCTCAAGGTCAAGCAGATATTGTTCAGTGACCCAAGTGTTAGCCGTCACGTTCCCGCCTGTCATGATATAGCCAAGCTTTTCTGCAAGGAAGGCATCATACTCGGAAATCTGAAGACCTTCCTTCATGTTGTAGAGACCGGCTTTAAGCGTCGCCAAACCATTTTCTCCGATTACCCTTATTTTTCTGGAAACGGGAGGTTTATAGCCGGCTAGAGCCATACCAAGCACAGCTTGCTTTGCTTCAAAAATCAAGCGATCTTGATTTGGCACGAAGCCATCTGACGGGCGCATATAGCCAAACTTCACGGCCTCTTTGGCACTGGTGCTCACCTTCGCCTGAGCCACAGTCATGAAACCGGCCACAATCAACTGGGTCAGGTCGACAGCCTCATTATCCATTACCGTCTCTACGCTGCGCAAGACCATTTCCTTAGTGCCGCCGCCGGCAGGGATCACACCCACGCCCAGTTCGACCAACCCCATGTAAGTTTCCGCCGCAGCTAAAATCCGGTCTGAGTGGGCAAGCACTTCATAGCCGCCGCCAAGCGCCATGCCGTGGGGAGCAGCCACCACCGGCTTAGTGCAGTATTTGAGACGCATCAGCGAACTCTGGAAGTGACGAACCATCATGTGCAGTTCATCCCATTCTCCTGCCTGGGCTTCCATTAGAATCATCATCAGATTGGCGCCGACACAGAAATTTTTGGCATGGTTGGCAATAACTAACCCTTCCCAGTTCTTCTCCACTTCCTCAGCAGACTTGGAGATCATGGAAAGAACGTCCGCGCCGATAGCCTGACGGACAGAATGAAATTCCAGGCAGACGACTCCATCACCGATATCAATCAGACTTGCTCCGGAGTTAGACTTTACTACGCCGCCCTTTTCTTTAAAGTTGGGGAGATATACGGTACCAAAAGCATTTGGCAACTCTTGATAAGCTTTAGTTTTAAAATCATAAAAATACGTTTTCCCGTCTTCTTTTTTATAGAAAGAAGCTATCCCTGCAGCCAGCATCTCCGTCACCATGGGTGGTACGGTACCGCCCTCAGCCGCAATGCGCTCAGCTGCTTCTCTGACGCCGATGGCATCCCATGTTTCAAAGGGGCCAAGTTCCCAGTTAAAACCCCAGCGCATGGCTCGGTCCACAGAAAGAATATCATCGGCAATCTCTGCTGCTTTTAAGGCTGAGTAGACCATCATGCCGCGCAGTGACTTCCAAGCAAAGACGCTCCCTTTATCACCAGCTTTAAGCAAGGCGCGAACTCTCTCCGGAACGGAAGCGGCGTTTTTCGCAGCTTCCAAACTGGCAAATTTTGCTTTTTTCTGCTCGCGGTATTCCATGCTCTCCATTTCCAGAGTAAGAATCCTTTTTTCCTTGCCACTCTTTTCCTTTTTATAAAAACCCTGGCCGGTTTTCTCACCCAACCAGCGCCTCTTAATCATTTCCTCCAGAAAAGCCGGGATTTTAAACGCATCTTTCTCCCAGCCCTCTGATACTTTTTCGCCCACATTTTGTGCCACATGCATAAAAATATCAAGACCAACCATATCTAATGTGCGAAATGTAGCACTCTTAGGGCGTCCCATAGCCGGACCGGTAACTGCGTCTACTTCTTCCGGCGTCAGCCCTTCCTCCTGCATGGCGGCAGCCGTAGACAACAAACCGTAAACCCCAATACGATTGCCTATAAAATTTGGCGTATCTTTCGCTAAAACTACACCCTTACCCAGAACCCTGTCTCCGAAATCCTGAATAAAATCTGCAATGGCAGGGTCAGTGTGCACCCCGGGAATGATTTCAAGCAATTTCATATAGCGGGGCGGATTAAAAAAATGTGTGCCCAAAAAGTTTTTGCGAAAATCGGCTGAGCAATCCGCAACCATTTCATTGATGGAGAGTCCGGAAGTATTACTGGAAACGATCATCGCTGGATTCCAGTATTTTTCCACCCGCGCAAAAAGATTCTTCTTGACTTCCATTTTCTCGGCCACTACCTCAATGACCCAGTCGACGCCTGCAATTTTGCTTAAATCATCTTCCAAATTTCCATAAGTAAGCAGACTGACATCTTCCGCTTGATACAGCGGGGAAGGCTTCATTTTTTTTAGATTTTCGATTCCTTGCCTGGCCAGCTTGCTCCTGTCGCCAGTCGCGGCATCCGCCGGCACGATATCCAAGACAAGGCAAGGAATACCTACGTTAGCCAGATGGGCGGCAATACTGGCTCCCATAGTCCCTGCCCCAAGGACAGCAGCACTTCTGATTCTTCTCATCCCAAATTAGCACCTCCTGTTAATATTTCTACTTGTAAAATATTTATGTTGTCAATTTCGTTATTTAACCTGAAACTCCTGCTAATTTGCAAATATTTTAAAAATATTTTTTATTCCCTTAAAGACAAGAAGCTCTTTTTATCAGAGCATTATTTTAGCAACATTTTGCTGTAAACCTTATTGATTATGCAATTTTCAGTAAAATAAAATAATAATTCTGGCAATCTTGTACGGTTGATGATATACTCGACAGGAAAGTTTTATCTTTGCCCCCATGAGAGAGAATAGGTTATGGAGGGATCAACTTGAGCGAATTTAAAGAAACAACAGTTTTTACCACTGCTTTTCAGGAAATATTCCCCAAGTTAATGCACTATTTAGAAGCAGAAGAAATCCGAGAACTAACAGGTTTGGGGATAACCCCCGGTCAAACAAATGCTCTGCTTATCCTTTATCTGCACGATGACTTGACCATGGGAGAACTAAGTGCTGAAATTTATTTGGCGGAGAGTGCCGCCACACGTCTTGTCGATCGCTTAGTCAAAATGAATCTGGCTAAACGCAAGGGGGACGATAAAGACCGTCGGGTGGTCCGAGTTTTTCTTTCCTCATACGGCCGTCAACTTGCCGGTCTCGTCTTTGAACGGCGCTCTCAAAGATTCCACAACCTGGCCAATCACCTCTCTCCCGAGGAACGGGATATGTTGGTTCATTCCGTAAAAGCAGTTTTAAGGGTCTTTGAAGAACTGGAAGCAGAAACGACCATGAAGACCAAACTGCAAGAAGAAGAAACGCAAAAAAGACTGGGGTGACCCAGTCTTTTTCTGTAAAAACTCTGGGAGGGCTTCATGCGTAAATTATTAGACTTACTATTTACTTGGCCGCCTTTTTTCTACCTACTGCTCGCTGTTAACTTTTTCGGCTCACTGTATGGTTTTTGGTGGTATCGCCATCAATTTATGGAAACAAACTTTCTTTTCTGGCCCTTCGTTCCCAATTCTCCCTTAGCCGTCCTCTACTTTTTTATCGCGCTCCTTTTTTTCCAACGCGGCAAACGCTCCGTATTCTGGGAAGGGCTGGCATATTTTGGCTTAATTAAGCACGGCCTATGGACAGTAGCCATTATCTCAACTTACTATTTAGCAGGACGCACACATCCGGAAAATATTCTGCTCTGGGCGGGACATCTTGCCATGGCATTGCAGGCAGTGCTTTTCTGGCTATACTACGGTCTTCCTCTTACTTATCCATTGGCAGCCGCAATTGCGGTCTGGTATCTTTTTGATGACTTTCTCGACTACGTCGTTGGCATTCATCCCTATGTTGACACCTCTGCCATCAGCCTAGGCGCCGTGGGGGGCATTGCCCTAACTTATAGCGTAATCCTGACAGGCGCCTATCTATATACAGCCTGGCGCCACATGAAAAGCTAGCGTGCCGGCAAACCACTGCAAAAATTCTGCCAATGGCAACCGGCACATGCCTCCTCCAAGAGTGCACTGTTGGCAGCCGCGGCCAACTTGACGGCAAGCTCCTGATATGACAACCTCTCTCCCGGCTGGACGTCCAATTTTTCCAGCACAATTTTGTCCCGTTCTCTCACGGAAACTTGCTCTTCAAGCGCACACCCTCCCGCAGCCTCCAGATGGGGACACAGCTGACAGATATCATCGGGCTCAGCTAAGAGTTTGACAATCTGCCACGGTTCGTCTGAGAGGCTCTTTGCAATATGCGTCATATTGTCTGCAAACTCTTTACTATAGCCCAGACCACGAAATCGGGGCAGACAAAGCAGGTGGTGCCCCCTTATCCTAAGATCGGCCTTTTTGCTTCTGTGTTTTATGCCCACGGCAATAACTCAATTAACAGACGGGCGACATTTGCCGGGCAAGGCAAGCAGAATCCGTTGTGCCAGTAATGAAGAAACAGCAACCTTAATAAAGTCCCCGGGGAGAAACGGCAACATAAAGCCGGCTGCTGTCTCAAGGGGGATCCCTAGCACCATGGCCATTTGCAATATACCGGGAATGTAAACAACAA
Source organism: Dethiobacter sp. (assembly GCA_018333635.1). Lineage (GTDB taxonomy): Bacteria > Bacillota > Dethiobacteria > Dethiobacterales > Dethiobacteraceae > GPS1B09. Next base: position 42,183 of record JAGXTL010000016.1, read on the forward strand.
TCACTCCGCCAAGCAAAGCGGCAAAACTTAATGCTCGCAGGGAAGGTTCTCGCTTGTTTTCGGTTAACTTGCCGATTAAAAAGGCGCCGAGCACAAAACCTATGAGAAAGCCGCCGCTGCGCCCGACTAAAATACTCAAGCCAGACGTGCCGCCGGCAAACACAGGCAAGCCGACAACGCCAAGCAAAATGTAAATAATCTGGCTCATTGCGCCTTTATTTGCGCCCAGCAACAATCCGGCAAGCATCACAGCAAAAGTTTGCCCTGTAATAGGCGGCAGGCCGGCGGGCATTGGCACCGCAATGTAAGCCATGATCGCAGTCAAAGCAGCAAATAAGGCAATTAATACTAAGTCACGCACAGCATATTTCTGTTTCATAATCTTCCTCCTCCAAACAGTTTAGCTGGATTATAGCATAACAGCATTCCCATTGTCAACCCAACACATATGTTAGGTTGACAATGGGAATGCAACTTAAGAAACTATTGTAGGGGCGGGTTTCAAACCCGCCCCTTAGCTTGCCGTCCTAATAACCGACCACTTTATGCAATTGTCACATTCTCGTCTAAATAAACGTCCTGAATTGCATTGAGTAGTTTAACCCCTTCTGCCAGAGGGCGCTGAAAGGCTTTGCGGCCGGAAATCAAACCCATGCCTCCGGCCCGTTTATTGATGACCGCAGTACGGACTGCTTCGTTCAAATCATCTTCCCCCGCCGGTCCGCCGGAATTGATTAAACCGCTGCGTCCCATGTAACAATTCACCACCTGGTAACGGGTTAGGTCGATAGGATGGCTGCTTGTCAGTGAGCTATACACTTTTGGATGCGACTTGCCAAACTCCTTACCCGTTTTCTCGCTTACAGCCAAATATCCGCCGTTTGTTTCCGGCATTTTTTGTTTAATGATATCAGCCTCAATCGTTACGCCTAAATGATTAGCCTGACCTGTTAAATCGGCGGCTGTATGATAATCGACACCGTCTATTTTAAACATCGCATTCCGCAAGTAACACCAAAGCACCGTGAACATCCCCAGTTCATGTGCCTGCCGAAAAGCAGCCGAAACGCTGACAATTTGCTGCCGAGACTCTTCAGAGCCAAAGTAAATCGTGGCGCCCACTCCCGCAGCCCCCAGATCGCGTGCCTGTTTAACATGGGCAAACATTACTTGGTCATAAGTATTAGGATAAGAAAGAAATTCATTGTGATTGATTTTGACAATAAACGGTATTTTATGGGCGTATTTCCGTGACACCGCACCTAATACTCCCAAGGTGGAGGCAACCGCATTGCAGCCTCCTTCTATTGCCAGCTTAACAATATTTTCCGGGTCAAAATAGGCGGGGTTAGGGGCAAATGACGCGCCGGCGGAATGCTCAATACCCTGATCGACCGGCAAAATAGAGAGATAGCCCGTTCCTGCCAACCTGCCGTGGGAAAAAAGCTGCTGCAAACTTCTCAACACCGGTGTGGGTCTGTTTGTCTGCATAAAAACACGATCGAGAAAGTCAGGACCCGGCAAGTGCAACTGCTCTTTTTTGATTGTGCCGCAATGATAGGTCAACAAGCTCGACGCTTCAGATCCAAGCATTTCCGCAATATTCAAATGCCCTCATCCTCCCGCTTTATTTCGCTGACTATCTCAGTATTATGCCGAATTGCTCTTGGGATTATTTTTTTGTCGATATAATGCTGTTACTTGCAGACCCGCTTCCGGATTTACTCTGCTAAGATCCACTAAGTGAATTAAGATATTGCCATGGTAAGGCATCGGTTCACCTGTTAAAATTGCCTCAAGACATAAGCGCGTAATATTAATTACGCAGTCTTCCTCATGATTATCCCGACAATTTTTACACTGAAGAAGTGTTTCCGCCAGAGCCTCGACTACTTCATGCTGACTATAGAGTTTTGCGTCGGAAAGAGGCACAAGCTTTTCTCCCTGCGGAATATTGTATGTATTTTTCTCCAAAGCATAACGAATGCCTACTTTTGCAAAACCGAGCAGACATTTAATTTTTGCACATTGTTCACACTCCGATTCCGTCAAACACACATCCTCAATTTTTTCTTTGATACCATTGAAATTTATTTCGCTCCGTTCACTCATCCTGCTTCCTCCTTTTATGCCTCTCCGGCAAAAGCTAAAAAGTCTGCATTGGCATCATCCTTCTCCAACAAATGCTGATAAAGCGAGAGCGGCGGACGAAAATAAGACAAGCCCACACGGTCTATAGTAGCGTATATTCTTTCCCCAGCCTCTCCAACCTCGCGGTAACGATCAAGCAGATAGGCCAAAACAATTTCTACCGTCTCTGCCGTCATTCCTTGCAGTAAAGGTTGACCATGCCGAGGTTTGCGCCCCCCACCTCGACCTCCTATAAATATATCAAAATCATCTCTTGCGCGCGCTATCACACCGAAATCGGCACAAAGAGGATCGGTACATGAACGGTGGCAACCGGCGGTAGATATTTTGAAATCTTTTGGCACGCTCTCATTCATAAACCGCTTCTGCAATTTTACCCCTAAAGAATACGCGTCTCCCACAGTCCTTGGACAAAAATCTTCATGCCCGGGACAGCCTTTTACATTACGCACGACATTGCCAAATACGCCAATTCTCAGACCCAGTTCTGTCACTCCAGCCTCAAGCGCCGCGAGCATTTCTTCAGGTATCAACATCACCAGTGTTTGCCGTGTAGTCATTTTACAACCATGTGCCCCTGTTTTTTCCGCCAAAAGGCCTAGCCCGATAAGTTGCTGCGGTGTTACTACGCCACACTCGGAAACGATTCCCACACCAAGCACTCCACAGCGCTGACGAAATATTGCTTTACCCAAACAGAAAACCTCCTTATACAACGTCTTACGCCACAGTTCGACCTATTATACTAAAATTCCTTTAATAGGAATCAGAATTAGTACTTAATAGGAACATCTTTTTGGCTAAGGTAGCTTTTAAGTTCCGGGATACCTATTTCACCAAAATGGAAGACTGATGCTGCCAAGAGAATATCGGCGCCCGCCTCAGCCGCTGCGAGAAAATGCTCCAAACTGCCTGCACCGCCTGAAGCAACAACCGGCACGTCTACCGCTGCTTTAATTCCACGGATTAAGGGCAAGTCATAACCAGTTTTTGCCCCGTCACATGCTTTGCTGGTGGGAAGAATGATGGCAGCGCCGCGAGCTTCTGCTTCCTTTGCCCACTCAATAGCGTCCTTGCCCGTTTTCTTATTTCCGCCGTCAATGTATACTTCATAGCCGGAAAGCAATGCCCGGTTTTTATCTACATCAATGGCCACAACCACTTTCTCGCGACCAAGCAGCTTTACGGCCTCCTCAATCAGACTGGGGTTAAGAAAAGCGGCGCTGCTGATGGATATACGGTCAGCCCCGGCGGCCAGCACAGCTTCAGCCTCACCAACACTCTTGATTCCTCCGCCAACGGTAAAGGGAATTGTCGTGACGGCTGCTACCTCCCTGACAGTCTTTAACATGGTTTTTCTGCCTTCAATGGTAGCGGTGATATCCAGAAAAGCCAGCTCATCTGCGCCCGCCTCACAATATGCACGCGCACACGCCACTGGATCTCCCGCATCTTTTAAGCCGACGAAATGCACCCCCTTAACTACCCGTCCATCTTTTATATCCAAGCAGGGCATAATCAACACGTTACGCAAGAAAACATCTCCCTTCATCAGCATGATCCCGCAGCGCGAGGGCATTCAATATATTCCCTAATCATTTCCAGGCCGGTTTTTTCACAGGGCGGCAACTCAATCTCGGCCAAACTGAGCGGCTTTACCCGTTCCCCCCAACGGATAACATGAGCGCTGTAGGTAAGGCCCGCTCCGAAAGCCGGCAAAAGAATGTGCATTCCCGGTTTTACGAAGCCTTCCTCAATGGCCTCCACAAGTGCTACCGGTGTGGTAGCAGACGACATATTGCCATACTTATGAATGTTAATAAAAATTTTCTCCGGTGCTATTTTGAGTCGTTTACCTACGGCTTCAATAATTCGTAAATTTGCCTGATGGGGCACTACAAGATCAATCGTCTCGGTAGTCAGGCCGGATTGGGCAATAGCTTCTTCGGCTGCCTCGCACATCCCCAAAACTGCTTTCTTGAAAATTTCTTGACCATGGAAATCCCACCAAACTCCGCCGCGCATACTCCGCCCATCAATATAACGCATACCAATCCCATGAGCACGCAATATATCACGAGATTCCGCAAAACATCCTAATTTGTCGGCCAACAAACCTTCATTTTTTTCCGTTCCCTGAACGACAAAAGCGGCGGCACCATCACCAAACAGCACGGCCACATTGCGGTCCTTCCAATCCTGGATATTGGTTATCACTTCGGCGCCGATAATCAAGGCTGTCCGTACGGCTCCTGTTTTAATCATGGCCGAAGCAACTGAAAGCGCATACATGCCGCTCGTGCAAGCTGTGTTTAAGTCAAACGCCGCGGCTTTTTTAATGCCCAGCAGCAATTGGATGTAGGATGCGTTATTTGGCACCACCTCATCTGGTGTACAGCTGCCAAAAATAATCAAATCTACATCATCGGCAGCAACTCCCGCAGCAGCCAGCGCGCGCGCCGCGGCAATATGCGCCAATTTACTGATAGACACATGGGAAACACGCCGCTCCTTCATACCCGTGCGCGTGACAATCCACTCATCATTCGTATCAAGAAAGGTGGAAATGTCTTCATTAGTCAAAACGGCAGGCGGCATACACTTGCCCCAACCGGTAATCGTAGCAAATTTCATTTTTGTCCTACCATCCCCTCAGTTAATAAACCCTTAGTTAAAACATTATAACATAAATTACCTTTTGAAATCTAGCTATCAGGCTTGTATTTCGCCACTACAGGCGCTCATGCGAATTCTTCCTTAATCATGCTAAACCACACGTTTATCTAGCGAGCGTAGCGACCAAACATTTCCCGAATCATTCGCAGCTCACAGGGAAACTTGACTAATTGTGTTAGCTAAGTTATGATAAAAACGAGGTGAAGGCAATGACAATAAAAGTAAATATTCATGATGCGAAAACTAGTCTATCCAAGCTACTGACGCATGTAAAGGAAGGCAGAGAAGTTATTATCGCTAAAAGCGGAAAACCGGTCGCCCGCCTAGTCCCGTATTCAGAGCCGGATATAAAACGCCTACCCGGCAGCGCCAAAGGGCAGGTTTTGTTTACTAATGACATTAACGAACCACTTACCGGAGAAATACTGGAGAGTTTTGAAGTATGATTGCCCTGCTGGATACTCTTACTATAATCGCCCAGGCGCTGTTGGAGAACATGCCGATTGTTACAGAAGACCGCCAAATTGGCAAATATTACGTAGAAACCATCTGGTAAACAAATCGAGTAGAAGGTCACCCATTAGTTGAGTGACCTTCCTCTCACACCACCGTACGTACCGTTCGGTATACGGCGGTTCTGGTTCGTTTACCTCGGTTCAGTGCTTTGCCTCTAGCTTCCTTCAGATTCCACCTCACGATGGACTCCCTTGCTCTTGCCTAACGGTTGGTACTACCAGCCCCCGTATCGGACTTTCACCAACGAGCATGCGCCCATGCCGAGAGCATTACAAAAAAGAGCTTGAAGATCCTTATAAACAAAGGATACTCAAGCTCTTTTACTTGTAACAATAAACAAAAAACGCACCAATCATAGCAAATGGTACGCATAAAATAGACAATAAATATAGATTCTCTCAACCCTGCTGAACCTTTCACCTCAACATGTCCGAGCCAGCATAGCCGCCCCGAGAGCACCGACAAACTGACAATATTCCGTAATCTGTACCGGCTGACCCAGTTCTTCGGACAGCGCCCTTTGGATTCCCCTGTTCAAGGCTACACCACCGGTAAAAGCTATTTGCCCGCCCACACCCAAACTCCTGGCCATAGTAGCGACCCGTTTGCCTATCGAGCGGTGCAGCCCGGCGATAATCCCACCTTTGGACACGCCTGAAGCCAGCAAGCCTATAATCTCAGACTCGGCAAATACAGCACACATGCTGCTAATTTCCACTTCCAGAGCGCGATCCTCCGCATTATCCAGTTCATCCACAGCCAATCCCAATGCGGCGGCAGTTACCTGTAAAAAACGTCCCGTCCCTGCCGCACACTTATCATTCATAGCAAAATCAATCACTTTACCGCTTTGGCTTATGCGTATTACTTTGCTGTCTTGCCCGCCGATATCAACAATCGTGTCTGTCCCCGGCAGAAGCTTAGCCACCCCTTTAGCATGGCAGCTAATCTCCGTCACCACCCTATCCGCACCCTGAAAGGATACACGGCCATAACCAGTCACAATTACACGGGCTTCTTCCCGGCATTTCCCGGCTTCCGCCAACAACGCAGCCACCAGCGCCTCCCCGGCACCCCGGGGGTCCCACCCGGTTGGTAACAAACAAGTAAAGAGCCGCTCCCCGTCAAGCAGTACGCCTTTAGCAGCTACGGAACCGATATCCAAGCCGAGCGCGATCACTTTTCAACCATCTCCAGCAACGCCTGGATCCTGACTCCCAGCCCTGCCAGATCAGACGTGGAATAGTCACTTTCCAGATGCAGGAACGGTACTCCTGCTTCCTTTAGCATTTTAGCAACCGCACGAGATTCAATATTATAAGTATGGCATGCTTGCCATGTCAAATCAATAACCGCGTCCGCATTGAAGTCGGACACCATCGCCTGCAACAGCTTCATCCTCCCCTCATTGGGGGACATACAGGAACAAGGGATTTGCAAATATTTGTGCGCCAACGCCACGATGGGGTCGTCATACGAAGTATCGGTCATTAACGGCAACGTCTTGTAGCCGGTACAGTTCTCAAACGCCACAACCGTACCACCCGCTTCTTCCACCAGAGTGACCACTTTCTCACTGCCAAGGCCGATCGGGCATCCGGTGATCAACACACGGGGCTTCCCGGCAGCCACACTGCCTCCGCCGACCAACGCCTCCCGCAGTTCATCAAGCATCCGAATAGTCTCTTCCTTATTATTGTTAAACCCACGGGACCAATTCACCGTCAGCAGATCCAGACCGCTTAAAGACGGCGGCTCCTGTTGATTCAAATCACACACACCTTTGGCCGCAGCCGTTTCTCGGTTGACCAGATCAATGGCTCTCCAGAGCTCTTCTTCCAGGATTTCCCCACCCAGTTCTTTCTCCAACCGAGCCTGCAACCGGCGCATTTCCTGCACCCACAGTTCAAACGACGATTCGCTCTCCTTCATGTGGGGAAGCTGCATCACATGAACAGGCTTTAACTCGCTCATGTACTCGAACATCTTCTTTTTCCCGTCGCAGGTGGTCTCACCCACGATCAAATCGGAGAAGTTGAAAAACGGACATTTATCAGTTACAGCAAACCCGTATGACGACTTAATCAAAGGGCAAAGGTTTCGCGGCAACACTTCTTCCGCCGCAGAAATTGGCTCCTCCCGGGTGCCGCAAAGACAAACCGGCACGGCACCTGCTGCAATGACCAGCTCCTGCGGAAAATAAGTGCAGTAATACCCCACCACTTTGCCGCCCTGTTCCTTCCATTCTTTCAGACGTATCACATTTTCCCCACGGATATTAAAAAACTTCTCAATCTGCTCTTTAATCAAATACTTCTCCCCTTCCGGCCAATCGTGCCGATACTCTTTTTAAGTGTATCAGAATGCCAGATAGAGCCGCTAATATATCTTGTCTATAGAAAAATCTATCTGATAGATAAAAAATATCGGTTCATGACTAGACTGCCTCGCTATACCGGCAAATTATTCAACATCAACAGAGCCGGATACTATTCAGCAGAAACTATACTATACTAAAATCAAGCCAATAAAAAACACCGACTTATTTATACACTACTTTAGTTGATATTTGTTTGTCCCCCTGCTACAATCAACTTGGAGGTGTATTTAATGAGTTGTGAGAATGAATTAATCACCGCCCACGCTCTGGCTGCGGCACTTAACCTCTCCGTGGAAACAATTTGGCGCTACACCCGTGAAAATAAAATTCCATACATCGAACTGGGCAACAGACAGTACCGCTACAATCTGTCACAGGTGGTAGTAGCGCTTTCCGGCTCCGCTGTCCAAGAAAAAAACCCGGATTACAAAACAGACAAAAGAAAATATACATACCAGGACTACCTGGAAATGCCTGATGAGCCCGGCTACCGCTTTGAGATTCTCGACGGCGAACTAATCAAGGAACCTGCCCCAAGCGTCCCTCACCAGCGAGCCTCCCGCCGGCTCCAACGCATTCTTGAGGATTATTTCTGGTCCGTTGACCCGGAAGGCGAAATCTTTAACGCCCCACTTGACGTTACTTTCGGCAGCACAAACGTTGTCCAGCCGGACATCCTCTACGTTTCAGGCGAACAAAAAGCCATCGTTGAACACGCGCGGGTTGACGGCCCTCCTGCCTTAATCGTCGAAATCCTTTCCCCTTCCACCATCCGTAAAGACCGCCTGAAAAAAATGCAGATCTACCGGCACGCCGGTGTAAAACACTACTGGCTCCTCAACCCGGAAGAAAAAACCCTCGAATGCTTTTCCCTCCGCGACGGCCTCTATAGAGTCGTAGCCACCGGAATGGACGAGGAAATTGTGGAGCATCCCGAACTTACAGGGTTATCTGTCAACTTAAAGGCACTATGGTAACAAATTGCTATTAAGCTTTGATGCGCTCCTTGAATTTACTTATAAAAAGTTAAGCCGTATCGTTCAAAATGTTTGTCAAAACTAAAACAACGCTTAACACCCAACCTCTCCAGAACAGCAAATGTCGTGGCATCCGTGTAAGTAAAAGATTTATCGGAATACCTGTAGATGATTTCTTTTGCTCTTATTTCGTCAGCTTCAGTAATTCTCTCTATTTCCCAACAAAAGTTTATAAGCCATTTCCTAGCTAATTCATGACCCAGCCTGCCGATAATAAGTGCGTGACATTCCGCGACAAGGAAATTTGTTAATATTACTTTTACATTTTCCATGCTTAATTTGCCTAAAATTACCTTTGCTTCCTCATGGTTATTATCTGACTGGTCCAGAAGGGCATATATGGCACTTGTATCAACCATAATTATTTCCATCTATTGACCTCATCTTCGGCTAGGTACAGGTCGTGGTTTAAGGAAACATCCCTATAATCGCTTTTACCCATACCCACCATTTCCCACATCGGATCTTCCTTGCTTAAGGGTATTACAGGACTGATTTTTTTAATACGGACTTCGCCTTCTTCTATTGAAATTTGCACATAATCCCCTTCACGTATATTAAGCTTCTCCCGAATACGCACTGGAATAGTCAGTTGCCCTTTGGCCGAAACTCTCATAATCTCATGCGACATATGAAATAACTACCTCCCGTATGATATTCTTACTCGAAGTATACCATTTTTTCTGACCATACGCAACTCAGGGATGAACACCAAAGACGGCTACAGATTTTACGGCTGCACCAACAGGACGCAACTCAAACAAGACTAGTGTAGGCAGCCAATATTATGCTAAAATAAAGCAACTCCTCTTTGAAGGTGGTAATTATGAATAAACCGGCAGGCAAGCTTTATACATCCAACCCTGGAGGTCTAAGACACCTTAACTGTGAAGCTGAAATCTGGCAGATAACCCGCAGCGGCACACTAATCCCCGGCACCATCATTGTGCGCGCCCTCGCACCTTCACAGGAACTCTTCAGTAAATACCTCACCACATGGAAAAATTTGTCTCCCACCGACTGGTGGCCCGAATACGATTCGCAGTTTCTGCAGGAACTGGAATCTACTGAAAAAAAAGAAATTCTGCGATTATTGTATAAGAAGCTACTCTCCGGCACCAATGTAGTCCTATTATGCCTCTGCAAAGACTATAACTACTGCCACAGAAAACTGATTGGCGAATTCTTCACTAAATATGGCCTAGAAGTACCCGAGCTAAGCTTAAACAAACCCAAAGAAGAAAAACCTGTTCAATCAACTATTTTCTGGGAGTGATTTTAAGTCCCCGGCCTCAAGTCGTGCACAATAGCCCCGGAAGCCATGCCCAGTTTCAAGCGGAAAGAGCTTTATAAATCTGGTTACTTATCAAAAGTTAAGCATTATTGTTCGAAATGTCTGTCATCAACAATGTCCCTTGATTTATGATTTGTTCTGCTTTGTTTCTTTCAAAATGCAATTCAGGCAGAACAATCTTTATCTCCTCATCTTCATATCGCCAAAAGACAATGAGATTAACTTTGGCAAATTGAGGCTCATAACCATTTTGCAAAACCCTCTCAAGTTGCTCCGTACACCTCTTTGAAAGCCTGAAAACACTCTTCCCTCTGTTCGTCAGCCACTCCCCGTCTTTATACTGCAAGATATCGCCGCTTATTAAGGATTCAACTACATATTGCCTTCCGATAAAATAATTTAGCCATACATCCCGATGACTTAACTGCATTGCCAGTTTTTCCGGCAATTCGTAGTGAGCCGAGTCTTCCAGTCTTGTCAAATCTTCCACCAGGATGTGATTCAGGTAACGTCCGTTTAGATGTACGGTTAAGTTGTTTTTTGCACGTGTCATTGCCACATATAGCTGTCTCTTCTTCTCATCTGTGCCTATATCAAAGTTTTCAAGCAAAAGAAAGACATTATCAAATTCTTTGCCTTTTGCTTTATGAATAGTTGAGACAAAAATAGTTTCTCTGGAATCTGTATAAAAATCTTCTAACTTTGATTCCTTAATAAAAACCTCAAAATCAGATAAATATTTTCTTTTCTGATAAATGGCTTCAAAATCCCGGATAATGTTTTTGCAAATACCCATGATTTCACTTTTCCCATACCTTCTAATCAATGCCCTTTTTGCCGCATTCCAGATATCATCACTGATAATCGTTGTGGTCGGATCGACTGATAATTGTTTGAGAAAGTAGCGCAGTTCTACAAGATCGTAGAGGGAGAACCCGTCATTGGTTTGAATCAATCTTGCCGGTATTCCTCTTTGCACCAACAGGCCCGTCACCTGGAGCGCTTCATCGTTCGTCTGAGTTAACACACACGTACTTCCTACAAGCTCTCTGCCAGAAAGATCTTCTATAAAGGGAACGAGCAGATTATTATTCATGTACCGTATAACCCGTATGTCTCCGTTTTCCTGACTATGTGACACAATGTTATTTTTCTTAAGACGTTCCCGTATCAGACCGGCAAACTGATTTGAAAAATGAACCAGATTTCTTTTACTGCGATAGTTTTCCAACAGTTCATACTTCATCGCCTGCTTCTCGATCATAAACTTTTCCATATATTTTGCACTCGAACCACGAAATTCAAATATGTTCTGATCATCATCACCAACGGCAATAACCCGCATATCTTCATTCTGCGCCATTAAGGCCTGTACCAGCCGAAACACATCCTGATCCATATCCTGTGCTTCATCAATGACAAGTACTGTCTTCGTAATCCTGCTGGGTTCTACTTCCCCATTACTAATTTTCTCAATTGTATTGTTTACTACGTTGCCTAACTTCTCAGCATTACCGACCCTGCCAAGCAAATCAAAACAATACGAATGGAAAGTCTTAATCTCAATAAAATTAGCCGCACCGCCAACCAGTTTTGCCAGACGCTTCTTAAACTCTGTAGCTGCAGCGCGAGAGAAAGTGAGCATTAATAGCTGCTCATGCTTGACATCTTCCATCAAAATCAGGGAAGCTAATTTGTGAACTAGCACTCTGGTTTTTCCGCTTCCCGGACCCGCTAACACTGCGATATGCTTGTTTTTGTTATCCTTAATAATGCTTAACTGTGTCGGAGACAGTTCACCAAACAATTGTCTGAATTTGCCGGGACTAATGTTCAGTTTTATTTCTTCTCCTCTGCTCCCTTTAAAATACTTTTGCAGAAAAAAAGTGTAATTCAGGCGGAAGTAGTCTTCTACAAACTGCAGGGCTTCCCGGTAGTTATCAATCATCTTTTTGGCATATTCCCCGACAATGTGAATCTGTTGCATCTTATTTTCATAAAACTGTTCCAGCTTTTGATAATCTTCAAGTTTATAGCGTCTTTTATTATCTTCCTCCAGCCGTTCGATGGTCATAGGATTGTAAACCACCAGGAAACCACCCTCAATCTTGATGGCCTCAATACGTGACAAATAGAATAGAGTATCCTCAATATCTTTAATACTAACCTCACTTTTAAACAGCCTTATACTCTCTTCATATGCTTTCTTTAATTCATGTACCGAGAAGTCGACAAGTATTTCTTCTGCCTCGCTATTTAACCGACTGCCCTGCGAATAAAGATATTCAATAATAAATTGGGCAAGCTCCTGCCTTTTTTTCAACCGTTCCCGGAACGTTTCTTTCGACTCCAGAGCAATGGCCCGAATATGGTTTTTTGAATACTCCAAACCTCTGTATTTAATCATCTTTTTAATCGTCCAATAATTCAAGATTACACGTATCTTATTGGGCGCTACATGATCACAACCATATTTTTCCGCTTCTTCGTTCAATTCTTTGACATTATAGGTCGCCTCTTCTTCTTCAATTACTGTAGCCAGATACTTTTCAATACTGCTGTAGGATTCAAATAGCTGCAACGAACGGTTTGTTCTTTCCCCCTGCTTAATATAAGCCGAGAGGTCTTTGGTATGTGCCAAAATCCCTTCCTCACGCATTAGATTCAGAGCATTAATGACGTCTTCCTTTTCAATTGCAAGCTGGTCAGATATATAATCCACCCGTGACTCTGCATCTTCATCCAGCTCTATACTATGGCTCCTGCTGGAAATGAGTCTTTTAATGATCCGTATAGCATTTTCCTTTTCTTTACTATCGAAAAGCCTTTAATATCCACGGTGGTGTAACAGATAAGCGATCCTTTACATTGATGACGGCCAGAGCATAAGCCAATTCAACAGGATACTCATCAATCAATGTTCTCATATCTGCTCGTTCACAGATCTCTGAAGCAAAGTGTTTTTTAATCAGTGACACCGGCTCTACTCTTGCTTCGTACCCCAGGTATTGAAAAAAGGACCGAAATTCCTTTTGGTCCTGCAACAGCGCATAAAAAATCTGCTTCATTGAGCCTTCCAAATGATTAAACGCCATCACTTCATCAGCGAATAACTCTTTGACTTTAATTGAGTCATTTAAAGGATTATTCAGTTCATCCGTTTGCAGCTTTTCATCTTTAACAAGCGCATGGTAAGGCTTCTTGGGAAACAGCAAGGCCGATAAATACAGAGTATCTATGACCTTCTCAGTTGCTATCCTAAAGTTCTCCAAAATCGGTCGCATGTATTTCAAATCATGTTTAATGATATTATGGCCGCATAAATAGTCAGCGCCTCTAAGAAAATTTGCAAAGGCAGCTATGGACTTAGAATGAAAAACAGCCCCGGCACCATTAATGCCGCCCATATCCAAGATCGCGCTATTCTTCGGATGCACTTCCAGATCAATATAGGCGATGGATTTCATTGCTCATAGCCCCTTACACTATCTTATTGCATTTTCTTCTTAACTTTTTTCGCCACAAATATACATTTTCCTTTAAACTTCCCAAAGACATCCAATTTAAACATAGTGAAATTCTACCGGCTTATCTTCTAAGAATAAAACGATTAATTAATACACTTTTCATTATGCGGAAAGATCACATTATGCTAAGTATGTATTATTAGAAGCTGCTTAGCGAAAGGAATTCTGAGTTGTGTATAAAAGTAAACAAGGCTAATAATATTAAAGCAGGAAAAACTTTCCTCTTTGACGAACTCTGTTAATGATTGAACATTCATGTCGCAAATTAATAGCTTAATTCGATTATTGGGAAGGAGAAAGTTAATGTGAGTACACATAATCCTAGACAGGTAATCGAAGACTTACGTAGCCACTTGGCTGCACCTGACAGGCGACTTATTTTTCTTTTGGGAGCTGGAGCCTCTGGTGCGGTTAATATTGCACCTATAGAAAGCTCGCCCTCAAGTGAAAAGCCGAAACATGTACCGCTTATTCCAGGAATTAATGGTTTGACTGAAGAATGTGCTGCTGCTGTAAAATCTATGGGAAAGCCTCAAGCTGAAGCTTGGGATAAGTTATCTCAACAATGTGAAAAGGAAAGCCGTTCTTCAAATGTAGAAAACATACTTTCTAAGGTTAGAATGAAGATTGATGCAATTAGTGAAGAAGAAATGTTGGTTGGCCTTAGCCGAAAACAACTTGCCGAAGTAGAGGAAAATATCTGCAAAACCATAGCTAAAACTGTATGTCCAGATGAAGATAAAATCCCGGAAAAAATACCACATGATCTTTTTGCTGATTGGGTTAAGAAAGCTAATCGTACCATCCCTCTTGAGATCTTTACTACAAATTATGATGTTTTGTTAGAACGATCTTTTGAAGCGTCAAGGATCCCGGTTTTTGATGGTTTTGTCGCTTTCTTCATGCAATGGGGGGGAATATTCATTGATGCAAGGCAGCCCGACCTTAATTGGTTGTGTGGATTCAGTAAAGGGGGCCGTAGTTACAATCCGCCTTTATGAAGTGCCGACCTTCATGATGATTGATGGACGCTCCTACAGGGTTGGGCAAATTGGAGCTTTTCTAAGGATTCCTCTGGGTTATACTCACCTCTATGCTATTTGTACACTTGTCGGGGCGGCAGCTGCACCGATTAATAATGAAAACACAAAGCCCGGTCAACGGTGGCTTTCTGCAACGCTCTTTGGTGAGTCTATTGGTGGTGTGTTTGAAAGGGGGGTTAGTCAGTACCCAACTATTGGGGATGAAGTTCATCTGGTCACGCCTGAAGATATGCGTGTTATTTATGCATCTACTATAGAAGAACGGTCTATTAACGTAGGCCATATTGCCGCAACTTCTGGTATTTCCGGTAACCTAGACTTGGGTCGGTTAATTACGCGCCATTCAGCTGTAGTGGGGTCTACCGGCTCGGGCAAATCAAACTTTATGGCAGTTTTGGTTGAAGCAATTGCAACGCAAGGATATCCTGCAGCACGGGTATTAATTATCGATCCGCATGGTGAGTATGCATCTGCTGTAGGGCAATATGGCAGTGTTTTTAAGATTAATCCTGACCCAAGAAAAGAGGAAAAACAATTATACGTTCCCTATTGGGCGTTGCCATATGATGAGCTTCAGACTGTAGCTTTAGGACCTATGCAGCCCGGTGCTGAGACTGCCATTAGAGACGAAGTCACTGAACGCAAAAAAGCGGCTGCTAAGCATCTTGCAAAGCAGCCCCCTGAAACAGTAATAACATCTGATTCTCCGATCCCTTTTAGTCTAAGAAAATTATGGTTTGATTTAGATGATTTTGAGCGGCAAACATTTAGTGACAACGCTCGTACAAATCCTAGCGAAAAAGTAAGAAATGGCAGTGCGCAAAATCTTATATCTAACCTGTACCCAGCTCCTAATCCAGGTAATAGTGCACCATTTGCCCATCCTCGCCCGAGAAACATCGCAAAACAGTTAGAACTATTAAAAAGTCGGCTTCAGGACTCCAGGTTTGCATTTCTCTTCCAACCTGGTGATGGTTTTTCACCCGATTTGGATGGTAAGATTAATGGAGACTTAGACATTCTCGTGCAGTCTTGGGTGGGGCACGATAAACCAGTGACTGTGCTGGACGTATCTGGTCTGCCACCAGAAGTGCTATCAATTGTAGTAGGTACTTTAGTCAGGATTGTTTATGATATGTTGTTCTGGGCATACGATTTGCCGATTAGTGGACGGAATCAGCCGCTTTTGCTTATATTGGAAGAAGCACATATTTTCCTTCAGGAAGGACATGAATCTGCCGCACACAGGACGATATCCAGAATTGCAAAAGAAGGCCGTAAGTACGGAGTAGGGTTATGCGTGGTGACTCAACGCCCAGTCGAGATTGAGAGCACCGTCTTAAGCCAATGTGGTACAATGATTGCGTTACGACTCGCTAATTCAGCGGATCGTTCTAAAGTAGAAGCAGCTATGCCTGATGATTTGGGAGCATTATCCGGAATGCTACCCGCATTAAGAACCGGGGAAGGTATAGTATTAGGAGAAGCAATGCCAATTCCTTCACGAATTCAGTTCTTTAAAGCTCGTAGTCGCCTTCGTGGCGACGATCCCGATGTGCCGCAGGCTTGGCGTCAATCCCGCCCGGATGGTTTGTACTATGAATCAGCGTTAAACAACTGGCGGCAACAAACAGATGTTAGAGGGGAGAACGGTGATGGTTGATTTGATTTTTGTTGACTCTTCAAATATTGAAGCAATCGGATATGATGATGGGACTAGTGATCTCCACATTCAATTTACTTCAGGCAGTTACTATATTTTTCATAATGTACCCCGCGACATATTCGAGTCAATACTTTACGCACCTTCTAAAGGAAGTTTCTTTAATAGAGAGGTAAAGGGTATTTACACGTTTACGAGACAATGATGCCGCAAATTTTCCCGCAAGCATCCAGACCCACGGGAGTATCCCTTTTAAAATAATTAACCGTAGCTTCACTTTTCCCCTTGCTTTCAGGGTCGCCGCTACGGCAAAGATAGACATCAACAGTAATAGATGGTTATAAACATAATGAAAAGTGCGAAACTCCTTTAGCGATAATTAAGTTTAGTTGCTGCTTTTCATTTAACAGATGTAAAGCTGACTCTCATTCGTTATAAAATATCAGCGTATAATCCTTCTTTTGTCTTAGTAAACACAACTTTAGACGGAAATAAGTTCTCTCCCATATCGGCGAAACCAACTAAAGTCATTGCCCATTCTGATAACTCGATTGGAAGTCGGTAGCATTTTACATTACCTGCTTCCGCTATTGTAATTAATGGAATCATCTCTTGACTACAACCGACTGCCAAAGCATCGCAGACAATTCGGTCTTTTGTTATTTCGAGCAAAGGTTGCTTATTGATGTCAAAATAAACCTTTGCTCCTCGTTGATTCAAAAAGTAATCCTTTGAGGGTATAATGTACACAGATACCTCTAAATGTTTGCACATCTTCTCCACCGAAAATTTGGAGCTGTTATAACCTGTGCCACGCTTGTCCTGAGTAGCACGTATATGCTGATAAACTATTTCCGGTTGGTTTCCAAGAAGAGTGCTGTAGCCTTTTTTAATATTAGAACGGCCTCCTTGAGTTCGGCAGTCCTGCGCTTTTCTGCTTTAAGCTGTCTCTCAAGATCCTGAATCCTTACATGGTCGGGGTCTTGCTGCTGTTTATGTTCTTTAATCCAGTTGCTTAATGTTTGGGGGTTAAAAAACTGTTATAACGCTGTAAATAGACCGATTTCCCTCAAGAACCATTCTGATTGCATCCGCTTTAAACTCATCGCTGTACCGGTTTGTTGTTTTTGACATTTTTTATCTCCTCCACAGGGTTATTATAGCCTAACCACTGTGTGTCCGGCAAACCGGGTATAGGTCAAATATTTCTACGAGAAATATTCTTATCTCTTCTTATATCTAAAATAGAACTTGGGTGACACAATAGAGTGCAACGGTAAGTAGTGGCTAACTGGTTTACGTTAGCCATCTCGTTATTTAAAGGAGAAAAATCCTCTAACGGTATCAAAATGTTTGTATCCAATAATCTTCTCATTTTTCATCATCCAATAATTTACAGAGGTTCTCTTTCTACATATTTCCTCTTTTCCCTGCAAATAGTTATTGACAGGAAAACAAAAAAAGGACAAAAAATTGTCCTTTATTGCAGATAATCTGTTAGTAATGAATATAGAGGATGACTTTCATTTAGGAAATGGAAAAATTGCGGAGGGTTGTATTGAGGCATATACTCTCTCAGAGCCTCGAGCGTAAAGGCATTCTGGTAAGTTACTATATTTTTCAACTTTAATGCGTAGCCGGTTTCACAACCGCTAAAATAGTTTACAAAATCATTATATCCTACTGCACATTGTCCTTTTACTTTTTCCCACAAGGTATCGATTGCAGCACCCATGATTCTATCTACTTCTGCCACTGCCACTACTTTTTTGCCGGGGCTCGTTTGATAAATGATCAGCTTATCCCCACGATTTAAACTCGGCTTTCTGCGTCTTAACTCATACGTTTTATATCCTTCAATAATCGCTTCAACATGTTCGGGCTTAATATTTCGCAGCTTTTTTATTTGCCTCTTTCATATCTATACCTCTATTATATTAGAACACTTGTTCCGACTCAATGACTTGCTTTAGCTTTTTCTGTGCACGTCATCATCATCATGGCATACAGTGCAAAGGGTTACCAAATTGTCCTCGGTATTTTTTCCACCTTTTGCGTGCTCTTTAACATGGTGGAGTTCGAGATGCCTGGGGTCGGACCTATCCCATAGGCTTTTATTCCACTGACATCTTACACATGTATAATTGTCTCTACGTAATACGCGACCACGTACCGGGTCGGGTATTATTCTATCGTGTTCAGGGCTTTGGCGGGTTGATTCCAGGAGGTATGTACCTACGGGTAGATCCGGTTTGCCTGTGGTTTTGGTAACGATGGGCCAGCCGTATTCCGTTCTTAATTCTCTTACTCTTCTTGCCCATTCGGTTTTATCTTTTGCAACGTAGCGGAGTTCTTCGCCGGTTACCGGTTCACCTACGTTTTGTTTAAGGTACTCTAGAATTTTGTTTCGAACCGACTCATTACTGTTACGTATATTCTTGGCCAGGTTCCAGCGGAAAGCTGCTTGCTTGTCTTGCTCCGACGATAGGAGTATATAATCGTCGGGCTTAATATTTTGTATGTTCTCGAGAGGGAAATCCTCTTCCTGGTACATTTCCTTTGCTGCTGTACCACTGATAATTGCCCATCCATATTCGACCCGTAACTCACGCACTCTTCTTGCATATTCCTGAATACCGGAAATTACAGACAGTTCATCGCCGTTAATTATGGTAAGAGGATACTTGAGGAAATATTGGAGTATTCTTTGCCGTGCGCTTACCGTACTACCTTCCGGTGCAAGAGAAATACCAAGTGCTCTTAAAGTGTGAAGTACCGGGACAAGGGAAAGAACTTTTGGCCGGAGCTCTTCCTTTTGCAGCTCCAGCTCAAAATTATTTAACAGCCTATGGAGTTCTTGTATAATTTGCTCCGGCTCGGCTTTCAATGGTCGGTTCTCCCTTTCCATTTCTAGAAATGCACCTTTTAGCACGATGTCGGGCTTGCCGGGTAAATCGGGGTTACCACTAATCCGAGCCATTACCCGGCTTCGTTTGTTTTAATCGAAGACATCCATGCACATTCTTCTTCCTGTGTTAGGAGTACATACACAATATCGGCAATGCGGGCGGCCAAAAGGGGCGGTACAGCGTTACCGATTTGCTTGGCGATTTCGATTTTCGTGCCGGTAAAAATAAACGCATCGGGGAAGCTCTGCAAGCGTGCCGCTTCCCGGTGGGTAATCGGCCTGTGCTGCTCAGGATGTAGGTAGCGGCCTTTTTCCGGCTTAAAGAATTCCGTACGAATGGTAAAGGCGGGGCGGTCCCACCACAATCTGCCGAATAAATCTGTTCCGCCTGTTTTCTTTCTGATCCAACAGTCGGGGGTCAGTTCGGGGGCTATTCGTTGCAGGTCGAAACGGTTCATCCCCTCTTCCGGAATAGCCTTGTATCTTTTTACACTAAGCGGTGTCGGGGACCGGCCGAAATGTAAATCCAAAGGAGGCGGAACATCTCGGATACCGGCACCTTCAGGCTCAGGCAAGTCTGAGATTGCGTCTTTTACCGTTCTCCACCTCTGAGGCGAGTGCAAATACGCCTCGTTTTGTATGGTAATGCCTATAGTATTTTGAATTCCGCCTTTTTCCGGGTTGTAGTGAGTTTTTCTTGGCGGGAAAATTATCGACGGGTCTATTTTTGAGCCGATGATGACGGCTCTGGTTCGTGTTTGGGGAACTCCGTAATCCGCCGCACAAAGCTTGTCCGAAACAACCTTAAAGCCCAACATTTCGGCGGTTTCCACGATTTGCTTATGTTCTTCCGACCCTAATAATTGAGGTACGTTTTCTATTACAAATACCTTTGCCCCGCAGCGCTTTACCACTTCCAGATAAGGACGCCATAATTGGTTTCTTGGATCCCCTTCACGGTTTTTGTTCAGTAAACTAAAACCCTGGCAAGGAGGTCCGCCAATCACCACGTCGGCCGACGGAATCTTAACACTCCTATCGCTTAGGATTTCGCTTATATCACCGAGAACACAGTGGTTGCCAAAGTTAGCGTTATACGTATCCACGCAATACTTATTAAAATCATTGGCCCATACTGAAGTAAAATTATGCCCGAACGATTTGGAAAAACCTAGCGACATTCCGCCTGCACCGCTGAATAAGTCGATGAGTTTGAAATCGCGATTTTTTCGTGTTGACTGTCCACATGTACGATGATTGTAGGCAGCCTCATCTTCTTTCAGCAATAGTGCGGCGTACTCATTTTTTTTGGCATATTTCTTCATATCTGCCCAACCCTCAAATCCGGAATATAGCATTCCTTTTAATTTTTCAATAGTAAATAGCAAATTCCTGCAAGTGCACCCAGACTGAGCCAAATCATTTTGCATTATCACCTCTACCGTCACCCCTGACTTTAGATATTTCTTCAATAACTATATCCGAATCTATGTTATAATTTTATTTAGTGCAAAGATGTAATGGAGGGAACTTATGGCACGGAATATTGTTTACCAGTCAAGGGCCTGGCATGACTTTCCCGGTGAGATTAACTGTGCGGAATCTGCAGTTGTCGTAATTCCTGAGCATGAGGACAAGCGACATGTTGCCAAAGCTATGACCTGTATAAAAACGGACTCTATCTTTACTATACCTGAACTAATTGCCCGTTTTATCCACAGCAACGGCGGACGGCTCGTTTCGCCGCATACGGTTGAATCAATGCTCACTTCAATTACCGCTGAGAGCTTTATCCCCTACTTAAAAATCGAGAATCACCGGCAAAGTTATATCCGGGCGCTGGCCGGTACCATAGGAGTAGGCGAATGTACCCGTAATTTTCAATTTAACATTAAAGGCTGTCCGCCTAATGCCAAAGACATTGTTTCCGGTCTTGTGGAATGGCTAAATAAGTAGGGGAATTTACCCTGTGGTGGTGAGAATAATTATTCCCACCAGGATTGCGACAAATGCAAAAACTCCGCCGAAAATCATAAAGACAAGTCTGGCATCTGAGATCCCTACCTGAGTACGGTAGGGGTCAATTTCTGCGCATGAATCCTGTTGGCGTTTCTCAATGCGGCGTTTGAAGCGAATGCGGTAGTCGTCAAACTTTTCTACCTGCTCCCAGCCGTTTTTTGCTTCCTCTGCAATTAGTTCCTGAAATTTGTCTCCGATGATTTTACCGTTGGAGCGGACAATTTTAAATTCCCAGCCTTCAAGGTCGTTTTGAGTGTATGTAGTCAACCTTTCATCCTCCTCCCTTTGCTTTGCACTGTTGGGCGGCAGCGGCAGCGGTTGTGGCTGCTGCTCCGGGGTTATACATGGCCATACCTCCCTAGGGTTTAATGGATAATTATCCTGGATTCCCGCCAACTCATAACGAGGCAGGTGGCTCAACGCCCAGCGCGTGATAGATCTCCTTTTGCTTCTCAAGCAATTCACCTACACGCAGCTGCTGGCCGGGAGATTCAAAACATTCAATGACATCCAGCTTGTCCAGAACTCCCTGAATGGTGTACTTCTTGAATAAATCCGACACCTGCATCTGCTTTTTGATGTAAGACAGGTAAATCAATGCCACAAACTCGACAAAGAGCTTACCTTCCAGGCTTTGCTCGGAGGATACCAGGGTGCGGCGTAGGTTTAATCGTTCTTTCAGGTTGCCAAAGGCCTTCTCCACCAGATCCTTGTTCCGGTAGATTTCCAGGGCTGTTACCGCGTCCATGGTTTCGTTGGTGAGGAGCGCAAAGAATCCGAAATACTTCTTGGCTCGTAAAACCGCCTCTTCCTTTACTGTTGCTTTTGTACCCCGTTTGGGTGTGGTCTTTACATCGAAGTACTTTTTGTACTGGTTTTCATGCTCCGTGATCCGCTTGCCGGATTCCAGTTCGCGGCACAGGGCCATAAGTTTTCTGTCAAAAGCTTTTTCCTCTTCGGCAGCTTTATCGATGTTATAGTAATAATGGACATAGATCTGGCGGGGTTCTTTTAGGGTTTCCTTCTTGTATGGCCGATACTGGGTGTACTGCCACTGGGTTTCAACGGTGCGACAGTAGAGTTCATAGGTCTCATTATAGCATTCAAAGCTGCGGAAGCTCTCATAGATGCCTTCCAGGCTTAACCTCATGAAGCTCAGGGACATTTTGCCAGCGATAAGAAACTTCAGGCGGTCTTTAAAGAGGGCATTAATGTTTTCTTCACTGTAGAAACCCCGGTCCATAACCAGCTTCATTTTAGCAAACCCCAAGGCGTCCAATTCCGCCAATAAGTGCTTCAGTGTCTTGGTGTCCGGGATATTGCCTGCCAGCTTCCGATAGTAAAAAGGAAGGTTGGATGTTTCGCCAAATACCAGAGCCAAGTTGAGCTGTGGAAGCCTGTCATCCTCTTTGTTCTTACCGTACTGCACTTGTCGCAGGCATTGCGAATAGCTGGAGATGGATGTTATGTCGTAGGCCCAGTATTCATTTTCACTCCTGCGCTTCCCCTGAAGCCTAAAGAAC
>JAGXTL010000137.1 GCA_018333635.1 Dethiobacter sp.
TGCGTCACACAGCGGCCACTCTGATGCTGCGTTTGGGGGTGCATCCAAAAATCGTGCAAGAACGCCTCGGTCATGCTAATATCGCTACCACACTTGATTTGTATAGTCATGTTACACCAGGTCTGCAGTCCGAAGCGGCGGAAAAACTGGACAAAATTCTCAATTTTACCGACAAAGGCGAGCGGTGAAAGCACAAAAACGTTTCTGGCGATAATCAGTTTTAGCAGAGGTATGTTTTCTTAGGAGAGAAAAAGGAGAGAAAATCAGCCATTTAAGCCGGATAAGCAAACAACCACAGGAGCCGAAAACCCCTGTGGCTGTTGATTTCTTCCTGGTCGGAGCGACAGGATTTGAACCTGCGGCCTCTTGGTCCCGAACCAAGCGCGCTACCAAACTGCGCTACGCCCCGACACGGAATAAATTCTAACATAATGCGGCAGAAATAGCAATGAGCAATCATTGGAAAATTTTTTGTTAAAAGCGTTTTCTTGGTTGTATTTTCAAGTCTAATGAGAATATAGTGATAGTATCTTATGCGTAAGTTGGTATTAGCTTCGCTGTTCTAATATTTTTAAATAATTATCAGAAAATTCAAGCGAATTATTGACGAACTTGTTTGGCTTAGATATAATACACTTCAAGCAGCAAAAATTAGATTAACATTGCGAGTTAGGTAACGCGTAGCAATAATAATCTGAAAATTCAGATTATTATTGCAAGATTGCTCAATCCTAGTTGAAGGAGGTCTGCTATGGGGAGTCATTGTTAGTTTTTTTAGAGAAAATCGCGCTTTTTTCTAATAAAAATTAAGGAGGTCTGGAAAATGCAAGCGGCGAAGACAATGACGGCTATTCCGACAGCAGGTGCGCCAATTATCTCGAGGTGGAGTATCCCAATCGCAGGACTCTTGTTGACATTAATGGGAGGAATCTCCTATGCCTGGGGGGTGTTTATTGTACCCCTGCAGGAGAGGTTCGGTTGGGACAGAGCCGACGCAATGTTGCCGCTTTCCGTTTACTTAGTAGTATTTACTACGGTGGGCATGATTTATGGTGGGATCCTGCAGGACAAATACGGCCCGCGCAAAATTGCCGCTACCGGAGGAGTATTGTTCTTTTTGGCCTATCTGATGGCGGCGCAAATCGGGCGCTTCCCGTATGTCTGGTGGTTACTGTTGACATACGGAGTTGTAGGCGGCCTTGGCTGTGCGCTTGCCTATTGCGTGGCTGTTCCTACTGCCAGGAAGTGGTTTCCTGATAAAACAGGCCTGGCTGTTGCATTGGCAGTAACCGGGTTTGGTTTGGCAGCAACTATTTTTGCTCCCTGGATAACAAGGCTGATTCGTACCATTGGCATAGAAAGCACTTTTTTGGTTTTGGGCGCAGTAACATGCATAGTTACGTTGATTTCGGCCTGGGTAATAAGAGTGCCGCCAGTGGGGTGGGTGCCCGTAAGCTGGGAAGGATCACATACGGGTGGTTCGGTATCTATGTATGCCTCCAGAACAGAGGCTACTCTGAGCGAAGCGTTGAAGACACCATTGTTTTATCTGCTGTGGGCGGGATTCTTTGGCGTTATATTCGGCGGCCTGATGGCGATGGCGCATGTGGTGCCATACGGTGTTACCGTTCTGGGCATGGAAAGACCTGCAGCCGCCATAGCTTCGGTTTTTTTCGGGTTGGCCAATGGTTTTGGCAGGCCGATTGCAGGTTTGATAGCTGAAAAAACGGGACCCGTAAAGGTGATGCTGGTAACCTACATCATAACCGGCATAGCTTTCCTTCTGTTTAACAGTATGGCAACAACGCCTCAGATGCTGTACATTTTTGCGTTCATTTTTGGGTGGGGTTTTGCTGTTACGCTGGGACTGTTTCCGTCATTGGCAACTATTGCCTTTGGGGTTAAGAACCTCGGTGCGGTTTATGGCGCTTTGATTACGGCTTTCGGGGCAGCCGCTTTTTTCGGTCCGATGGCGGCTGCTTGGGCGTATGACTTGTATAAAAGCTATGTTATGCCGTTTGCTCTGGCAGGAATACTTTCTTTGGTGGGCTGGTGCATTTGCCTGTTTGCCTACAAGCTAAAGTATAAGCTTCCTTAGGCTGTTGCCGTATTGTAGTGAAAAATTGTTTGTCGCAATGCGGGGAGCCGGGCTGTCAAAGCCGGCTCCCTTAAAGTTCTTATGCCGGAAAAATTAGAATACCCTAAGCAGACAGCTTTTGAATCTGGCGCAACAGTCATGTTTCTAAAAAATAGAAAGATTGACCTGTTAAAATCTGTAAGCGCTCAACCGCCAGAAAAGCCTCGCGCAAAGCCGCTTTTTCCTTTTTGTTTAAATCCTCCGGTGTGATGTAGTTGTCCGGTTTAAGGCCTTTGTCTATTTGCAGCAGGCTTTGTCGGATTCTAAACATCATCAGTGTTTCATAAGCAGTGGTCAGGGCTTCGGCGTCGTCGGCGGATATTAATTTCTTTTTAGCAAGTAGTTCCAATCGTTTTAGCGTGTTCGTTTCCACAATTCCTTCACGCAGGGAAAACGCACGCAAGCAGTCAATTAAATGGACATAGGCTGCTGTCTTCAAATTTACCATATTGCGATGTTCTTTGGATTTTTCAGTAACAATCTGCTTAAAAAATCCTAGCGGCACGCGGTATTCCAGATCATCCATGACAAGAAAGTGTAAAGCTGTGGCTGACTTTTGAAACTTTCGAATTACAAAGTTTCGCAACAGGTCGCAAAGACTTTTTTTCCCGCAGAGATGCCTGAAATCAAGAAAAATAGTCATCATGCGGATATTTTCAGGATTCAGCACTTCGACCCACTCATTAATGGCTTCGCGCCAGTCGTTGAAAGAGCGACACCACTGCGGATTGGAAGCCATGACATTTCCCTCGCATTTGGCAAATCCGCACCGATGCAACCCTTCAGCAACTTTTTCACCCAATAGGAGGAAGTACTTGGCCACCTGCTCTTTTTTGTCATCCGAGACGTTGTCGTAGATAATCCCGTTGTCCTGGTCTGTTTTGATAAATTGCTCCTGTCGTCCGCTGCTGCCCATGGTAATCCAACTGTAGCTGACCGGCGGTGGTCCGTATCCCTCTTTTATCATTTCCTGCTCACATGTCTGGATTACTTTGCTGGTCAGGCGGTCGAACAACTCGGTAATAATTTGCAGGATATCTTTGCTGACAGCTTTTTCTAAAACCAGCGCACGCAGGACCCGGTCAATCTCGCCGCTCGCTTTGGCCAGCCCCTCAATATTGTTTTGCGCTTCAATGCTGTTGACTATGCTTAGGTCACCCATGCTGCGGGAAGTAATCAGGTCCCGGATGGTAACAATGCCTTCCAGACGGCCGCCTGACGCCACAACCAGGTGCTTGACCTTGTTTCTGACCATCGATAGTAACGCTTCAAAATAAAATGACGTCGGCTCAACCGTAAAGATATTGGAATTCATAATATCCGCTGCTGTAAGCTTTTTAGGCTGATCTCTCCTGGCCAATACTTTGCCGACCAGGTCTTTTTCAGTGACAAGGCCCAGAGGTCGGTTGTCTTCATCAACTACCACCAGCGAGGAAACGTTATGTGTAGCCATCCTTTCCGCCAGCTCAGCAATATCTTCTTTGGGTAGCGCTGTCAGAGGCGGCTTTGACATCAGGTAGGTCACACGCTTGCGCATCGGCAGTTCTTCTGCTAAAGTGCCGTCGCGCGGTTCAGTGACCAGTGACTTGTAAAGGGAACGCATCCTGTCAGCCAGCAAACGGTTAAATTGCGCCAAAAATTCCGCCTGGCGGTCAAGAACGGTTTCAAAAATTTCATGGTGGATAATAAGACAGGTCAGATCAGTCATAGCTCGCACTGAGCCTGGATAAGGTTCGTCAGACAAAAAAACCGTTTCCCCGAAAAATTCTCCTTCATGACGCACACCAGCTATTGTTTCTCGGTCGTGTTCATCTAGCACGGTTACCTCAGCGGTGCCGGAGGCAACAATGAAGAGGATCTGACGTGACAGGTCGCCCTGACGGAAAACGTATGACCCTTTGGCGTAAAACTCTAAGTCACTGTTTTGTGCTACCTGCGCTAGGGTTAAATCATCAAGCAGGTAGAAGGGGTTAATTCTTTTAAGGAGCTCCAGGGGGGAGGTTTGGT
Organism: Dethiobacter sp.; assembly: GCA_018333635.1. GTDB lineage: Bacteria > Bacillota > Dethiobacteria > Dethiobacterales > Dethiobacteraceae > GPS1B09. The sequence goes on from JAGXTL010000137.1 coordinate 4,145, forward strand.
CGTTCATTTGCCGAGAAGGCATCCTGGCATCAACTCCCTAGCGCAAATTTTTCTGAAAATTGCAACCACGATTTTTTTGATTATACACCAGAATATTTTTCTTCGCAATGGCGCCTGGCGCAGCTTGTATTTAACTTTATATGATATTAAAATAACTTTCCGAATTAATTGACAATTCTATTTTCTCTTGCTATACTGATTAGTAATCAGCAAATATGAGTCAAGGGGATTTCTTAAAATTCATGAAAATTTGCTAGATGAAAGGGGTGTGCAGATGAATTTCTTAGCGTATTTGATCATTTTGGCGGTGTTTTTGGGCATCTCATGGGTGATTCGGATTTTTATTTCGAAAGATGTATCAAGTCGTGTTGAAAGGAAAGTTGCGGAGGAAAAAGCTGGTTTTTGCACATTCCCCCGCGAAATGACTGGTGAATAAGCAGATCCTTTAGGGAAGGGTCTTTGCTGTCATGATTAGCAAACAAAAACAGCCTTTTTCTCAGAGGCTGTTTTTGTTTGCCGGGCGAGAACAGCAAGAATGCAGAAGTGCGTTAATCTCTGGTTAATTTATTCAGGGCAGGAATATTCTAATTATCGGCGAATAAGGAAGGCTTGGAAGAAGGAAATTAGCGGGGAAGGAATATATAAACCGGCCGTGCCGGGGGAACCTGGCAGGAGGTTTTCTTACTTACTTCAGGAGAAAGTAACAGACAGGAGGCGAGTTTATGCAGGTATATCTAGGGATTGATGTCGGTTCCGTCAGTACTAATTTGGTAGTTATTGACGAGAAGGGCGCAGTGTTGGTTAGTCGATATCTCCGTACTAGCGGCCAGCCGATTAAGGCGGTGCAAGAGGGGATGCGTCAGTTAGAAGCGGAGCTAAAAGGCAAAAATGTGGAAATCTGCGGAGTTGGCACTACAGGTAGTGCGAGAACGCTGACGGGGGTAATTGTAGGTGCTGATACTGTCAAAAATGAAATCACAGCACATGCCGTGGCGGCTTCGCACTTGGTGCCTGATGTGCAGACTGTGCTGGAGATAGGCGGACAGGATTCCAAGTTTATCATTTTGCGTGACGGCATTGTGGTTGATTTTGCCATGAATACGGTTTGCGCTGCCGGGACAGGTTCATTTTTAGATCATCAGGCTGCCAGGCTGAATATTCCCATTGAGGAATTTGGCGAGTTGGCATTGTTAAGCAGCGGATCGGTGCGAATTGCCGGGCGTTGTTCGGTTTTTGCCGAATCAGATATGATTCACAAGCAGCAGATGGGTCACCCTGTGGCTGATATTATCGCCGGGCTTTGTGATGCGCTGGTTCGTAATTATCTTAATAACGTGGGCAAAGGCAAGGAAGTTTTAGCACCGGTAGTTTTTCAGGGAGGAGTGGCCGCAAACGCCGGGATTTGCGCCGCATTTGAAAAAGCGTTGGGCATGAAAATTACTGTGCCGCCATTTTTTAACGTTATGGGTGCCATCGGTGCCGCCCTTTTAGCCAGGTCAACCGCTCGGGAAAAGCAAAGAACAGATTTTCGAGGTTTTGCGGTTTCCGAAATGGATTATCAAGCCTCGAGTTTTGACTGTCAGAGTTGTGCTAATCTCTGTGAAATTGTCAATATTGCCGTGGATGACAAAATATTGGCGCGCTGGGGCGGTCGTTGCGGCAAATGGGAGACATTGCAAAAAACCGGATAAAAGAAAGTGGAATCAAATTTATGCTGCTACAAAGTGTCTCAGAATAATTATTTGAGGCACTTTTTTATTGGAAATTATATTAAAACACGGTGCGTCTTCTTTAGGCATTGTATCCTCACCCAGCTGATTCGCTCGCACGTTTTCGCGGTTGCGAACGGTTAGGACGCAGTTCCCCTCTCCCAGAGGAAAGTGGATTCCCCTCCGGTGGAGGGGTGGCACAAAGCGCCGGGGTGGTTTCCTCCGGTAAAGTTTCTGCCTTTTTGAGGCTTGTGTTCTGTGAGTTTGTTGAGGCGGTATGCGACCACCCCGCCCTTGCGGGCACCCCTCCAAGGGAGGGGAATTTTTGTACCAGGAAATTATATGGTTTCCAACGCAATGGGAGGCGTCGCAGGGGTGGCAGCTCGTAGGGGCGGGTTTCAAACCCGCCCAAGCGAATGAATAAAAAGGACGCGTCAGCTGATAGAAAAAGCGTAGCGTCCTTTTTATTTGTGTAGACTGCTATGCCCCACAAAGACGGAGGTACTGTGCCCTCACCCTAACCCTCTCCCAGAGGGAGAGGGGACTTGTAAGGGAGGGAGAGGGGACTTGTAAGGGCAGAATAGGTATTTATACTTAGGTAAAATGCGGAAAATACTCAGTGGCAGTCAGTAAAACTAATGATAAGAGAATAAGTGAAAATAGTAACAGATAAATGAATGAGTTACCGATGTGGTGGCAATAGGTTTGTGATTAAATTAGGGTAGAGGAAAATCCTTAATTAAGAGAGGAGTTTTAAAAGTGGGTTTAAGAGCGTATTTGTTGGTAAACGCAAAAGACGAAGTGCGGCATGATGATTTTCGCAAGGCAGTCTTGGACCTGGAAGATTTTATCGAGGTGGATTTCGTAGACCCGGTGGTGGGAAGCTGCGACATGGTAGTCATGATTGAGGCTGCTGTAAGCGTCGAGGCTGTGGCACGGAAGATAAGCTCGTTGTATTGGGTGGAAAATGTATCGACTTTGAAGATTGTCAGTATTTTTGAGCGGCATCGCACTTCTAAGCGCGAATTACTAAAGGCGCTCAGACATGAAGAAGAAGTCCTAACCTAAAAATAGAGTTAAAGGAAGGGATAAAGGGATGAGTGCTTTGGTCATGAATGAATTTAAAGTATTAAAGGAAAAGAATCCGCTCTTTGTGATAGACGCTATTATTCAGCGCCATAATGTCGACCCAGGTGCTGCTATTCCAATTTTGCAGGATATTCAAAATGCATTTGGCTATGTGGCGCCGGAAGTTTTGGAGCGTGTTTCCGAGCTGACGGGGATTTGGGCTAGCGAGCTTTATAGTATTGTTACTTTCTATTCGCAGTTTCGAATGGAACCTATTGGTGAGAATTTAATTCAAGTTTGTCATGGAACTGCTTGTCACTTGGCCGGAGCAGAAAAAATTACGGAAGCATTGCAGCATGAAACGGGTGCTCGCGGAGGAGGCACAAGTCCCGATGGCAAATTTACACTGGAAAAAGTGGCTTGCCTTGGTTGCTGCAGCTTAGCGCCGGTGATCACCGTAAACGAAGAAACTTTTGGTCGGCTGACTCCGGCTGCTGTGGGTAAGGTCATAGGCGAAGTTCGCAAGGGGAAAAGTGACTGCGCACATGATGCTTTAGTGTGCGGAGGAGGCTGCTCCAATGGCTGAGTATCAGGTAAAAATAGGGCTGGCCTCCTGCAGCATTGCAGCGGGGGCAGCAAAAGTTTATGACCTGTTAAATGAAGCACTGCTTCAGAAAGGGATATACTTGCAGCGCACGGGGTGCAGGGGGCTTTGTTACTGTGAGCCGCAGGTAGAAGTAATTTCTCCTGAGGGCAAGAGTTACCTTTATGGCAATGTTAATTTAGCAAATGCCTCGCGCATTGTGACGGAACATATTCAAGGGGGGGTTCCGGCAGAGGATTTTTTGCTCCAGGGGCCTGATAAAGACGGTGAAGCCGGTTCTTTTTTAAGAAAGCAGCAGCGGTTTCTGTTGCATAACTGCGGTAAAATAGACCCGGAAAATATTCAAAGTTATCTGGCCGCAGGTGGATATAGCGGCTTGGAAAAGGCGCTGGCACAAACACAGCAGGAGGTAATTGCAGAAATTAAGGCTTCCGGTTTGCGGGGGCGAGGAGGTGCGGGTTTTCCGACACATTTAAAGTGGACCTTTGCTTCCCAGGCCAAAGGTACGCAGAAATATATAATCTGTAACGCAGACGAGGGAGATCCCGGGGCCTTTATGGACCGCAGTATTTTAGAAAGCGACCCGCATAGTGTTTTGGAAGGGATGCTTATTGCAGCCTATGCTATAGGCGCCAATGCAGGTTATATCTACATCCGGGCGGAATACCCGCTCGCTATTCGGCGTTTGAAAGTGGCCATCGCTCAGGCCAAGGAGCACTATTTTTTGGGTCATGACATTCTTGGTGTCGGGTTCGATTTCGAAATATATATCAGGGAAGGGGCCGGCGCATTCGTTTGCGGAGAAGAAACGGCGCTGATAGCTTCAATAGAGGGCAAGCGAGGCATGCCCCGTTTTCGTCCCCCCTTTCCTGTTGAAGCAGGATTATTTGGCAAACCAACTTCCATTAATAATGTGGAGACATTTGCTAACGTACCGAGGATTATTGCTTTAGGCGCTTCTGCTTACAGTGTTTATGGCACTGAGGAAAGCAAAGGAACAAAAGTTTTTGCTTTGGCCGGCAAGGTGAACCGGGGTGGTTTGATTGAAGTGCCCATGGGCATGACGATTAGGGAGATTGTTTTTGAGATTGGCGGAGGAATTTCCTCAGGTAAGCCATTGAAGGCAGTTCAGACGGGTGGTCCCTCCGGCGGCTGCATCCCGGCAACGCTGGAAGATACTCCGGTAGATTATGAATCCTTAAAAAAAATCGGCGCAATCATGGGTTCCGGCGGTCTGCTGGTTATGGATGAGGAGACATGCATGGTGGATGTGGCTAAGTTTTTTCTTTCATTCACCAGGGAAGAGTCTTGCGGGAAGTGTACTTTCTGTCGGGTTGGTACCGAGCAAATGCTGAGAATTTTAGAAAGAATTACAGCCGGTGAAGGTAAAGAAGAAGATATTGCTACATTGCAGACATTAGGGGAAAAAATTCAAGCCGGTTCACTATGCGGGTTGGGTCAAACGATGCCAAATCCTGTTCTCACAACCATTAAGTATTTTAGGGAAGAATATGAGGCCCATGTCCGGGATAAAGTCTGCCCGGCTAAGGTATGCAAGGCTCTGATTGATTATGAGATCGTCTCAGAAGATTGCAAAGGGTGCGGACTATGCGTAAAGCAGTGTCCAGTAGGCGCCATTAGTGGAGAAAAGAAAGCACCCCATGTGATAGATGCTGAAAATTGCCTGCGCTGCGGACTGTGTATCAATAGCTGCAAGTTTAATTGCATTGTTGTGCTTTCCAAACCAGTAACTGTAAGCCGCCAGAATGCTCAAGGACAGCGTGTGGGGGTGATGAAATGAACAAAGTAGCTATTTTGCTCGACGGAAAAGAAATTTTTGTTGATCGTGGCTCAAATCTGTTAGAGGCCGCTTTAACGCACGGCTTTGCAGTGCCGCATCTATGCTATGACCCAAGATTAAAACCTTTTGGTTCTTGCCGTTTATGTTTTGTGGAAGTAGAGGGGCGCCCGGCGGCTGTTCCTGCTTGTGGTACGCAGGTCAGTGAAGGCATGCGTGTAACCACGAATAGTGAGCGCGTAACTGAGTTGCGACGGATTGCGTTGGAGCTTTTGCTCTCTGAACATTGTGGTGACTGTGTGGCTCCTTGTCAGCAAGCTTGTCCTGCCGAAATTGACATCCAGGGTTTTATTGCCCATATTGGTAACGGCCAAAATTTAAAAGCAGCCGCACTAATTAAGGAGAAACTGCCCCTTCCATCTGTATGCGGTCGGGTCTGTCCACGTTTTTGCGAGGCTGAATGCCGTCGCAATATTTTAGATGGTGCGGTTAATGTCTGTGCTTTAAAACGTTTTGCGGGCGACTATGATTTAAAGGCGTTGACCTCTTATTTGCCGCAAGCACAGGGAGACAGTCGCTTTTCGGTTGCTGTCGTTGGCGGCGGGCCGGCAGGTCTGACGGCAGCATACTATCTGGCCTTGTCAGGTCATCGGGTGACTCTTTTTGATGCTGGTCCTGAATTGGGCGGAATGCTACGCTACGGCATTCCCGAGTATCGTCTGCCTAAGTTGTTGCTGGACCAGGAAATAAAATTGATTACAGACTTATGCCAAGAAGTGCGTTTAGGTGAAGTATTTGGTCGGGACTATACTCTTGTCGAGCTAAAAGAGAGATATGATGCAGTTTTTCTTGGTATTGGCTGCCAGTCAGCCCAAGGTTTGGGGCTAGACAACGAAGAAATGCCCGGAATTTTAAAGGGGATTGATTTTCTTAGGATGGTTTCTGAAAAGCGGGCGCCGCAGCTTGGTCGCAGAGTGGCTGTTGTTGGCGGTGGGAATACGGCCATGGACGCAGCCCGTACTGCTTTGCGTCTTGGTGCGGAAGAGGTCGTCGTTATTTACCGTCGCAGCAAAGAAGAGATGCCCGCTAGTCCTATAGAAATTTTGGAAGCAGAAGAAGAAGGTGTTGAGTTCCGTTTTCTTACTAATCCTACCCTTTGCTTAGCGCAAGACGGTCGGCTTGCAGCACTGGAATGTATTTGTATGGAGTTAGGCGAGCCGGATAGTTCCAATCGTCGCAGGCCTGTGGCTATTCAGGGGTCGGAATATCAGATGGAGTTTGACACTGTCATTCTGGCAATAGGCCAGGTGGTTGACAAGGAGATTGCAGGCAGAAGCGGTGTTCGCCTGAGCGCTTGGCAGACGATGGAAGTTGACAGGGAATCTGGCTGCACCAGTGAGCCGGGCGTCTTTGCGGCTGGAGACTGTGTCAGTGGGGCGGCTACTGCGGTAGAGGCGATAGCAGCAGCGCGTAAGGCGGCTCGAGCTATCAACCGCTATCTAGCCGGTGAGATGTTTATTCCTGAAGAAAAGCCGTTTAATTGCAGTATGGGCAAACTGCATGAGTTGAAGCCTGCCGATTTGGGAGAGAGGGAAAGAATTGCTCGCACGCCCGAAGTCCATACATCGCCAATGGAGAGGGTTAAAACTTTTGCGGAGTTTAACTTAGGGCTTAGCAGGGAAGGTGTTAATCAGGAAGTAAAGCGTTGTCTTTCCTGCGGCTGTGAAGATGTCTTTAGTTGCACCTTACGCAAGCTGGCCACAGAATATCAGGTTGATACAGAACGTCTGGGCGTTAGCAAGAAGCGGTATAAGATCAACCATGATCATCGCTTTGTTAATCATGACGCAAATAAATGTGTTCTTTGCGGGAACTGTGTACGGATTTGCCAGGAAGTGCAGGCGATTGGTGCGCTTGGATTTGTTAACCGCGGCTATGATACAGTAGTAAAGCCAGCCATGGCCTTGCCGCTTGCCGAAACGATGTGCGAATCATGCGGCCAATGTGTTTCTGCTTGTCCAACGGGGGCGTTGACTGCAGTTAGTCCTTTCGTAAAGCCGGGGCCTTTCCGCCCTGACGCGGTTGTGTCTACTACCTGCGTTCAATGCAGCACCGGCTGCGCGCTGGAATTGCATGTTGTCGGAGATAAAATAGCAAGAGTTACTTCTCCTTTGCGAGGGGAAGTAAATCATGGCAATCTTTGTAAAAAAGGTGCTTTTGAATATCGTTTTGTTCACAGTTCCGGGCGCTTGAAATCACCCCTGCGCAGAAATGGTGAGAAAATGCAGGAAGTTAGTTGGGAAGCAGCTATCGGCTCGGCAGCAGCTATGCTGGAAAAAATCAGTTCACGCTACGGTTCCGATAGTATAGGCGTACTAGTATCGCCCGCTCTAAGTAACGAAGAAAACTATTTGGCCCAAAAATTGGCCCGGTTTGCTCTCCAGACAAACAATATTGATAGCACCAGACCTGTTGCTGCGGAATATCTGGCAACAGCAGCAATCCCTCAAGCTGCCGGCATTAGCTACAATGATTTAATAACGAGTGATTTTATTCTGGTAATTAATACGGATCCAACGGTGGATTATCCCATTGTTGCTCAAAAAATCCGGCAGGCTGTAGCTAAAGGCGGCAAGTTGGCTGTCGTTAGTCCGCAGGCTACACGGCTTGACCCCCAGGCAAATCTGACGGTGCGCACGAATCCTTGGAAGATGCTGAAACTTCTTCAGGCGATCCAGGCATATCTGAAACGTTATGAGCTGGTGGCAGGAGATTTTGGGGTGCCTTTGAGCGAAGATGAAATTAAGCACCGGCTGTTGGAGCTACCGGGAACTGTCCGCGTTAAACCGGCAAAGGTCATTGAACTTCTCCATCTTTATTTGCGGGCACGCAAACCGGTTGTGGTGGTAGATGGGGAAGCTTTGGATGATGCTGAGATGACGGCGCTGCTGGAAATTGCGCAGGCAATCGGCAGAAATAAACAGGGGCAAGGTGTGCTTCAGGTGTTTAAAGGCGGCAACAGCAGAGGGCAGTTAGAGATGGGGGTGCATCCCCGCTTGCTGCCCGGCGGGAAAAAAATGGATGACCTTGCTGCGAGGATGAATTATTACCAGGAGGCTGGCTTGCCACTACCAACTACTGCCGGCATGACGCTGCCGCAACAGTTGGCGGCTGCTAAAAATGGTGATCTGTTAGGGATGTTGATTATTGGTGATGATTTTAGCCTTGATTGTGACCTTTTCGATGAGGGGATGTTTACGGTTGTAGTAACCTCCACTTGGCGAGCGGACTTAGGTAAAGCAGACATCATTCTGCCTGCAGCCACCTTTGCCGAAACCAGAGGTACAGTAACAAACAGTGAGGGGAGGATACAGCAACTTAACCCTGCTTTCCTCCCACCTGGCGGCAAAGACAATTTAAGCATTTTATGTGAGCTGGAGAAGGCCCTGTCGCTTGATGGAGAGCGAGGCATTTCAGAACAGACTTTTGAGGGAAAGAAAGGTCCGCAGAGAATTTTGGGAGAGAAAGAAGGAAATCTCCCTATTAATCAAGAAAAGAAGAATCAAAAGAGTATTTCAGCTAATATATAGTTGATAAAGGGCGAATCTTACTGAGGCACCTCTGGACTGCAGGGGTGCCTCCCTCACCAAGAAGAATAATTTTTTGTGATTTAAGGGGGAAATAAGATTTTGAACAAGATTAGCATTCTGTTAGCTGATGACCATGCTGTGCTTCGTGAAAGCATTCGCAAGCTCTTGGAGGAGCGGGAAGAGTTTATTGTTGTGGGTGAAGCAGCTGACGGGGAAAGTGCTGTGGAGGCAGCAAAACGCTTTAAACCTAATGTAGTTATCTTAGATGTTAATATGCCGCGTTTAAATGGCATTGAAACAACTCGTCGTATTAGAGAGTGTAGTCCTGGTACTAAGATGCTCATTCTTTCGGCATACGATTATGATCAGTATGTCTTTGCTCTGTTGGAAGCAGGCGCTTCCGGCTACTTATTGAAGGATGTAAGCTGCCAAGAACTGATTCGTTCCATCCACAGCGTAGCAAGGGGGGAACCTGTCCTTTATCCCTCGGTAGCTCTAAAGGTAATGCAGAAATTTAGCCGGAGCAATAAGTGTGAAGACGGAAATAATGCTGATGTATTGACTAACCGCGAATTAGAGGTGCTTTTTATGGTGGCAAATGGTTTGAGAAATCAGGAAATTGCCAAACGACTGCATGTTAGCAGACGGACTGTGGAAGCGCATTTGGCAAGCATTTTCACTAAACAAAAAGTAAACTCTAGGACGGAAGCAATTTTGGTTGCACTCAAACAAGGGATGATTAATCTCAAAGATGTAGAAATGAGTGGAAAGGCTTAATATGGTTAACCAAATTTCTGCACTTAGTGAGTATTTCCAGCGCGTAGCATCTCGTAAGGACAGTGAAGGAGCCGTTAAAATTGGTTTCGAGCTTATTCTTGAGAAGCTGGCTGTTGATGCCGTAGCAATCTTTTCTCTCACGGAAGAGACAGGACAGTTAACTTTGTTGTTTGCCAAAGGGTTATTGTCTAAAGAGATTGTTAAGCAACAGCCAATCCAGGTTGGGGAAGGGCTAAACGGTACTGTGGCAAAATCAGGGGAGCCCTTGTTTGCGTATGCAGGCCAGCCGGAGTATGAATTAGAAGGGGCGTTGCATGCAGAAAGAATTTGTGCTGCGGTAATTATGCCGTTAATTTCAAGTAATAAGATTATTGGCACGCTTGCAGTATTCAGCAGGTCGCAACGGAATTTTAGCGAGCAGGAAATCTTTGTGCTGGAAATTTTGGCTGCACAGTTAAGCCTGGCGGTAGAAAATGTTTCGCTCTCTGACAAGCAGAAAATGATGCGAGAGAAACTTCGGAGGTTGGAAAACCAATACCGAGAAATCTTTGAAAAAACAAGCGATATTATTTGGCTGGAAGATTTGGAAGGTAATATTATTTCGGGGAACAGAGCTTTTCTTAATATGGTGGGAGGGGATTTGTCTCAGCTTAGCGAAAAAAATATTTTCGCTTGGATTCCGCAAAACAGTTTATCTAAAGCAAAAACTGTTCGCAAACAATTATGGGCAGGGTTGCCTAAGCAATGGTCTTATGATCAGACAATCATTAACTGCCAAGGTTTGGAAATAATCCTTAAGGTGACTACTAATTTGCTGCAAATCGGCGGGACGCAGGGCTTTCAGCATATTGCCAAAGATATTACTGAAGAGAGAAAAATGCAGGAGAATCTTGAATACTATATCCGCCATATCACTCGAGCCCAAGAAGAGGAGCGGCTGCGGATTAGTCGTGAGCTGCATGATAGCACGGCTCAGTCTTTGATAGTTATTATGCACCAACTAGAGAAGTTTCTCTTGTCGAGCAAACACCTTATAGTGTCAGACTCGCGTTTTCTATACAGGATGGTTGAACAGGTTAAAGAAATTTTGCAGGAAGTTCGTCAGTTTAGTCGTGATCTAAGGCCCTCTATTTTAGATGATCTTGGTCTAATCCCATCAGTCGAATGGTATATTGAAGAACTCGGCAGTATTCACGGGATCAACATCAGCCTTAGTGTCCAAGGCGAAAAAATATTTTTGCGACCGGAAGTTCGGGTTACCCTTTTTAGGATTGTACAGGAAGCATTACGTAATGTAATTAGGCATGCCGAGGTTACTGATGCTCAGGTTAAGATTGAGTTTGCTGCTGATAGTATTGAAATTTCTGTGAGTGACAAAGGTAAAGGCTTTGACCGTAAACTTATCGGTGATTTGCTGCGAGCCGGTAAGCTAGGCTTAGCGGGAATGAATGAGCGGGCTAAGCTCCTGTGCGGACAGATTCAAATAGAATCTGTAGTGGGGCAAGGAACCACAGTCAGGATTTTAATTCCAATGGCAGGTTTACTGGAAGTTAAATAGCAGGAACTATCTGACGCTTTCTTGCATGGGCGTTGCTGAGAGGCTGTACGGTAAAAAATGGTGGGAAAGAAAGGATTTTTTGTTTTTATGTCGAAGAGAGAGGGCAGGAGGGATGCTTATGTCTGAGTTACTCGGGAAGCGTTTGCGTGCTCTCAGAAGATTGAAGCGTCTTACGCAGGATGATTTAGCTAATGCGTCAGGAATTTCTGTCAGTATGTTGTCTACAATTGAAAGAGGAGCTAAATATCCGCGCGTTGATCTGCTCAGAAAGTTTGCACGCGTGTTAGAAGTTTCACCGGAGGAACTTTTTGTATTGCCGGAAGTGATTAGCGGTTAGGCCGCAGATTAATTGGGTATCCTAGGCTTTAGCTGTGAGGAGCAAAAGCAGCTCTTAATGCAAATAAATAAGCGTCTGAAGAGGGCGCTTATTTATTTGCATTTTATGTAAGGAGAAGACTATGAAAATCGGTGAGCTTATTCTAAAAAACCAGGTTATTCTTGCACCCATGGCCGGAGTGACAGATAGTCCGTTCCGTATATTGGCAAAAGAGATGGGCTGCGCCTTAGTATATACTGAAATGGTCAGCGCTAAAGGGATAATATCAGCGCCCAAGCAGTCTTTGGCACTTGCCCGCTTTTCTGAAGAGGAACGACCGCTTGGTATTCAGCTATTTGGCAGTGAGCCGTCATTTTTTGCGGAAGCCGTGTCCGTTTGTGCCGCCATGAAGCCAGACTTGTTTGATATCAACATGGGTTGCCCGGTAAAAAAGGTGACGGGCAAGGGCGAGGGTTGTGCCCTGATGCGGGAGCCGAAAAAGGCGTTTTCCGTTGTAGAGGCTGTCTGCAGGACGTCAACAGTGCCGGTTACAGTCAAGATGCGCAAAGGCTGGGACGAGCAGTCGGTCAATGTTATAGAAGTGGCACAGGCTGTTGAGGCGGCAGGCGCCGCTGCTGTAACTGTTCATGGCAGGACTAGGGAGCAGGGATATAGCGGGAAGGCTGATTGGAGTGCTATCGCCGCTGTTAAAGCAGTTTTAAAAATCCCGGTTGTGGGCAATGGCGATATTTGGCAGCCTGAGGACGCTAAGAGAATGCTGTCCGAAACCGGTTGTGACGCGGTGATGATCGGACGTGGTGCGCTAGGCAATTTATGGTTACTAAAGAGGACGATTCATTTCTTGGCAAGCGGGGATTTGTTGCCGGAGCCAACTATAGCTGAAAGGATAATGCTGGCTAAGCGTCAGCTTGACTTGGTAGTGGCTCAAAAAGGAGAAGACAGCGGCGTGCGGGAGATGAGGAAACATTTAGCCTGGTATTTTAAAGGAATTCCAAGAGCGGCTGTTGTACGCAACCGGATCATGCAGACAAAGTCAAAAGCAGAGCTGTTGGTCGTTTTGACGGAATTGCTGCCGGACAGTTGATAGTTGGAAAATATTAATTGCAGCGGCAGGCATTTCATGGTAAAATTTTATGTATACAATCTTGTGCACATAAATATACTGTTTGCGGGGATAACTATGGAATTTATTCGCATCGGAGAAAAGCTGATTAATTTAAGCAAAATTGAAGAGACTATCCGTAAAATTTTACACCTGCGCCAGCTTGGTTTTTCGCAGCAGGAAGTAGCCGCTAAGTTGTTATTGGACAGGACATTTATTTCTCGCTTGGAAACCATGGGAGCCGTTCGCCGGGGAGGCAGAATAGGTTTAATGGCTTTCCCGGTGGCAAATAAGGAAGAACTGGCCGCTATGGCAAACTGTTTAGGCATAGAACAGCAGTTAATTCTGTCAGATCAGGAACGGTGGCAATTGGTCGAAGGGAAAAGTGGTCTTGATTTTTTTCATCAGGTGATGGATGTTATTGAACAGTTCCGCCGCTGCGAGTTGGTGTTAGTTTTTTGTTCTGCAAAGTGGAAGGGTTTGGCAGAGGCACTGTTAGACTGTGAGGTGCTGGCCGTGGAAATAGGCAGCACGCCGATTGCGGGAGATGTTTATGTGAACCCCAAAGAGCTGGAAAAAATTCTGGAGCCGTTTATCAACGCGTAGCGGGAGGGAAAGCATTGAAGCGGGTTGTAAGTGTCAGTCTTGGTTCAGCAAAGCGTAACCATGTGGTAGAAGTGGAGTTGTTGGGTCAGGCCTGCCGTGTGGAACGGATTGGCACAGATGGTGATCTGGGAGAAATGGTTAAGCAAATAGAGCGCTTAGACGGAGAAGTGGCTGCCTTTGGGCTTGGCGGCATGGATCTTTATGTTTTTGCCGGAAAGAAACGTTATACATTGCGTGAGGCCAAAAATGTGGTAAAATCTGCGAAATTGAGCCCCATATTGGATGGCTCAGGTTTGAAAAATACTTTGGAAAGAAAAGTGATTCAATATCTAGAATTAAATACTGATCTGTTGCAGGGTGCGCCAAAAGTACTGATGATGTCAGGGGCAGATCGTTTTGGTATGGCAGAGGCACTAAATGCCGCCGGTTGCCGTTTGACAATGGGGGATTTGATTTTTACTGTCGGCATTCCTTTGCCGCTGCGCTCTCTAAAAGCGCTTGAGATTGTGGCAAGTATTTTGGCACCGCTTCTGTGCCAACTACCTTTAGCTATGTTGTACCCAATTGGTAAACAGCAGGAGGAAAACAGCCCGAAGGCGCCTGCATTATTTGCCGAGGCAGAGATTATCGCCGGAGATTTTCATTTCATTCGAAGATATATGCCTCTTGACTTGAGAGGGAAAACTGTTATCACAAACACTACTACCAGAGATGATGTGGCGATGCTGGCAGAGCGGGGGGTAAAGGTGCTGGTGACAACAACCCCGGAGCTTAATGGCAGAACATTTGGCACAAACGTGATGGAGGCGCTGTTGGTGGCTATTTCCGGTAAGCGGCGAGAATTAGGAGCAGCCGAGTATGAAGAACTTCTAAATGATATCAACTTTGCACCAAGAATTACATATTTACAGCAGTAAGACAGGGGGACAATATGGAGCAATTTGCTTTTATTATCCATCCAATTGAATTGGAGGATGTTTTCAGGAAGCTAAAGTTTATGAGAAAGTGGCCGGTTCCTGTAGTGGAAACGGTGATAAAAACTATACCGCCTTTTAAGGTTTCGGAAATTACTGGGATTCGTTCAGAATATGCCGAAACTACTGGACATTTTGTTTCGTGTCCGCTGACATCAAAGCAGATGGTCACCCTGTCCGAGGAAAAAGTAATCAAAAAAATTATTAGTGCCGGCAAGGTGGCAGAGAAGTTGGGCGCTAAAGTTGTCGGTCTCGGCGCCATGACATCTGTTGTAGGTGATGCGGGAATTACAGTATCAAAAAACTTAAACATTGCGGTGACTACCGGGAATAGTTACACCGTTGCCACTGCTTTACAGGGAACAAAAAAAGCTGCTGAATTGATGGGGATAGATTTCTCCCGGGCAGAAATACTTGTCGTTGGTGCCACCGGCTCTATTGGCAGTGTCTGTGCTAGAATTCTTGCCAGGGAAGCGCGTTTTTTAACTCTTCTTGCCAGAGACAAGCATAAGCTAGATAGTTTAGCCTCCAGGATTTTACGAGAAACAGGCTTGGCGGCCAAGGTGACTGCGGAGGTTAAATTTGCTGTCCAGCGTGCCGACATAATAATTGCGGTAACCGGCTCTGCTGAAGCAGTAATTGATGTGATGGACTTGAAGCCGGGGGCTTTGGTCTGTGATGTAGCTAGACCTCGGGATGTTTCAAAACGCTGCGCAGAATTGCGTAATGATGTTTTGGTGATTGAGGGCGGTGTGGTAGATGTGCCCGGACAGGTAGATTTCGGTTTTAGTTTCGGCTTTCCCCCGCGCACCTCGTACGCTTGCATGGCAGAAACGATGATTCTTTCTTTGGAAGGAAAATATGAATCATTTACACTGGGACGGGATTTGTCTGTGGCGCAAATTGATGAGATTAGTCGATTGGCAGACAAGCACGGTTTCAAAATCTCCGGGTTTCGTAGTTTTGAACGTGCCATAACAAATGCGGAAATTGAGCAAGTTAGAAAAAACGCGGAGCAGAAACGACGTCTTTTTTCAGTTTGACAAAGCATAATGGCTGTTCTATAATGAATTAGAAAAATTTGCAAGTGATTTATTGTTATTATTTAGGATTTGTGGAGTTATAATAGGAAGAAAAAGAAGTAGATTTGAAGGTTGAATCGCCGTTTGGCGATTCGTTATTTAGCGTCTTTTTTATTTACAGGTGAACACTGATTTCTGGCAAAAGTATGGTTTAAGCGGCAACATTGCGGAATATAATTGAGCGTGCAGTTTCAAAACGCATTGAAGGAGCGAAATAAATGGTTAGTAAAGAAGTGATTTTGACTCAGTGTGGCCTGGAAAATTTAGAGAAAGAGCTGGAGCATTTAAAATCAATTAAACGCAGGGAAGTGGCCGCCCGTATTAAAACAGCGATTTCATTTGGTGA
Organism: Dethiobacter sp.; assembly: GCA_018333635.1. Taxonomy (GTDB): domain Bacteria; phylum Bacillota; class Dethiobacteria; order Dethiobacterales; family Dethiobacteraceae; genus GPS1B09. The sequence goes on from JAGXTL010000137.1 coordinate 19,696, forward strand.
TATCTCAGAAAACTCGGAATACGAAGATGCAAAAAACGAACAGGCTTTTATTGAGGGTCGCATTATAACTTTAGAAAAGATGCTGCGCAACGTGCGCATTATAGATGATGAGGAGACTAGTTCCGAGATTGTCAGCATTGCCTCAACCGTTATTTTGAGGGATTTGGAGTATGATGAAGATTGCAAATACACAATTGTGGGCTCTGCGGAAGCTAATCCGGCTGAAAGCAAAATCTCTAATGAATCTCCGGTGGGAAAAGCAATTATCGGTAAAAAAATAAATGATATTGTTGAAGTATCTGTACCGGCAGGAGTTCTCAAATATCAAATTATTAAAATATCTTAGCATAGAAATTCTCCTCATGCGGGTGGTGAGCAGCTAGATGAGTGAAAGTATCAGCGAGCAAGAAATTGTTCGGCGCCAGAAATTGGCTAAACTAAAGGAACTGGGCATTGAGCCTTATGGTGAAAAATATCAGGTTACGCATTGTGCGGCCGATGTGAGCGGTCGCTTTGCTGCGTTAGAAGGACAACCATTGTTGTTGGCAGGCCGTTTGATGACTATCAGAACTCATGGTAAGGCCTCATTTGCCAACTTGCAGGATGAGAGCGGGCAGATTCAGATTTATCTGCGGCTTGATGACCTGGGGGAAAAATGCTACGAAATTTTCGAACTTTTAGACATGGGCGACATCATCGGAGTGTCTGGAGAGGCTTTTCGCACACGGCGAGGGGAAGTAACTGTAGCCGTAAAAGAGTTTAGATTGCTTGCTAAATCGCTGCGCCCACTGCCGGAAAAATGGCATGGTCTGACAAACGTTGATTTGCGTTATCGACAGCGGTATCTGGACTTGATTGTTAATCCGGATGTTAAAAAAGTATTCATTTTGCGCAGTAAAATTGTGCAAGAAATAAGGAATTATCTGCATGAGCGGGCATTTCTTGAGGTGGAAACACCTGTGATGCATACTTTGACCGGCGGAGCATCTGCCCGTCCGTTTGTTACCCATCATAATGCCTTGGAAATGCAGCTTTACTTGCGGATTGCCACAGAACTCCATTTAAAGAGGCTGGTAGTGGGTGGCATGGACAAGGTTTACGAGCTGGGCAGGATTTTTCGTAATGAAGGAATTTCCACCAGACACAACCCAGAATTTACGTCAGTAGAGATTTATCAGGCGCAAGCAGATTATTTGGATATGATGATTCTTACAGAACAACTGATTGCTTCGGTAGCGCAAAAGGTATTGGGAACTATGAAATTAGTGTTCCAGGGAACAGAACTGGACTTGACGCCGCCTTGGCCCCGCTTGACCATGGTCGCTGCCATCAGGCAGTTCGCTGGAATTGATTTTAATGAAATAATAACTGACGAAGATGCGCGAGCAGTGGCTGCGGAAAAGGGCTTAGCAATTAAGCCGGGAATGCTCCGTGGGGAAGTTATGAACGAAATTTTTGAAGAATTTGTTGAAAATAGGCTATTCCAGCCCATATTTATTGTCGACTATCCGCTTGAAGTGTCGCCATTGGCGAAGCGTAAAACAGACGATCCGTCCATGACGTATCGTTTCGAGGCATTTATGGCTTGCAGTGAGATTGCCAATGCATTTACAGAACTTAATGACCCTCTCGATCAGCGTCAACGTTTTGAGCGGCAAATGGCTAAACGAGAGGCTGGCGACGAGGAAGCGCAGATGTTGGATGAAGATTTCCTGCATTCACTCGAATACGGGATGCCACCTACAGGAGGCCTCGGCATCGGTATTGATCGGCTAGTTATGGTCCTGACTGATTCCCCGTCTATCCGCGATGTGATTCTCTTTCCCACAATGCGCCCGCGTGATTAAAAAAAGTTGTTAAAGGCGAAATACTTAGAAATAGCACGATTTTTTAAAGTAAAGGCGTTTAAATGCCGCCCAATCGTGATAGGCTTGATTAGGGCGGTTTGTTTTTCCCCTGTTGCGGTGGTATATTTATACGTGCTGACTCGTCCTGCTTGTTGGGAACGATAGTCAGAGGGACGAAAATATCCCTCATCCGGCCCTCACCCTAGCTCTACCCTCATCCTAGCTCTACCCTCATCCTAGCTCTACCCTCACCCTAGCCCTCTCCCAGAGGGAGAGGGGAAAAAGAAAAGAGGGAGAGGGGAAAAAGAAAAGAGGGAGAGGGGATTAAAGAGGGAAAGGGGATTTCAGAGTGGGATGTTCTTTGAAAACTAAACAGGAAACACCATGCGAAGTAAGCATTGTTAAAACGATGCGAATAAATTGTTTTGTCGAGGCGAAGGCAACCCATGAGGGGTTAAGCTTTTGAACCGGACAAGCGAAATGCAAGAAAAATGAGCCAAACAAATCAA
>JAGXTL010000091.1 GCA_018333635.1 Dethiobacter sp.
AGGGAGAGGGGATAAGGAGGGAGAGGGGATAAGGAGGGAGAGGGGATAAGGAGGGAGAGGGGATAAGGAGGGAGAGGGGATAAGGAGGGAGAGGGGATAAGGAGGGAGAGGGGTAATGTAGGTTAGTCGACTAATTTCTACAAATTATAGATGATTCTTACATATAGCAGCAGGTAAATAGATTAGATACAGAGAATTGTAACATGTCAAAAATAACCTAAGAAGGTGATCTTAACTTGTTCAGAAGAATACTTGCCTTGTTACTAGTTCTGGTTATGGTGGCCTTATTTACCGCTTCCTGCGGCCAAAGCAGTAAGCCTCAGAGCGCAGAACCATTAGTCTGGGGAATGCACACAGATATAGAAACACTAAACCCAATCTTTACAGAATCTGCTAATGAAGCAAATATTTTAAACGCTATTTTTTCTACGCTTATCAAAGTTAACGACGAACTTGAGTTTGAGCCTTACTTGCTTGAGGAGATGCCTGTTGTCAGTCAGGATGGCTTGACTTATCAATTTAAGTTGCGGGAAGGCATAAAATTTCACGATGGTGTGGAATTAACGGCGGAAGATGTTAAATTTACTTACGAAATGAAGATGGCAGAAAAAAACGCTGTTCCTTCTCGGCTGCGTTGGGAAAGAATTGCAAATTTCGAAATTATAGACAAGTATACTTTTTATATTACTTTAAAAGAACCGGATATTACTTGGCTGGAAGGCTGGGCTTATGCTGAGTCAATGATTGTGCCTAAACATATTCTGGAGGCAGAATTTATTCAAGGCGGAAACGAGCTGAGTAAAGGAGGCAATTTTTCAAGAAAACCTATCGGCTCAGGTCCCTATAGGTTTGTTGAGTGGAAAGCGAATGAATTTGTAATGCTGGAAGCGTTTACAGACTATTTTCGCGGAAAGCCCCAAATTGAGAAAATTGTTTTTAAAGTGGTGCCTGACTTGAATACCATGTTAGCCCGCTTCAGTATCGGTGAAATCGATATCTATGACCGGGCGGCGCCTGACCATTACCGGCAGTTGCTGAAACTGCAAGAGGATGGTATGCCTATTGAGGTTCACAACTTTCCAAGCTTCATGAGCATGAATGCTATCTTCAATATGCGCTTACCCGTCTTTCAAGACAGAGCTGTACGACAGGCACTCAACTACGCTTTTCCGAAAGAAAGGTTTATTGATGTGGTGTTAGACGGTGTTGCTACTGTAGCCCATGCAGATACGCCACCAATGAGCTGGGCATACAACCCTAATTTAAAAGAGTATGAGCATAATCCGGAAAAAGCGGTGCAGCTTTTACGAGAAGCTGGCTGGAAATTAGGTGAAGACGGCGTCTTTGCGAAAAACGGCGTGCGCCTCTCGTTCACAATTAACACTAACACTGGTAACCCTGTTCGGGAAGCTTTCCAGGAAATCGCCAAGCAAGAGTGGGAAGCTATCGGCGCTGAAGTATTTATACAAAATTACGAAGCAGCTACTTTATTTGGAGATATCCTGAGAAATCTCAAGTTTGACATGATCGTTTTGGGCTCTGCAGCAGGCATTGATCCAGACTCTAAAACTTTATGGCACTCCAGCCAAAGGCCGGAATTATACGGTACAGGCCAAAACTTTGCCGGATTTAGCAATCAGCGAATTGACGAATTGCTTGAGGCGGGGTTGAAGGAGACCAGTCAAGAAGCACGGGTTGCAATCTACCATGAAGTCCAGCAAATTCTTTCCCAGGAAGTACCATATCTCTTTATCTGCTTTTTTAACTCCATTACCGCTGTGCCGGCGAACCTCGAAAACTTCAGACCTAATCCCACTCTGGCTGGGAATGCCTGGAATATCTTTGAGTGGAAACTGAACTAACAAGCGGCCGGAAAAGAGAAGGAGGTTAAAGAGAATGGCTAACAGATTTCTCAGACGGTTTGCCACTCTTCTTCTTTCATTATTAGTGATTTCTCTCCTGTCATTCACCTTAATAGAGCTTTCGCCCGGGGGGGCAATGGCCCGTTATGTTGAGAATCCAAAAATGAGCGAGGCAGACAGAGCGAGAATAGCTGAGCGTTTTGGTTTGGACAAGCCGGCTCCTGTTCGCTATTTTATCTGGCTCAGGAATACCCTGCAAGGTGATTTGGGTATTTCTTTTATGACAGGCAGACCGGTACTGACAGAAATTCTCGAACGTCTGCCAGCTACGCTTAAATTGATGACCGTCTCATTTTTTATCTCTATTATCGTAGCAATCCCTATCGGCATTTACTCTGCAACCCACAGACATTCGCTGGCTGATAATCTTGCTAGCGCTTGCTCATTTTTGGGTTTATCGCTACCGTCTTTCTGGTTTGGCCTGTTGCTGATTTATCTTTTTTCCATCTGGTTGGGCTGGTTGCCGGCCGGTGGAATGATTACACCATGGTTTGATCCTGCAGCATATCCCTTGCTGATAAGGCCTTTCGTTATTTTTTGGGAGCATACACGTTATCTGTTGATGCCCGCAATTGTTCTTAGCTTGTCAAATATTAGCAGTTGGAGCCGCTACATGCGCTCTTCGCTGCTGGATGTTATCAGTCAAAACTATATTCGAACTGCTCGTGCAAATGGTGTTCCGGAAAGGAAAGTAGTCTATAAGTATGCATTGCGTAATGCTTTAACTCCGCTTGTTACTCTGATGGGTCTCGATTTGCCCGTTTTTTTTGCCGGCGCCGTTGTTACAGAGCAGATTTTTGCCTGGCCCGGCATGGGACGTCTATTTATTAGCGCGGCTGGAAACCGTGATTATCAAGTTTTAATGGGCATTACGATGATTACTGCCGTATTAGTATTGCTTGGCAATCTGCTTGCCGACCTTTTGTATAGCATATTGAATCCGCGCGTCACTTATGAAGGGTAGGTGGTCTGAATGAAATCAGGCTTACTAAACGACTTCATGCGTGCTTTTCAAAAAAACAGACAGGCAACATTTGCCGCCGCCATCCTGCTTGGTATTATTTTTTTCGCAATTTTTGCACCAGTGTTTGCAACTCACAATCCTACCTATATCCGTCTTGCTCAGGAGCAGATTCAGCTTCCACCCACGGCGCTTCATTTATTAGGGACGGATAACTTGGGGCGTGATATTTGGAGTCGGATGCTTTTTGGTGCCCGTATTTCTTTGCTTGTTGGTTTTCTTACTATGTTAATTACTATAATTTTCGGGGTCGCCTATGGTGCCGTTTCCGGGTATTATGGCGGGAAACTTGACTTTATGATGATGCGCTTTGTTGATATCTCACTTTCGCTGCCAACGATATTTCTGGTGATAATCTTAGCGTCATTTTTCAAACCAGATTTCTTTGGGATTGCTGTCATTATTGGGCTAACTAGTTGGATGCGGACAGCACGTCTTGTGCGCGGACAATTCCTTAGCCTCAAAGAGGAGGAATTTGTGACAGCAGCGCGGGCATTAGGTTACTCTGATTGTAGGATTATCTTTGTTCATATATTGCCTAACGTTCGGGCACTCATTATTGTAAATGCTACTTTGCTTGTTGCTCAAGCTGTCTTGCTGGAATCGGCGCTGAGCTTTCTAGGTTTTGGTGTGCAGCCTCCTCAGTTTAGCTGGGGGAGCATGTTAAGTGCTTCACAGCAGATCATATTTTTAGAGGAAGCACCTTGGACAGCTTTTTTCCCGGGCTTGGCTATTTTTATCACGGTGCTCTGCTTAAATTTTTTTGGTGAGGGTTTGCGCGATGCATGGGATCCAAAGCTAAAAAATATTGCAAGTTAGTTTAATTGCAAAGTGGTGAATACATTGCCGGATATTTTGCTTGAGCTAAAAAATCTGAGAACTAAATTTAAAACGTTTGACGGAGAAGTGAGAGCGGCAGATGGCATAGACCTGACTGTGCACAAAAAAGAAGTTTTAGGTATTTTGGGCGAATCAGGTTGTGGGAAAAGCGTTACAGCTCTAAGTATTATGCGGCTGATTCCGTCACCGCCAGGGGAAGTACACGCCGATAAAATGGAACTAAACGGTGTGGAGCTGCAATCTCTTACAGAAAAACAGATGAGCAAAGTGCGAGGCAATGAAATTTCCATGATTTTTCAGGAATCGTTTTCTGCTTTAAATCCTACTTTTACCATTGGTGAGCAGCTTATAGATGTTCTGATGCTTCATCAGAGGCTAGATAGAGGCGCGGCCTTTCATAAAGCGATTGAAGCTTTGAGTCTTGTTCAGATCCCTGCGGCGGCAAAAAGGCTCTCAGATTATCCTCATCAGCTTAGCGGCGGTATGCGCCAACGGGTCATGCTCGCCATGGCCTGTGCTTGCACGCCCTCCCTGCTTCTTGCGGACGAGCCCACAACGGCACTAGACGTTACTATCCAGGCACAGATCCTAGAACTGCTTAGATGGCTTCAGTCAGAAAAGAAGATTGCCATTATGCTGATTACGCATGATTTAGCTTTAATGGCGGAAATTGCTCAACGTGTTGCTGTGCTGTACGCAGGAGTTGTGGTGGAAAATGCCTCTGTTCAAAATCTTTTCACCAAGCCGCTCCATCCTTACACTCAAGGGCTTCTGGCCTCGCTGCCGCTCCTAGAGGCGGAATGCGAACGACTAAAAGTGATTCCGGGAGGAGTGCCAAATATGCTTAGCTTGCCTGATGGCTGCCGTTTTCACCCGCGTTGTCCGCATTGTTGGCAAATCTGCCGTCAAGAGGAGCCGCCTTTGTTCCCGCAAAATGGAAGTGAAGTGCGCTGTTGGCTTTTCGCACGAGAGATGAAATGAGTAGTTTGCTTGAAGTGCGCAACTTAAAAAAATATTTTTTTCTGGGGAAGGGAGCAGGAAAGGAGCAGAACGGCGTAGTTCGTGCTGTTGACGGAATAAGCTTTACCGTAAAAAAGTGTGAGACACTGGGCTTAGTGGGTGAGTCAGGCTGCGGCAAATCGAGTGCCGGCCGAGTTATCTTGCGCCTTTTGACTGCCACCGCAGGAGAAATTCTTTATGAGGGGCAAAACATCGAGCAGCTCTCTCATCGCGAACTGCTGCCTTACCGTCGAAAAATGCAGATTATTTTCCAGGACCAGTCAGGTTCTCTTAATCCGCATTTAACCATCGGCAACGCATTGGGCGAACCTTTACGGGTTCATCGTCTAATCTACAGAAAAGAAGAGCTAAAAGCAAAGGTGGAACACCTGCTGGAACTAGTCGGGCTTTCCCCCGACCAGATGTGCCGTTATCCTCATGAATTGAGTGGCGGGCAGCGCCAACGGGTAGCGCTGGCACGCGCACTGGCGCTTAATCCTCAGTTAATAGTTTGTGACGAACCGGTTTCCGCTCTTGATGTTTCCATTCAAGCGCAGATAATAAATCTTTTAAAAGAGCTACAACAAAAATGCGGCTTGACATACATTTTTATTGCTCATGACCTGCGTGTGGTTAAGCATATCAGTGACAGAATTGCAGTTATGTACTTGGGTAAAATAGTAGAGCTCTCGAGTAAAGAATCTCTTTACGCGAGAGCAAAACATCCTTATACCCAAGCGCTTTTAGCGTCCATCCCTCGCCTCACACCTTCTGTAAGGAGACAGCCGTTGATCTTTTCCGGTGAACCGCCAAACCCGCTTAATCCGCCAGCCGGTTGCCATTTCCATACCCGTTGCCCCTATGCTTTTGCACGCTGTGCGTGGGAAGAACCGCTCCTGCAAGCGGTGGATTTCGATCATAGTGCGGCTTGCCATCTCTTGGATCGCTAAACAACAAGCGAATTAAGAATTCATTTATTTTAATCAGGGTTGAACGTGTTAGAATCGGAATAGATTGCTCATTGTCAATATTTTAGAAGGAGGTTATACTATGGAAAAATGGGTTTGCACGTATTGTGGCTATATTTACGATCCCGAGGTTGGTGATCCCGAAAACGAGATTGCGGCCGGAACTTCGTTTGAAAAACTGCCTAAAGACTGGCGTTGTCCTGATTGTGGTGCCGAAAAAGATGATTTTGAGAAGTATGCAGCCTAACTGAATTACCCGCTAATGGCGGGTAATTTCATTCATTCTTGTTTAGCTTCAGTTAAAGTGCAAGCGTTTTATTGTAGACAACCATGCCCCGCAAAAACGGGGCACCATCAGAAGGATGAAAATAATCCTTCACCTTGCCCTCACCCTGACCCTCACCCTAACCCTCTCCCAGAGGGAGAGGGGAATTTGTTGGGTATGGAGAGGGGACTGTGGCGGCTATTTTCAGGGTAGAGTTGCGACTGAAATAAGGAGGTTAAAGGATGTCAGATGCCAGGGAAACCACAATTGGCAGCCGGATTATTGTTAGTGTGCTGGGACATGACAGGGTTGGCATAATTGCGGCTGTGACTAATATTTTAGCAGAGAGCAATATTAATATTTTAGATATCAGTCAGACAATAATACAGGAGTTCTTTACTATGATGCTTATTGCTGATTTGGGCAATAGTAAAATTGATCTTGCAGAGTTAAAAGCCAAGTTAGCTAAAACTGGCGAGGAACTGGGTCTGAGGATTGAGGCTCAACATGAAGATATTTTCCGCTACATGCACCGTATTTAGTTTTGATTGCGCCGCAAAGGAGAGCCGCTGATGCTGACGATTCAAGAAATGTTTGAAACAATAAAAATGGTACAAAGAGAACACCTGGACATCCGAACTATAACTATGGGGATCAGCCTGCGTGACTGTGGCCACAGCGATGTCAAAATTGCCTGTCAAAAAATCTATAATAAAATTACTAAACTGGCAAGTAACCTTGTTGCCGTAGGAGAGGATCTGGAGCGGGAATTTGGTATTCCTATTGTCAATAAAAGAATTTCTGTTACACCGCTGGCCCTTCTGGCAGAAGCGTCGGAGACGGAGAGTTATGTAGAGTTTGCTCATGCCTTAGACCGCGCCGCTGAAGCCGTAGGGGTAAACTTTATCGGCGGTTTTTCGGCACTGGTACATAAGGGATTTACCAACGGAGATCGTAAGCTGTTGGCTGCGATCCCGCAGGCTTTGGCCGAAACGAAACGAGTTTGCGCTTCTGTTAATGTGGCAACCACAAAAGCAGGGATAAATATGGATGCAGTCTGGCTCATGGGGCAAATCGTCAAGGAAACGGCTGAAAGAACGGCAGATCGCGACGGGCTTGGCTGTGCCAAGCTGGTAGTGTTTGCGAATGTTCCAGAGGATAATCCTTTTATGGCAGGCGCTTTTCACGGTGTGGGGGAGGCGGAATGCGTGATTAACACGGGTGTGAGCGGCCCGGGAGCCGTCAGAAGCGCCGTTGAGAAAGTTGTTGGTACAGACTTTGGCACTCTATCAGAAGCAATTAAGAAGACGGCATTTAAGATTACCCGTATGGGTGAATTGGTAGGCCGTGCTGCTGCCGAACGTCTGCAAGTTCCCTTTGGTATTGTGGATGTATCTCTTGCTCCAACACCCAAAGCGGGTGATAGTGTGGCTGAAATTTTGGAAGCCATGGGCTTAGAGCGTTGTGGTACTCATGGTTCGACTGCTGCGCTTGCTTTATTAAATGATGCGGTGAAAAAGGGTGGCGCTATGGCATCGTCCTACGTGGGTGGTCTTTCTGGTGCATTTATTCCTGTGAGTGAAGATGCGGGGATGATCCGCGCCGTTGAAGACGGAGCTCTGACACTGGAAAAGTTGGAAGCAATGACCTGTGTATGTTCTGTGGGTCTAGATATGATTGCGCTGCCCGGGTCAACGTCAGCGGAGACTATTGCTGCCATAATTGCTGATGAGGTTGCTATCGGCGTAATTAATCAGAAAACTACAGCTGTACGCTTAATTCCTGCTCCAGGCAAAGTTGTCGGTGATTTTGTGGAGTTTGGCGGCCTGCTGGGGAGAGCTCCTGTAATGGCAACAAATGCATTTTCTTCTCATGATTTTGTCCTCCGCGGCGGGCGGATACCCGCACCAATTCATAGTCTGCGTAATTGACGCCGCTTCATTTTCTTAACAGAACTCTTGCTGCTCATTTAATAGTTTCTTATGCAAATATTGCTCGGAGGAGAAGAGATGGCTGCGAAATTTCATGTGGGAGGCAGAGTACTTAAAACATCTTTGGCTGTAGGGCTTTCAGTTTTTGTTGTGCAAAGCATTGAGTTTGGAGATGTAACATTGGCTGCGATTGTGGCTGTGGTAACAATTCAACGCACGTTCTACCGTTCGCTCTTGCAAAGCGCAGAGCGTCTGGCAAGTGTCCTGCTTGGCACAATGCTTGGCGCGCTCCTTACAACGCTGTTGGGTGCCACACCGTTATCCTACAGCCTTGTCACATTGGTGGTAATTTTAGCTTGTCTGCGCCTGAACTGGCAGGAAAATATTGTTGTGGTAACAGTTGTTGCTATCGGTGTCATGGCCAGCCCTGCAGAAAATTTACCGCTTTACTCTATTGAGCAGTTTATAAGTGCTTTAATTGGTGCTGTAGTGGCTTTGGGCGTAAATTTTATGTTTGCACCAAGCCATCAGAATGCTGTTTTAGTAAAGCTTGCCAGTCTGGAGGCTTTGCTTCAGCAAATGATGGATCTTGTGGTAGAAGAAATCTTACACACAGAAAAGCATTATGACGATCTGGAGCAGAAAGCGGCGATTATATTGCAGGAAGTAGATCTCTCTCTCGATATTGTAAAACTATTTAAGGAAGAGCAGCGCTTTAGTGTCTTAGGGGAAAAGCTGGCCGATGAATATCAGGAAACATTTCGTTATTATGCAACGCAAACGGAGCGTTTACTCGAAATGCATTATTTGACTAAACATATGATCAGCGATATGCCCCAGGCTGCGCCTATTGCCCGGTTGCTGTGTATCCTTAAACAGGTGCAAAACCGTAGGCTGAGAGGGAAAAATGCGCATGATAGTCTGTTGGGGCGTGTTATTGAGAATCTTGATGCTTCTTTTGAGGAAATGGAAATGCCCAGGAACAGAGCTGAGTTTTTGACTCGCTCAGCTCTTGTTCATCTATATCAGGAAATTAAACGCTATTACCAGCGGACAAAACGATTGCAGCAAGTTATATTTTAGTGATGTTTTCTTGACGATTTACGGTATGAAGAGTAAAATTAAAAGGGTAGAATAAAAAGGAAAATAATTAAAGGGGTGAATTATATGGGTCATCATGAAAACAAAGTTACTAAAGACTCTACAATTGCCGAAGTACTGCGCCAAAACCCTAAGACTGCCCAGGTATTGATGCGTCATGGAATGCATTGCCTCGGCTGCGCTACCGCAACTGGTGAGAGCATTGCTCAGGCAGCCATGGCACACCGGATTGATCTTGATAGCTTGCTAAAAGAGTTAAATGAAGCATAAATTTCGTTTCTGAGCACAGACAAAAGAAGGCGATAAAATGCTGTAAAAATACCGCGCAAGCGGTATTTTTACAGTGGTACCGCTCAAATTTGTCGTCTAACTTTACCGCTATTCTTAACTATGCTATAATCGAACTGTAATCTTTCAAGGAGGGAACAACGTGGAAAAGAAGCATATTTTGACTGTCAATCCTGATGCGGTTAAAGGTTTTGCGGCCGGCACCGGTTGCGGAGAGTGTCCCACTTCCTGCCAGTCTGCCTGTAAAACTTCTTGTACTGTGGGAAACCAAGTTTGCGAAAGAGAGAAAGCTGACAAGTGAACAGGAAAAAAGTAGTCGCCGACTACTTTTTTTTAATAGCATAGGAAATTATATCTTTCAGGGAAGCTACGATCCTATGCTTGGGGGTTTGTAAGGGGGTGTGCCCCCTTACTCTTGCGGGGTGCTCAGGGCCCGCAGGCCCGCCGAAGGGGCGGCAGCCCC
>JAGXTL010000049.1 GCA_018333635.1 Dethiobacter sp.
ATGCGCAGGATATGCGCAGGATATGCGCAGGATATGCGCAGGATATGCGCAGGATATGCGCAGGATATGCGGTAGTGCTGTTTAGCCTATGGACAGCGAGCTGCCCACAGTCTAAACAGCAACTTGGACAACGCAAGCGTTGACCACAGTTACCACAGCACCCACCGCTGTTTGACGCTACGCTAAGGAACGGGGAACGGACAAGAACCCTCATCAATCCCTCAGCAGGTATTCAACAGGACTAAATTGTCTGTGCATCTTCTGCAAATCACTTCCCCATAAGTTGACATAGTTTCTCACCATGTCTAAAGTTGAATGGCCTAATATCGCCTGCAGACTGAAGGCATCACCGCCGCGCATGATATACATTTTAGCAAAGGTATGCCTGAAGGTATGCGGACTGACTCTGACACCCTGCAGACGCGCTTTCTGGCCATAAATGCTTAACCTTTCCTGCACGTTCCGTCTCTGAATAGGCAAATTATCCGCACCGACAAAAAGAAACTGATTACCTGGTATCTCTCCCCTAACCCGGTATCTAGCAGTAAAAGCATAATGACATAATCCCTGAAGCCGACAAAAGTTGCTTTATTTGGCATCGTAAGCAGCAAAGCCACTTGTTCCTCGGTGAAAGTTTCGATTATGGTTTTCTTCGTCTTTTGCTTGTCCAATCGGTCAGCAGGATTTTTGGAAACCATGGCTTCAGTAACCAAGTAACTGAAAAACTGCTTGAGACTTCTTAGCCTGTGGTTAATGGTGGTAGGAGAAAGAGAATAATCCATCATACGCCGGATAACGTCCCTAATCATGGCTTCGGTAAGCAAGGCCGGATTGGTTGTATAATCCAACTCCTTCAAACTCTTGGCAACGGAATGTAAATTCTCTTTGTGCCAACGGCGAGTATGATAAGCCAGGTTTCTTAACCTGAGACTGTCTAGGAACTGCTCCGCTGCCTGCTCCCAAGTTAATTCCCCTAACCGTTCGTCTATTTCATTTGCGATGGTTGTTCTGCGTTTTGCCAGGCGGATTACCCCCCTTGCGTGTGAACTTCGCCAGTCTCGGATTTTATTCCATCAGGAGACGTGTAAAGCGCACACGTCACCAAAAAGAAAAGAACCGTAGGTTTTTCCTACAGTCCTTTATTTTAGCGATTTGGTGTCGGGGACGGGACTTGAACCCGTATGTCGTAGACACACGCCCCTCAAACGTGCGCGTCTGCCAGTTCCGCCACCCCGACACGATTGGAATTTGTTCTGAATCCGAACACCAGTGTAACATAATCAAGGGCAAAATGCAATGCAGATTTTACCCCAACCTTAGCTGCTCCTAGATTAACCTGCTTATAGAGCAGAGTCTCCCTCGCTATCCTTAATGGCAGTAATCTGATTTTTCTCATTGACAGCAAGAATTCTCGGCTTAAAATTTCTTGCCTGGCTTTCAGCGACCTGAACATATGAAATGATAATTATAATATCGCCCGGCTGGACAAGGCGGGCAGCAGCGCCGTTCAGGCAGATGGTGCCCGTACCCCGTTTGCCTTTGATGATATATGTTTCAAAACGTGCGCCATTATTATTGTTGACGATCTGAACCTGTTCGTAGGGAAGCAGGTCAGCCGCATCCATCAGGTCCTCATCAATCGTTATGCTGCCGACATAATTAAGGTTTGCGTCGGTGACAGTTGCTCTATGAATTTTCGATTTACACATTGTGCGCTGCATTAGTTAAACCTCCAAAATAATGTTGTCAATTAAGCGGGTTTTGCCAAAGCGGACGGCCAAGGCAATAAGTGTGCGGCCGCTTATCTCTTTTAACGGTCTTATCTCTTCTGTATCGACTACGGCGGCATAATCAATGGTTGCCAAAGGCTCAAGGGAAATTTTCTCTACAATAAAAGCTTGAATAGCTGAGGCGTCCCTTTCTCCGCCTCGGATTTTTTCCGCAACTTGCTTAAGTGTTTGGGAGAGAATGAGGGCTGCCTTTCTCTCAGCCAAAGAGAGATAGCTGTTACGGGAACTCATTGCTAAACCGTCTGCCTCGCGAACGGTAGGCATAATGTGCACCAATACATTCATGTTTAGATCCTTGGTCATCCTCTGAATCACCAATGCCTGCTGAGCATCTTTTTGCCCAAAGTAAGCATTGTCAGGTGTGGCAATATTAAATAGTTTTGCTACCACTGTGGTGACACCGCGAAAGTGATGAGGACGTGACGCACCGCAGAGTCCTGCCGTTAAGCGTTCCACATCTATATATGTGGCATACCCTTGAGGATACATTTCTTTAACAGTGGGAGCAAAGATTATCTGGCCGCCAGCTTTTTCAACTTGAGTCGCGTCGCTTTCTAAGTGGCGCGGATATTCTTCATAATCTTCTCCGACACCGAACTGGATAGGGTTTACAAAAATACTGAGGATGGTTAAGCCGTTTTCTGCTTTAGCTTTGTCGAGGAGAGCCAAATGGCCTTGGTGCAGACAGCCCATGGTAGGGACAAGGCCAACCAGTTTGCCCTGAGAGCGGGCTTCTTTTACACGTGCTCTCAAGAGGCTAATCTCCCGGATAATTTCCATTAGAACTTCTCCCTTAGTTTTTCGATGATGTTATCATCCATTGTAAAGGTGTGTTCCGGAGCGGGAAAAGAGGCCTCTTTTACTTCTTTGGCATAGTCACGCATTGCCTCCACCATTGGGCTGTAAAACTGGCCGAATTGCTTTACAAACTTGGGACGCAACTCTGTTTGCAACCCAAGAATATCATGGTAGACCAGAACCTGCCCGTCACAATATACTCCGGCGCCAATGCCAATCGTAGGAATAGTAATTTTTTCGGTAATAAGCTGACCCAGCTGCCAAGGGATACCTTCCAGCACGACAGCACAAGCGCCGGCATCTTCTAAGGCCAGCGCGTCTTTTAGTAATTGTCTCGCCATACGCTCATTTTTCCCCTGAACGACAAAGCCTCCCATCTGACCAACCGATTGAGGAGTAAGGCCGATATGACCCACGACGGGAATGCCGGCTCGAACAATTTTCTCTACTGTTTTAGCCATCTCTTCTCCGCCTTCTAACTTCACAGCAGGAGCACCTGTTTCCTGGATTGCCCGACCGGCGTTGCGCAGAGCATCTTCTTTTGTAATTTGGTAAGTCATAAAGGGCAAGTCGATAACTACCATGGCGCGATTGGTGCCACGCACCACCGCTTTCCCATGATGAATCATCTCATCCAATGTAACGCTTAGTGTATTTTCGTAACCCAGCACCACCATGCCCAGTGAATCGCCTACTAGGATCATCTCCATCCCGGCTTCGTCGGCCACTTTGGCGGAAGCATAATCATAGGCTGTGGCCATAGTTATTTTCTCTTTGCTTTCTTTCATGCTGGTCAGCGTCAAAGTTGTAATCCGTTTAGTCACTATACGTCACCTCCAAGATAAACTAATAGCTTTTGGCGCTCCGTGTCAGAAAGTGTTCCTTTGGCAGTTGCCAACTCTACCGTCGCTAAGCCGAGAACCCGATAAAACGGCATTAGTTCCGGAAGTTTCTTTTCCAGGGCAGAAAGATGAAGTTTTACCGTCGACGCGTCGCCGCGCGCGATAGGACCGGTAAGAGCCTGGGTTGGTCCCACCCGTCTGATATTATTTAAAGTTCCCTCAATCAGGGGATACAGGGCCGGCAGGCCATCAGCTCTGCAGACACCGGCGGCTTCCATGACCTGCAACGCTTCTTCAATCAAAGTTGTGAAATAATTGCAGGCTATACAAGCGGCTGCATGATAAAGCGGTTTTGAGGCGGTAGGTATTTCGAGCAGTTTACACCCCAAATCCGCCACTAATTGACGGGCAACAGGCAATGCCTCCTCATCTCCTTCAACGGTAATAAAAGAACCGGGGAGATTCTGAATGCCCGCATCTGGGTTAGCAAATGTCTGCAGGGGATGGAAAGACAATGGGTATGCACCGTTAATACTTACGCTTTCCAGGATGTTAGAGCTGTGAGCGCCGCTGGTATGCGCAACGATTGCGCCGGCAGAAAAACCATTTTGGCAAACAATCTGTTCGCAAACTTCCGCCACGACTCTGTCTGGAGTTGTAAGAAAAATAATTTCTGCTTGCCTGGTAAAGGTTAGCGGGTCTGTGCCGTGTGCTGCGTTTACGCGCCTGGCTGCAGCAGCTGCCGAGGCTGCGCTGAAACTGGCGATTCCGGTTAGCTGATGACCGGCAGACTGTAAGAGAACAGCCAAGGCTGTACCGACGTTGCCGGCGCCGATAATAGCAATACGCATGAGCCACCTCCTTGTGAAAAATTTCCCCGCAAATCAGTAATGCCTTCTGACCGAGTCAGAAGGCATTTGCATACATAGTCCCGCCCTTTCTGTCCCGGTCCGGGTTTGGATCCAAGCAGTATCTGGGGATCTCTGATTTTAAATTAACTGTGCTCCTAAAAACTAAGGTGCGACTTGCCGGAACAATGCCGCCCGTAGCCCAATTGTAGCATAAGCTATTCCAGGTGGCAAGGAAAGATTTCTCGCATCTCAAGGGGGGCAGACAAGAAAGCCTTCAATAATTTAACGGCATGCGCCAAATCGTCTAAATCAACCATTTCGCCCGGCGTGTGGACGTAACGGCAGGGTATGGAAATAACTCCGGCAGGAATCCCTTCTTTTGTCAGGTGGATGGCACCGGCATCAGTCCCACCCGCTGTAAGCACTTCATACTGATAGGGGATTTCATTTTTTTCTGCTATTTCACTGAGCTTTTCTTTGAGGCGCGGATGACAAATGACTGAAGCGTCCTTAATCTTAACGGTTGGACCCTTCCCTAGGGAAACGTCCATAGTTGGCGCCTCCGGTGTATCACCTACCATAGTGATATCAACAGCCAGGCCCAAATCAGGGTTAATCCGGTAGGTAGAGATCCGCGAGCCGCGTAAGCCCACTTCTTCCTGAGAAGTAAAGACGGCGTAAACTTCGTTCTCCGTTTGAGCCAACTCCTGTATGGCTTTGACAAGAACAGCGCACCCGGCACGATTGTCCATCGCTTTGCCGATGACGCGGTTGCCGACAATCGTCGCCTCACGATGATATGTGGCAATATCTCCTACCTTGATATGCTTTCTGGCATCATCTTTAGTTGTGGCACCTATATCAATATAGAGTTTCTCCAGCTTCAATTTATTGATTTCCTCAAGCTTTTCCATACCGACGGTGCCTTGGCTGCCATTTGCGAAAATCACACGTTGACCAAGAAGCACATGGGGCGAAAGTCCGCCCACATTGCTGAAGCGCAAAAATCCTTTGTCATCAATATGGGTGACAATCATGCCAATTTCATCCATATGCGCGGCTACCATTATTTTAGCGCCGCTTCCTTTTTTCACCGCATAGAGATTACCCATGTTGTCGGTGTAAGTCTCGTCCACGTAGTCTTTGATTTCCTCACGGATAACCCGGGAGATTTGTTCTTCTCTGCCTGACGGCCCGTATGTTTCGCTCAATTTTTTAAGCAGTTCCTTCAAGACGCAGCCCTCCTTCTGCAATAGCATTCAAAATTCCTCTAGCCAAACGCAGTGTGTTCTGCCAGTCATCCAAATTGATGATCGATGCTGGAGAATGAATATAGCGGCAAGGGATGGAAATTACAGCGCTCAGGATGCCGGCATGAGTCTGGGAGATAATGCCGGCATCAGTTCCTGCCGTAGTTAAGCGCCTAAACTGATACGGAATTGCCAGCTTCTCCGCCGTTTCCGCCACTAAGTCCAATATTTGCTGCGGTGCCATATAAGTTGAATCCATCAGCGTAAGGGCCGGACCGTCACCAAGCTTTGTCACATAAGCCGCTTCCTTGCTGCCCACCACATCGGCGGCGGCAGTAGTTTCAATCACCAGCGCCACGTCAGGATGAATACTATAGGCGGCCACACCGGCTCCCCGCAAACCCACTTCCTCTTGGACTGTAAACACGGCGTTTAACTCCAGGTCGAAATCTTCTTTCAACAGCTCTGCCAGGACCGCACAGCCTGCGCGGTTGTCAAAAGCTTTACCAATTAAACAATTGTCCCCCGCTTCCCTTACTTTTGCTGTAAAGGTGGCATAGTCACCGATTTTTACCAACTTTTCCGCTTCCTCCTGGCTGCGCACACCAAGGTCAATGTAAAGGTTGTTAATGTCGATGGCTTTAGTCCGTTCATCAGGCTTTTGCAAGTGAACAGCCTTGGCGCCGATCACTCCCGCGATACGGTCTTTTCCGATAGACACCACTTTAGACGCCAGCACGCGGTCGTCAATGCTGCCTACTTTGACAACTCGCAATAAGCCGCTTTTCTCATAACCAACCACCATCAGACCGACTTCATCCATATGGGCAGCCACCATCACCCGCGGTTTGCGGCCGAACCCTTTTTTTAAGTAGAGATTGCCAAGCGCATCTGTTGTTACCTCCTCCACGTGAAGAGATAATTCTTCTTTTAAGAGTGAACGCACTTCACCTTCATCACCGGAAGCGCCGCTCGCTTCTGAGAGTCGTTTTAACAACATGACAATCCCTCCACAAATGCCGAATCTACGCCGGCTATGAAATACGCCAAGAGCCGGCCGGAAAGTTTAAGATCATCCATATCCAAAAGCTCCACAGATGTGTGCATATAACGTAAAGGAATCGAAAGCAATCCGGTCGGGATCCCCCCCCGAGTCACCTGGATAGCGCGAGCGTCCGTTCCTGTAGGTCCCGGAAAGGCTTCCAGTTGATAAGGCAAGCGGTATTCCTTGGCAACCCGGATGATTTCCTCGCTAATTTTAGGGTGAATGTTTGGTCCGACAGTAATGCCCGGTCCTTTGCCGAGCTTGCAAGCTTCATGTTCCAGAACGCCGGGCATTTCCGCATGTGTCACATCGACTGCGATGCCAATATCGGGGACTACGCCATATGTTGCCATGGCGGCGCCGCGAACGCCCACCTCTTCTTGCACCGTAGCAACGGCATACACATCTGCGGCGTGTCGCAAACGTTCCAACTCCTGCAGGCAGGAAAGCAGTACTGCCAACCCGGCTCGGTCATCCATCGCTTTGGCCGCCACAGTACTGCCGGCAAGCTGAATCAATTCACGGCGAATCAGCGCCAAATCACCCACAGCTACCAGCTTTCTCGCACTTTCTTCCGTCAACGCTACGTCAATATGTAAGTCTTCCATTTTATGCCCTTTGCTAAGTTCGTCAGCAGGGGTCAGATGTGGCGGCTTTACACCAATAACCCCAGAAAGTTTTTCCCTGCCATAGAGAATCACTTCTTGCCCCACAACTGTACGCGGGTCTATACCGCCCACGGCGGAAAAACGCAAAAAGCCGCCTTCTTCGATTTTTGTAACCATTAAGCCGATCTCATCCAGATGGGCAGCCAAAAGAATGCGTGGCCGCCTCCCGCCGCTGTCGCTGCCTCTTTTTAGAAAAACCACATTGCCCATCCGGTCTTGCCTGACTTCGTCGACATGCGCACAAAATGCCGCTCTGACTATCTTTGCCACGTATTCCTCATAACCGGACACTCCCGGTGCTTCGCAAATATCTTTCAAAAATCGCTTAATCTCCAAAGAAGTACCCCCATTCTGTAAGCATTAACAACATACATCTTCCCCGTTCTCCCATTTTTTCCTCTAATTATATTATCCCTATTATATTATCCCTAAAAGAAAGAGCTCTAACAATAAAACTTATTGCGTTCTTTGCAAGAGCCTGCGATATAGTCCCGGCATACTAGCTAGCTCCCGGTGTGTACCCTCTTGGGTAATGCAACCGTCTTCCAGTACAATAATTTTATCGGCAAATTCCACCGTGGAAAGACGGTGGGCAATAATTATGGAAGTGCGGTTCTTTAAGAGAATTTTTAAAGCATCCTGGATATGAGCTTCGGTGCGTGTGTCTACACTGGCGGTTGCTTCGTCTAAAATCAGAATGGCCGGGTCGCGCAAAAGCGCCCTGGCAAAGGCAATCAATTGTCGCTGACCGGCGGAAAGCAGGCTGCCCCGCTCATTGACCACAGTATCATACCCCTGAGGCAAAGCCATAATGAAAGAATGAGCATGGACTGCTTTGGCCGCCGCAAGCACTGCATCCTCATCAGCTTCCGGTTTACCGTAGAGAATATTCTCCCTGATAGTGCCATTAAACAAAAAGGTATCCTGTAATACCAAGCCCATTTGCTTCCGCAGAGAAGAAATGCTGACATTGGCAATATCATGCCCATCAAGCAAAATGCGGCCAGATGTGGCAGTATAAAAGCGGCAGAGCAGATTGACAAGAGTGGTCTTGCCTGCGCCGGTCGGGCCGACCACCGCGAGCGATTCACCTGCCCGCAGCACAAAGCTGACGCCCTTTAGCACATCTTGCTCTTTTTCATAAGCAAAGCGGACGGCTTCAAATTGCAGATCACCTTTGACATCCGCTAATTCAATGGCATTTGCTTGGTCCTGCTCCGCCTCTGTGTCAATAATCGTAAAAATTTTTTCTCCGGCTGCCAAGGCCGACTGGAGACCGTTGTATACTTGAGACAAATCGCGAATCGGCGCGTAAAAGCGAGCGGTGTAATCTAAAAAAAGATATAGGGTGCCAATGGGAATCATGGCCTGAACCACCTGGTTGCCGCCATACCAAAGGACAATGGCAATACCAAGTGCCCCAATAACTTCAATAAAAGGCAGAAAAACAGAAAACAAACGAATGGCATACAAATTTGCCGCATAACTTTCCATGTTTACTTGATCAAAACGGCTGGAATTCTCCTCCTCCCGGGTAAATGATTGCGTCACACGCACGCCGGAGATGCTCTCCTGCAAATTGCTGTTCACATCGGCTATTTTTTCCCGCACAGTCCTGTAGGCGCGAAGCACACGGTTGCGAAAGTAGGTGGCTGTAAAAAACAATAGCGGCAGAGTAGTAAAAGTAAGCAGCGCCAGTTGCCAATCTTCCCGCAGCATAATCACTACAATGCCAAATAAAAGCAACGTATCGCCCACAATGTGTGAGATGCCGCCGGAGATCATTTCTGTCAGCGCTTCCGTATCATTAGTTACACGCGACATCACCCGTCCGGTTGGTTGCTTGTCAAAAAAGCGAAACGGCAATCTCTGCAAATGATTAAAAAGTTCCCGCCGCAACGAGTAGACGGCGTTGTGTCCCACATACGCCATTAAATATTGCTGTCCAAACGAAGCAAGCCAATTTAAGAGATGCGCCAAAAGGAACAGAAAAACCAACAGATTAAGGCGGGACAAGTCGCCGCCGGCAATGGCGGTATCGATGGCCACTTTTACAATGTAGGGGCCGGCCAACGTGGTTAAAGAGGAGAAGGCCATCAGTATCAGCGCTAAAAATGCTGTGCCGCGGAAGGGGATGATATAGGAAAAGAGCCGTCGCAGAACTTTAGGGTCAATAGGGGCAGCATGGTCAATTGTCTGTGACTGATGAATCATGTGCTCCATCCCGCATCCCCCCTTTCATAGGACACGCTTTTCCCGCCAAGCTGGAGATCGTAAATTTCCCGGTAAAGCGAACTTGTCTCCAGCAGTTCATTGTGGGTGCCCCGAGCGATAATTTCTCCGCCGTCCATTACCAGAATCAAATTGGCTGCTACCACGGTGGCAATCCGTTGGGCAATAACAAATGATGTCCGTCCTTTCATCAATGCAGCTAATGCCTGCTTGATTAAATACTCTGTATGGGCGTCTACATTAGAGGTGTAATCATCAAGAATAAGGATTTTCGGATTCTTTAGGAGAGCGCGAGCGATGGCTAAGCGCTGTTTCTGTCCGCCGGAGAGGTTAACGCCTCTTTCACCCACCAGAGTTTCATAACCTTGAGGAAGTGTCATGACAAAGTCATGGATCTGAGCCGCCTTGGCGGCAGACTCAATCGCGTCGCGCCCGGCTTGGGCATCACCATAGCCGATGTTTCTGGCAATAGTTTCTGAGAAGAGGAAAGTTTCCTGAGAAACAAAACCCACAGCGCGCCGCAAAGACTGCAAAGTATAGCTGCGAATATCGTTATCGTCAATGGCGATTACGCCGGTGGCAGGTTCATAAAAACGGGGAATCAGGCTTACCAGCGTAGTTTTCCCCGAGCCGGTGCTGCCCACAATCGCCACCGTTTCCCCGGGTGCCACGGTAAAGGAAATATTTTTAAGCGCCTCCACCCCTTCTCTATAAGCAAAGCTTACGGCGTTAAATTCAACTTTGCCGCCCACAGTAGTCAGTTCCGTCGCAGCGGGAGCATCAGCAATTTCGGGTTCGGTATCTAACAACTCAAAGACACGCCGGGAAGCGGTGAGGGCACGCTGCGACAAGTTAACGACCCAACCGAGCATACGCAGCGGCATCACCAGCATAAAGAGATAACTGTTAAAGGCGATCAATTCGCCCAACAATAATTGACCCAGAATCACTTCCCGACCACCGTACCATAGAATTGCGGCAGCAGATAGACCGGTAAGGAAGCTTAAAAAAGGAAAGTAATATGCCCAAATGCGCACAGCAAAGAGATTCTTTTTTAAAAGCATGAGATTTTCTCTGTTAAATTTTTCGCCTTCCTCTGCTTCCTGTCCAAACGATTTAACTACCCTAATGCCGCTGATGTTCTCCTGCAATACAGACGTCATGCCAGCCAATTGCTCCTGAATAGCTTGGTACGCCGGTCCCACTTTTCTGCTAAAGCTAAGAATAGCCACAACAGTAACGGGCAGCATCAGCACAGTCAGCGTCGCTAAACGCCAATGCATGGAAAAGATAACAATAGCCACACCTACAAAAGTGACTATCCCCTGGAAAAGATGCACAATGCCAAAGCCGTAAAAACGTTTCAGCATATCCACATCAGCAGTGGCGCGGCTCATTATTTGTCCGGTCTGCGTCGTCTCGTAAAAAGAAAAAGAAAGCTGCTGCAGATGGATATACAAACGATTACGCAAAGCATAAATTATGTTTTGCGCAACCTTTTCCATTAGATAACGCTCCCAAAAAGCAAAAATACCTTTAAGCAATGTGACAAGAACTATGCCCACGGCAATCCAGGGCAAAAGAAAGAACCGCCCCCCCAACAAAGCCTCGTCGATTACCACCCGAATGAATTGGGGGATCAATAAGTTTAGCGCCAATACCACTAAGGTAGAAAATGAGGCGACTAGAACTCGCGGCCAATAAGGGACCAGTTCCATTAACAGACGCTTAAATCGCATCGTACCACTCACCTTCGGTTCGCTGCCGTTTATCTTCGATATTGCTTGCTGATTTGCTGTAAAAGATCATAAACTTTTTCCGCTTGCTGCTCAGAAAGTGTGCCGGTGCCGCAACTTGGGGTAAAGAGCAGTTGCTTGCGCATCAGCTCAAGGTCTACACCTTTTTTTGCCAGGAGAGAAAAATATCCTGCCAACCGGTCAAGAAGAGTTTCAGCCGTCTCTTGTTCAATCTGCGCGGAAGTAGGTACTAAGCCCCAGGCTAAAGCGCCGCCGCAGGAGAGAAAGCGGTTAAACTCAGCAGCGTATAAAAGCAGTGAAGTAAAGTAATGGTAGACATCAATGTTTACAATGTCAAAAGGCAACTCAAAGAGCAATGACCAATCCAGACCGGCACAGGCATGAACCCCAACAGACACTCCTTCATCGTGGGCAGCATCAATCAGCGGCCGCAAACTCTCCTGAATGGCTTCGCGGGAGAGACCAACAAAAGCAGATTGGCCGTAGCCGCAAATTCCGGGATCATCAATAAAGAGAAGCACCGGCAGACCATGCGACTTTAAAGTTCGCGCCTGCCAACGAACTTGCAGTGCCAACGTCCTTACGAGCACATCACGCAGCTCATCCTGATAAAATGCCGGCTGAAGCTTGTCGTCTGTCACCTGGAAGCCCATGGTTACGGGGCCCACCAGCTGCCCTTTAAGATAGCGGGCTGAGGGCTGGCGCAGTTGATGCGTAAGAAATGAATAAAAGCCGGTTGCCGCCGATTCCGGTAAAGCAAAGTCTGCTGACGCATCCGGATTGATTTCAGCCAAAACTTCGCTGTAAAAAGCGGTAAGCCGCTCGAGCCAGTCGGCTGCATTGGTAGCGAAATAAGGTGAACGATTCGGGGCTTCCACCACTAACTGCCGCTCTAACAGAGGACGCAGATACTGACGGATAAGGCCTTCCTCCTCGCCGGCCGCCGGCAGCTGCGGCCAATGGGGGATCTCCGGTAAATAGCGGAAGATAATGTCTAAGGCCGGCTTTGCATTTTTATGCGGCAGACTGCCAATACCTGTGGCGAGTCCCCAAAAACCATTATCCATGATTCTACCCTTCCGTTCTAAACTGTTGTACCGCTTTGCGCAGTTCTTTCATCTTGACTTTATTGGAAATTAGCAAACCATACTCCACACTCTCCACCAGGGCATGCCAGCTGGCTTCGATAATATTGGGCGAGACGCCCACAGTGCCCCATGATCTTTTTTTACGCTCATCACGCGTTTCAATCAGTACACGCACTTTGGCACCGGTACCGTCTTTGCCGTCTAAGACACGCACTTTATAGTCGACCAGCTGAAAATGCTTAATTTCCGGGTACACTTGCTCCAATGCCTTGCGCAGCGCTTGGTCAAGCGCGTTTACCGGACCGTTTCCCTCCCCTGCGGTAAGAAATTCCTGGTTGCCAATCCGGACTTTGACTGTAGCCTCAGAGAGAATATCACCATTCTCGCCCCTTTTCTCCACAATGGTGCGGACACCGAGTGATTCAAAAAGCGGCTGATGCACTTTAAAAGCTTTCCAAATTAACAACTCAAAAGAGGCCTCCGCAGCCTCAAACTGGTAACCGAGATATTCAAGCTCCTTTACCTTGTCCAGGACTGCTTTCGTCTGCGGTGTGTCCTTAGAAAGATCTAAATCGTTCTTCCTTGCTTTATAGAGCACGCTGCTTTTGCCTGAGAGCTCTGATACCAAGATGCGCCGATTATTGCCTACCAACTGCGGCTGAATATGCTCATAGGTGTGGGCATGTTTTAACACCGCATCCACATGAATGCCGCCTTTATGAGCAAAAGCATTCTCCCCCACATAGGGCTGCTGCTCCTGCGGCGCAAGGTTGGCAAGCTCCGCCACGTAGCGCGACAAACATGTGAGTTCCTCAAGCTGGGCCGGATGAATAATTACCATATTCAGTTTTAGCTGCAAGTTGGGGATAATAGTACAAAGATTAGCGTTTCCGCAACGTTCGCCATAACCGTTTATAGTTCCTTGAACCTGTTTAATCCCCATTTCTGCCGCGACTACAGAGTTCGCAACGGCCATCCCCGCATCATCATGGGTATGAATACCAAGCTTAATGCCAATTTCAGCCTTTACCTGACGCAGCACGCGCTGAAGCGTAAAAGGCATCAGCCCGCCATTTGTGTCACAAAGCACGACAATATCGGCGCCCGCTTCCTCCGCCGCCCTAATTGTTTCCATTGCGTATTCCGGGTTAAAATGGAAACCGTCAAAGAAATGCTCGGCATCATAAATAACTTCGCGTCCCAATGATTTTAGATAACTAACGGAATCACGAATCATATTCAGGTTTTCAGCCAGTGTCGTCCCGATAGCGTCTGTCACATGAAAATCCCAAGACTTGCCAAAAATAGTTACCACTTCTGTTTCCGCGGCCAGCAAGCCCTGAATATTTAAGTCGTCTTGCACGCGAATATCGGCGCGGCGTGTACTGCCAAACGCAGAAATTTTACTATGCTTTAGTTCATATTGCCTAATTTTGTGAAAGTACTCTATATCTTTTGGGTTGGAGCCAGGCCAACCTCCTTCGATATAATCAATCCCAAAAAGATCCAGTCTTTGCGTAATTTTCAGCTTGTCGCTTACAGAAAACGAGATCCCTTCCCTTTGCGATCCGTCTCGCAGGGTAGTATCATACAATGTCAGCCTGCTCAACCTCTTTCCCCCCCTGAAGAACAACTAAAATAGCCTGATATTGCTAA
Organism: Dethiobacter sp.; assembly: GCA_018333635.1. GTDB lineage: Bacteria > Bacillota > Dethiobacteria > Dethiobacterales > Dethiobacteraceae > GPS1B09. The sequence continues at coordinate 13,978 of JAGXTL010000049.1, forward strand.
TTGGCCGTGAAATAATAGCATAATTATACACTACGTCCGTTTGCCTGTCTAGGAAAAGAGCCGGTTCTTGCCTGTAAGATAAATTGCAAGTTTATTAATAGGAAAACTGCTAAAAATATAGCTGTGAGTCTCTATCCTGCCAAGAAAAGGAGGAAAACAATGACTGTACAGTCCGACCTGAAAAGAGCTCTTGCCGCCGCAGAAAGTGCCAAAGGAAGTTATGCAACTTTTGCCGCCGCAACTGAAGACCAGCTGGCAAAAACAATGTTTCTGCAAATGGGCCAGGATATGGACAGCCACATTCAGCAGTTAAACAGTCGTTTAAGCTACCTTAACTCTGTCAACCCTATGAACAAAGACAAAGTTTGAAAACAATTTAGAAGAGAGACGCCCTAGAGCGTCTCTCTTCTAAATTGCGGCTCATTAAACAATTCACTTAGAGAAAATAGGCGACACCGAAACCTCCCCGGGGATGTCCATATTCCACGTTTTCCGGACAAGCCGGTTCGCACGCCCCGCACTCCAGGCAACGGCGCCAAAGAACCTCAGGTTTTTGCAGTTCTTCATCCCAACTAAAGACTGCAGACGGACAGACAAACAAACATCCCCTCATCTCACATAATTTACAACGCTCCGTATCTTTAATAATAATATGGCTTTTACTAGCGGGAATAATTTTAAGCAACTGCAAGTAATCTTCTCCGCCCATTACATCACTCCCCAGTTCAGTGAGCCCACATAGAAATCAAGCAATGTTTTAGCATGTGATTGCTTATTTAAGACAAGACCAGTCATTTTTGCTATTTTTTCTTCGTCGGTATCCATTCCGGCGCGGAAAAATTCGTAGGCCAAATCGTTCACTGTCGTGTTGATGAGATAATCTGCGTCGCTCTTTTCAGCATAATAGCTGACTGTATCGGTTGCTTTCTGAATGTTTTTCATATAAAAGCTGCCTGCCAACCTTTTTTCGTATGACTTTAAAATATTGGCGGAATAATCCTGCTTTGCACGGGCATGAACGGCTGTGTCAGCCGCTGCTATCCCAGAGAGCATAGCTAAATCGCTGCCGCGGCGGCCGCTAATCATCACGGCCGCATCGCCGGCTACCATCAACCCATCTGCATAAAATTTTGGTTGAGCAGATTTGCCTCCCAGAGGAATCAGATGAGCAGCATACGATTCGCTTTTGCCTCCGGAAATTAAGCGGCGGACATAGGGATGCTCTTTAAGACGCGTCAGTAAATCCGGCAAAATTAAGCGATTCTGACAAATTTTGTCAACCGGCATCCCCAGTAAAAGAGAAATTGACTCCCGATTAGTAAAAATGCCTGACAAGCCAACAGCTTGAGTTGTGGGGTGCCCAAGCATAGCTAAAACAGCCCCTTCGTTATTTTCCAGATGGAAGCGATCTTCGATTTTTTCTTTGGGCAAAGAAATTACCTCCCGCACCCAAAGGCTTAGCTGCTTTGCGGGAGTAGGTTTGACAAGGCCCGCCTCTTTTGTCAAAAAGGCTGACACTCCTTCGGCTAAAATGACGAGATCAGCCTGTACTTTTGAGCCGTCATCGAGGATTACGCCGCAGACAGGCCCGCGTCCCATAGTTTTCTTGCCGTAAAGGAGGTGGCGCACCAGCGTGTCAGTTTGCAACACGGCTCCGGCCTCCACCGCTTTTTTTGCCAGCCATCTGTCGAAATGGGGACGCATGGCAGTAATTTTATTGTAGGGAGCTTTGCCGAAACGTAGGCCGGTAAAGCCAAGATCGACTGCCGAGTCGTAGTCTAGAAAGCAGAGCGTGTCCCGTGTGACTATCCGTTCGAGCGGCGCTTCGTTCCAAAACTCCGGCACAATCTGCGCTGTAGATTCAGTATATAGTACTCCCCCGAACATATTTTTGCTGCCAGGGTAACTGCCGCGCTCAAAAAGAGCGACGCGCAAACCGTTTCTTGCCATCTGCAAAGCTGCTGCCGAACCGGCCGGACCTGCTCCCACCACTACAGCATCAAAATAACTCATCTTTATCCACCCCGTCTCACCACTAGTTTTTGCAGATAAAGCAAAGAGAATACGCAGTGGCGCGGCAACAACGAAGACAAAATGAGTTTGCTTTCTTTATTGATATTCGATAAAAAAATATTGCTTTACGACAAAAAAAGTGCTATGCTTTGATCATCACCAGATTATTTTTGCCTAATCTAAGGAGGAGCTTGGTATGTGGAATAATAGAAGGTCAGTATTGCTCAGCCAGTTTTGTGTACTGCTCTTTTCGGCAGTGCTCCTGGCCGTCATTATTTTTGCTTACTCTCTGGTGGAATGGCTGATCAGCTTTTCCCAGGCACAATTGCAGGGAACAGAAATGTATTTCTTTTCAACTATCTATCTCGGCAGCCTGCCCGCAGCGTTACTGCTATATAGCCTGTTTCGTCTGCTGCAGCGCATTTCCGCCAGGCAGATGTTTCTGCCCGAAAATGTCGACCTCCTGCGCCGTATCTCCTGGAGCTGCTTTGCCGGTTCTGCCGTTTGCTTTGTCTCAACTCTCTATTACTTCCCCTGGCTGTTAGTAGCGGTACCGGCCGGCTTTATGGGTTTGATAGTACGGGTAGTTAAAAACGTGGTGGCGCTGGGTGTGGAGCTGCAGCACGAAGCCGATTATACCGTTTAGGGGTGAGCAGAGTGCCAATCATTGTTAATCTAGACGTAGTAATGGCCAAACGCAAAATCTCCTCCGGCGAACTTGCCGAAAAAATCGGGATCAGCCAGGCCAATTTGTCCATTCTTAAAACGGGCAAGGCTAGAGCCATACGTTTCTCTACGCTTGAAGCGATCTGCCGTGAGCTTGACTGCCAGCCCGGCGATATTCTCGCGTATGTCTCTGATAAATGCGAAGAGGAGGTTTTGAGATGACAGTTCATCAAGAAGTCCCTGCCGGTAATCCTGCAAATTTATCGGAACCATCTCATAAAGACAAGTTTTTTCAGCCGGACAGGGCAGATGAATGGCTGGCCTATGCAGCTTTTCTGCTGGGATTTCTGTTCATACGCTGGGTCTTTCTCCCTTTTCAGGGGTGGGGTGTATCGCTCTATACTGCTCTGTTTGTTACAGTCGTGCTGCTCTACTTGCGGCAAAAAAGAAAAAGCATACCCGGCGAGAGCTGGTTCTGGTTTGCCATCTTACTGCTCACCGGACTCAGTTTCTCGCTTTGGCCGGCGCAAAGCGTTTTTGGCTTGCGTGCCCTGCTCTTGCTGACTGCGGCGATTTACTGGGTGTGGACGGCAGCGGACGCGACTTTGCGCGGCAAAACGAGCGACTGGCTGCCGCTTGACCTGCTGTGCGGCATCTTTTACACACCATTTAAGAATTTCTTTGCCCAATACCAAAGCCTGGCAGCTGCAAACAAAAAGCACAGAAAAATAACAGGCGAGCAATGGTCTGTATTGCTGGGTGTCTTATTAGCTGCGGGAGTCATCTCTGTAGTCGGGCCGCTACTCATTCAAGCCGATGCCGGAGGGTTTACCGCAATGCTGCGCAACTTGCAGCCACTGCTTGAGCGGCTGTGGAAGACAGATGCCTTGCTGCCCGTGCAAATAATTCTCGGCATCCCCACCGCAGCCTATATTTTCAGCTTACTGGCCGGCAGCATCCATGGTCGGCGCGTTGCTCCGCAAAGCGCGGAAAGCTTCGTAAATGCGCTGCGCAAGCTTCCGTCAGCTACAGTCTATACTTTGCTGCTGTTATTAAATGGGCTTTACATTACCTTTATCTTAAGTCAACTGCCCTACTTATTTTCTGCTTTCCGCGGTGTTGTGCCGCCCGGCTGGGAGTCGTATGCCGAATTTGCCCGCCGCGGTTTCTTTGAGCTATGCTTCATTGCCGTAATTAATTTGCTTGTTTTAACTGTCACCCACCTTGGCATCGAGCTAGCAAAGCAGCAAAGTGCAGCGCTCCGTGCGTTCAACACCTTGCTGGCAATGCTTACACTCGTGCTGATCGCTACCGCCTTCAGCAAATTGGCGCTGTATATCAGCATCTTCGGACTGACTGTGCAGCGCCTGCTGCCGGGTGTCTTTCTAATCTTTCTTGCCATAGTGTTCGGAGCGATAGCTATACGGCAAAGAACGCGGTTTTCCGTCGTGCGCCTGGCGGCATTCACCGGCGCGGCTTTGCTTTGCCTGCTTTGTGTAATCAATACTGACGCTCTGGTCACTAACTACAACGCAAAGCGCTATCTCTCCGGCACACTTGATGAGTTTGATACGACTGTGCTCTATCGCGCAGGCAGTGCAGGCCTGGGGGCAGCTCTATTATTGTATGAGCAAAGCGACAATCGTCAATTGCGAGTTGAGCTTGACAGGTATTTTGATATTATCAGTTGGAGAAGCGAAGCTAACGCTAAAACCATGCGCGACACATGGCAAGACGCTTTGGTGCGCAAAGAATTAGCGGAACATAAACGAGCATTTCCCGCAGAGCCCCCTAATTGAGTTCCAATAATTCAAGAGCAAATTTAATGCGCTTTAAGCAAGCCGGATAACTTTTTATGAATCGCTTCATCTTTGGCAACTAAAACTCTCGCATCTTCAAAAAGATGTGTATGTTCCTCAACAAACTTAGTATTTATTTGCCCGCGTTTAAATACTTCGCTATCCAGCACAGCCCTAAGATAAGGAATATTTGTTTTCGGCCCGATAATAATGTACTCACGCAAAGCGCGCCTCATCCGTGCGATAGCCTCGTCCCTGTCGTTTCCCCAAGCTAAGAGCTTGGAAATCATCGAATCATAATGTGTCGGTATTTCATAGTTAAGATGTACGCCCGAGTCGATACGGATACCAAAGCCGCCTGGGGAGCGGTAGCCCTTTATCCTGTGGGGAGAAGGCGAAAAACCATTTAAAGGATCTTCCGCGCAAATACGGCATTCAATCGTGTGACCGTTAAACCTGATATCCTCCTGCCCAAAAGGCAACGGGTGACCGGCAGCTATCCTGATTTGCGACTTGACCAAGTCAACGCCTGTCAGCATTTCTGTCACAGGATGCTCTACCTGGATACGAGTGTTCATCTCCAAAAAATAGAAATCTCCCTTGCTGTAAATAAATTCAATTGTTCCTGCCCCTTGATAATTTACGGCTCGCCCTGCAGCCAAGGCCACTTCTCCCATTTTCTGCCTTATTTCTGCTGTAAGAGCTGTTGACGGCGACTCTTCAATAATCTTCTGATATCGGCGCTGGATAGAACACTCTCTTTCTCCGAGATGGACAATATTGCCGTGGTTATCAGCAAGCAGCTGGAATTCAATATGGCGGGGCTGATCCATATATTTTTCTATAAAAACAGAGGCATCGCCAAAAACTGAGCCGGCTTGCTGTTGAGCTCTCTCCAGCATAGCGGGAAAATCTTCTTCTTTTTGCACCGCCCGCATTCCCACTCCCCCGCCGCCGGCCGCAGCTTTAATTAATACGGGATAACCGATTTCACCGGCAATTTTCTGCGCTTTTTCCGGGTCGGAAACGGCTTCTTCCGTTCCAGGCACAACAGGCACACCTGAAGCAATCATCAATTTTCTGGCCGCTATTTTGTTACCCATTAAACCGATCACCTTGCTTTTGGGTCCGATGAAAACAATACCTGCTTCCTCACAGGCCTTCGCAAACTCCTCTTTCTCAGACAAAAACCCATAACCGGGATGAATTGCATCAGCACCGACATTCTTTGCCAATTTAATAATTTTTTCGATATCCATATAAGTTTCTATTTCCCTGTCTCCAAACAATGGATAGGCTAAATCGGCATAAAGAACATGCAAGCTATCTTTGTCGGAATCTGAGTAAACAGCCACTGAAATGATTTCCATCTCCCGCAGGGCGCGAATAATACGAATAGCAATCTCGCCTCTATTAGCAATTAAAACTTTTTTAAACATAATTTAATCCTCCTCGTCTTTGATTTATCACACGCTTAAAAATCCCCTCTCCCTCTGGGAGAGGGCTAGGGTGAGGGATATTTTCGTCCCTCTAATGATACCTCCGTCTTATATAGGGGGCATCTACGTCAATTTCTATTGTTTTTGATTTTATCATTGAGCAGAGCTAAAGAAAAGGAGTCTTTTGCAAAAAGGACTAGTTGCCTAGACCATTTTTTCCAGTTATAGTAGAACTTAGAAATTTAGTGTGCAATATTTACGCTGCCTGAGTATTTCAGATTTTTTAAGGGAGTGATAAGCCCTGACGCGACGTTGCATCATGGTGTTTATATATCATTGGGAAGAAAGCGAACCAAAATATCTTTTACTGAAAAGAAACCGGAAACTAGGCGGTTATTGGCAGCCTGTCACCGGCTTTATCGAAGAAACAGAAAAAAACCGAGAAGCTGCTTTGCGAGAGACAAGCGAAGAAACGGGTCTAGAAATCTATGAGCGCCTCATAGACCTAAACCACGTCTTTTGCTTTGAAATGCAAGGCATTCCTTACTCTGTCGCAGTGCTGGCGATGGAAGTTGCCGACCCGCCGGCCATCAGCATCTCCTCTGAGCATACCGATCACCAATGGTTATCATATCAAGAAGCAAGACGCACCTTGTACTGGGTTAATAATGTGGCATGTTTAGACAGACTGCATAACCAACTTATGGCAAAAAAGAAAGACTAGTTAACTAGTCTTTCTTTTTTATTACATTTTTCAGTTTATTACCGTAAAAATGTCCGGCATAGATGGCACCCAGCGGATTATGGGCAAGTACCCGGTCTTTAACGGCCAGCACAGTCACAGGCACTTTAGCATGCTTAAAATATAATGTGTCGTGACCTACACATAAACCCAAGATAATATGCAGCTGACACCCGGCTTCTTCCAACAGAGCAGCCTGCGCAATCGGGTTACACATCGGCTCAAACTTTGCCGGATGGAGCTCATTATTTACGCCAATGGCTTTTTTCTCTACAGAACCGGTCTTGCAGATGGCTGATCTTACTTCAAAGCCATTGCTTTCAAGAATTTTTGTGCAAATGCGCGCCTCCTCCCGTAAGCCCACACAAAAAGCAAGCCCTACTCTGCGGCTGCCAAGCCGCTCGGCAAACTCCATAATTTCACGAAGGCGCGGCCAACAGCCCTGTCCTTCCATTTCCACCACCGCAGCCACCCTGGCAATTTCCAAATCTTCAGTATGGTAGCAGTCAAATGCTTTGCCTAACAAGGCCGATTCGCTTATAACGGGACAATTAGACGGAAAGCTTTCCCCATGGCAACATTTGTACACTTTGCAATCTGCGCATTCGCTCATACTTACACCTCTGTTTCCTATGCTATAAAATATATTCTGCGGCTAAAGAGAGATTCCTCCGCCACTATAGGTAAATTATAATCTTTGCCGTCATAGTAATTTAGTAAACTAAAGTTACAGTCGACACTCTTTGCGCAGAGAGGCGGTCAGATAAAGCATTGATTTTAAATAGTGGCAAATTGATGACAAAAATTTTGCACGCTTTGGAACAACATCTTCCCTGCTCTGTAGTTTCGCTTGGAGCTACCGAAACCTTTGTCCTAGCCCAGGAAACAGTTTTAACAGAAAGACAAATAATGACTCACGCTGAAGCTAAGGTTGCAAATTTAGGAATCAGAAGAGGTCATCAGCACCGTGGTATTCGTTTCCCAAATCTTACCGCAAGAGACGCTTTGGCTAAAGCATTGCGCGAGGCAGATATTCTCGGCCGCAATTTACTGATCAATACTCCGGATTCTGGGCAAATCACAAAAAGAGTCATGAAATATCACAAAATAGAGCCACAGTATATTTTCGAGGCTTATCTCAGCGAGTCGGATCGGTATCGTTAATTTATTCGATCTGTAAAGTGAGGAGAGAAAAGTTGACGGCGACAATCACCGTTCTTCTTCCCTCCTTCAATGGAGGCAGCTATCTAGCGGAAGCGCTTGCCAGTGTCTTTCAGCAGACTTATCCATCCTGGCAGGTAATTGTCATTGACGATGCTTCTACAGACAATAGCATCAGCGCAGCCAAAGACTATCTTGCCGACCACCGCGTTACGCTGATTACTAATCAGCAGAACCTCGGACAGTCAAAGAGTCTAAACAAGGGCTTGGCCTTAGTCAGGACGCCATATGCCATCCAACTTGATAGCGATGACTGGTTTCACTCAAACACATTGGCCCTGCTGCATACTGCGGCTGAGCAACTACCGGAAAAGGTGGCCTTAATCAGCGGCAATCTCCAACTGGTGATTCAAAGTCATGACGGCAGAATTATAAATGGTGAAATCTGGCGAAACCGTTCGTTTAGCGATCGCTATGATTTTATGCTGGCTGACTGCTCGCAGTGGCCTCGCTTTTATCGTACTTCTGCCTTAAGAAATGTAGGCGGATGGCCCATTGCCGATCCGTATGAAGGCCGCTATATGGAAGACAAACAAATCCTTTTCCGCTTAATCGAAAACCATGAATTTTACTGGCTTGATCAAACAATGTATTATCACAGGCGGCACAGTGGAAACCAGACTAATTTAAAGCAAATTTATAATGAGCTAACCGAATGGGTCATCAGAGACACCTTAAAGCGTTGGGGTAATCGTTACGAGCCTGTTTTTAAAGATGACATCTTTGGCCGCAAGCGTTTACTGCGACTGAATCCCTCTCCCTCCACAACATTCCCCTCTCCCTCCAGCTCATCCCCTCTCCCTCCACAACATTCCCCTCTCCCTCTGGGAGAGGGCTAGGGTGAGGGCAGTTCCTGCTCCCTCCTCCAGCTCATTCCCCTCTCCCTCCACAACATTCCCCTCTCCCTCCACAACATTCCCCTCTCCCTCTGGGAGAGGGCTAGGGTGAGGGCGACATAACTATAGTTTTTTTATTTTCTCTTGCGGGAATCTTGCCATTCCATTGGTCAAGTCGAAAATTAGCGTGCTGACCTCAGACAACCACGCAAAATTATATGCGCTATGCGCCACTGCTAAAACAAGACAGTCCTGTCGCAAAACTACGTGTTCATCTAAAGCAACCCTCTCTATCTGAGCTGAATTTAAGCTGATTTCCGACACATAAGGGTCGTGGAAGCAAACGTTACAGCCTCTCCTGCAAAGCTCTTTGATGAGCTCAACACTGGGAGATTCGCGGAGATCAGCAATATTTTGTTTATAAGTCACACCTAAAACCAAAACATTGCTCCCAGACAGCACTTTTCCCACGGACTGTAACAGTTCGCTGATTCTGTCTGCCAGATACTTTGGCATAGCGGCATTAACCAGTCGAGCGTGTTCCGCAAGTTTTGCGGGATAGCCGTTAGCCCTAGCCCAACTGGAGTAGTAAACGCTATCAACGGGAATGCAGTGCCCACCCACTCCCGGCCCGGGGTAAAACGCCTGGAAACCAAACGGCTTGCTGGCTGCCGCGTCGATCACTTCCCAGATATTGATATTACAGGCATGGCAAACCTGCGCCAACTCGTTAATAAAGGCAATATTGATGTCTCGATAAGTATTTTCCAAAAGCTTAGCCATTTCTGCGATTGCTAAGGCACGAACGGGAATCACCTCAATGCCAAGAGACTGGTACATTTGCTGCGCATAATAGAGGCATCGCTCAGTCAGGCCGGCCGCCAGCTTGGCGGTATTATGCAAGCCAGACGATTTATTGCCAGGATCAATTCTCTCCGGCGAATAGGCGAGAAAAAAATCTTTTCCGCCTATTTGCCCGCCTGCCTCCAGTAACGGCAAAACAGTAGTTTCAGTTATGCCAGGCGCTACAGTGCTTTCCAAAATCACCAACTGACCTTGACGAAGAACGGCGGCAATTCCCTTAACCGCTCCTATCAGGCTTGAATAATCCGGTTTTTTCCATTCTGTCAAAGGCGTGGGGACACAAATCACGATCACATCGCAATCTGACAGCTCGCTATAGTCAGATTGTATCAGGATATTTCCGGCACTAAGCAGTGCTTGCAACTCCTGATCAGGCACATCAGAAATATATGAGCTGCCAGAGAGAAGAGTGGCAACCTTCTGCTTATTCAGGTCAATCCCTAAGACGTCACAGCCTTTAATACCGGCTAGCATTGCTAGCGGCAGACCGACATAGCCCAACCCCACCACTCCTATTTTCCTAAACTGCCGAACGCAGCTAATCTCATGCAAAGCCGAACCACTCCGTTTCTGATGGTCTCTTTACATGATATGAACCGGACAATTATTTGCTCCACAGCGCTAAGCACCATGCTCTTCGCCTGCTAATAAAATATACAAGAGCATTTTGAAAGGAGTCTCGAGCATGCATTATCTTATAACAGGCGGAGCGGGATTTATAGGTTCGCATTTGACAGAACGCCTCCTAGAGAAAGGGCATCAAATAAGCATCCTTGACAATCTTACTACAGGGCAGGCAAAACAACTAAAAGAAAAAAATGTACAGCTTATAGTCGGATGTGTGACCGACCGGGAATTGGTCTCGCGTTTGGTCACTACTGCCGACTATCTTATTCACCTGGCGTGCGTAGTAGGCGTTCGCCAAGCGATGCGCAAAGGAATTGAGACCTTAAAAATCAGTTACCTGGGCACAGAAAATTTACTGGAAGCAGCAACCCTCCAGCAAAAAGAAATATTTATCGCTTCTTCATCAGCAATTTACGGAAAGATCAAGCGCTCATCGGTCGCGGAAGAAGATGACTCTCTGCTCGGTGCCAGCGATAAAGCAAGTTGGCTTTATTCAGTAGGTAAACTTGTGGAAGACCACTTATCTCTGGCTTATTTCCGGGAGCGCGGCACAAAAATTAAAATAGGCCGCTTTTTTAATGTCATCGGCAGCTACCAGACTGACAGCTACGGCATGGTTGTCCCCAACTTTATCCGGCAAGCTCTAACCGGTTCGGCGCTCACCGTCTACGAGGATGGTTCGCAAACGAGAACGTTTGGATATATAGAAGATATCTTAGACGGTGTGGAACTGATCATTGCTGAAGGTGCACTCGGTCAGGTGTACAACCTCGGTGGTTTCGAAGAAATCAGCATTTTAGAGCTGGCAAAAAAAATAATCAGCTTAAGCTCATCTTCTTCGCCAATCGAATTTATTCCTTATCGAGCCGCCTTCGGCTCAAACTTTGAGGAAACAAGAAAAAGAGTGCCTAATATCAACCGTTTGAGGCAGCTCGGATATAGCCCGCGCTATTCATTAGACGCAGCACTGCGCGAGATCATAGCACACCATAAAGCGGTTATCAGCTAAAGATGACAATCAAAGCAGCTCCTGATTCTATGCTAAACGGGAAAAGCTTTCGCTTTGCCGGTAGCCGATTGCTTCCGCCAGGTGCTTTGTCTGAATTTTTTGCTCTTCATCCAAATCTGCGATCGTGCGGGCCACTTTCAGGATTCGGTCATAAGCGCGGGCACTAAGATGCAGCCGGGAAAAGGCGTTCCGGAGGAGATCACGTCCGGCGGCATCCAGTTCACAATACAATTGAACGTGTTGATTATTCATCTGCGCATTACATGAAATATTATCTTTAGCAAAACGTCGCCGCTGACGTTCTCTGGCCAGATCCACCCTTTCAGCCATCTCTTTAGAAGACTTAACCTCCTTTCTTGAGGTTAAGTCTTCATAACGGAGGCGTGCTACTTCAACATAAACATCAATCCGGTCTAAAAGCGGCCCGGAGATTTTGTGACGATAGCGGCGGACCTGCCCTTCACTGCATATACATTCCACAGTAGGGTCAGAATACATTCCGCATGGACACGGATTCATTGACGCCAAAAATAAGAAACGGGCAGGATAGGTATAAGCAGCCTGAACCCTCGTCACCGTCACAAATCCTTCTTCCAGTGGCTGTCGCAGCACTTCCAATGTTTCCCGGCGAAACTCAGGCAGCTCATCCAAAAAAAGAACACCATTGTGCGATAGGCTCACCTCGCCGGGACGGGGCAAGCTGCCTCCTCCGCAGAGCGCAGCAGCAGAAATTGTGTGATGAGGACTCCGAAAAGGCGGCCTAGAAATCAGAGTAGCCGTTTCTCGCAGCAGCCCGGCCGCGCTGTAAATTTTTGTCGTCTCTAGGCTTTCTTCATCACTGAGAAATGGCAGGATGGTAGGCAAACAACGGGCAAGCATTGTTTTTCCGGACCCGGGGGGGCCTGACATCATCACACTATGATTCCCGGCGGCCGCCACTTCCAGCGCACGTTTAGCCCCTTCCTGCCCTTTGACCCGACTAAAATCTGCTCCCGTAAGCGGCAGCGAGCGAGGCGGCATCACTACCGCAGGCGCTTCCTGCTTGCCGCTGAGGATGGCAATAGCTTCAGCTAGTGATGACGTGCCTAAAATATCTACCCCGCTCACCAGTGATCCTTCTGCCGCACAGCTGAGTGGCAAAAGAACTGTATTAACCCCTGTGTCCCGGGCTGCCATAACCATGGGCAATACTCCTCGCACGGGACGAAGAGCACCGTCAAGAGCCAGCTCTCCAAAGACGGCCAACGGGAGATTTGCAAGATCCAGCTGGCCGCTTGCGGCTAGGATACCGACAGCCAGCGTCAAATCTAACTGCGGCCCCTCCTTTTTCAGGTCTGCCGGTGCCAAATTTACCACAATCCGCTGCTGCGGAAACTTATATCCGCTATTTTTTATGGCTGCACGCACACGGTCACGCGCCTCGCGTACTGCCGCATCCGGCAAGCCAACAATATCAAAACTAGGCAGTTGCGCAGACAAGTAAACCTCCACTTCTACCATTCTGCCCTCAATTCCCATTACCGTGCAGCCGGTTACACTGGCCAGCATCTTATTCCCTCTTTTCCTAATATTTCCTATTTTATCACAAACATTTGTTCGTGTAAATGCTTAAATTTTGTTAACCCTGCAGGGAATGTTTATTCATTCATGGAAATATTTCAGGTGTCAGTTGCAGATTTGCTCTGCACAGCAGCAATAACTATTTTAAGGAGATTCAGCGATGAAAAAAGCAGCAATTCTCCTTCTCCTTTTTCTGGCAGCCTTCTTTATCTGCACAGCTCTTGCTAACCGGGCAAAAGGCGAAATATTGTGCGCTGTCAAACAATATGCCGACTTAGTGGCAGCCGGCAACCCGGCAGCAGCAAATTACCTGCTGCCCGATTTGCAAAAAAATGATGCTTTGCTAGCGGCCATAAGTACACCTGGCATTTTTTTGCTGGATGAAATAGCCGAGCCAAAGCTTCATTCTTTTTCCCGGGCAACAGTCACATTAGAGGTCACCGTTGGGCAAGGGTGGACTGAAACTATCACAGCACAACTGGAGAGAACCGAAGATGGCTGGAAAATTGCCTCTTTTCCCCAGCTTATTGCGGCACCAATCGCTCTACTCCAGAAGGTGTCGGCTGAAAAGGCTACATTTCTGCTGGCTACTAGTCAGGTGATAACACTTGAGGGCAATAACTCTTTAACCGCAGCAAGAAACAGCCTTGAGGAAGGAAAGGTAGGGTCTTTAGTCGGCATTGGCGGCAGAATTGTTCTCTTCACGCAATTTGAGCAAATTCTTGTGCCAAAATTGCTAATGATGACTGCGGAAAAACTGGAAGGAGAAGCGCTCGGAATATTTCCGCTTGCGGCAGAGGCTGCTTTCTTCCGCCGCCAGGGAGAGGAATACCGTATAGCAGAAAGCAATGAGTCTATTGTGGGCATGCAAAATCTGACTTTCTTCAAAAAAGAGGGGGAAATCATTGCTGTTCTCCTGCCTCAAGATTTTGTTCCCCGCAACATTAGAGTAGCAATTAACAGCAACGGTTTTGCCGGTCTGGGACACCGGAAAATAATTCTGACTGCCGATACTTCTTTTCTGCTAAGCGATAAGGTGGCCGGTATCTCACGGCAGTTTATGGCCGGTCAGCAACTTATCTTTTCTGCAGAAAAGAATATAACAACTGTTACCCTCCCTTCCGGAGAGCGTCAACAGTTTCAAAACAGGATCTATCTCGTAGCAAGCGGTGGCCAACTCCGCGCCGAGTCACTTCAGCGCGGCAATCCGGCATTTACCCCTACTTACTACGGACAGCTGGAAATGACGGCCATGAACGGAGAGGTCTTTCTCGTCAATGAACTGCCGCTGGAGAATTATCTCTATTCCGTAATCCCAAGCGAAATGCCGGTCTCCTTTGGGCTAACTCCCCTTAAAGTTCAGGCGGTGGCGGCACGCAGTTATGCAGTGGCTGCCATCCTGCGCAGCGGCTTTCGCCGCTTTGCCGCCCACGTGGACGACAGCACCGCATCCCAAGTTTATAACAATATTCCCAAACAGGAAATCAGCACTAGGGCAGTAAGGGAAACCGCCGGACTAGTAGTCAACTATCAGGGTAAAATCGCTGATACCCGTTTTTTTTCCACCTCATCCGGCGTAACAGCCAATTTTGCTGAAACCTGGCATGACCCGCAAACCCGGGCCTTTCCTGCAAATTCAGTCCCCTATCTTGTTTCTCGGCCGCAAACGAACGCAGAGACATTCCCTGACGTTTCCAGCGAAGATGGCGCCCGAGCTTTTTTTGCTTCCACTGCCTGGGACGCTTATGATAAAGCCTCTCCTTGGTTTCGCTGGGCTGTGGAGATGTCAGGTGCGGAACTGACAGCTGTAATTGGCCACTTTCTGCCGGAGCGCCAAAAGGCACAGCCAAGTTATGTTCTGACCCGCGTAGGCAATACATGGGCAGAGTTGCCAATCCCCAATGACCCTTTAGGCAAACTGAAAGATCTCCGTGTCATCCGCCGTGGTGCCGGTGGCAATATCATGGAATTGGAAATTGCAGGCACAAACGGCACCTTCCGCCTGGTCAAAGAATATACCATCCGTTTCACCCTGCGTCCCCTCAGCATAGACGGCAAAAGGGATATTATTCTCTGGCGCCACCTCGAACCATTTTTAAGCAATTATCCGCTGTTACCAAGTTCCTTTATGGTGATTGATCTTGAGCATGACGAGCGGGGAATTGTTAACACCGTACGCTTCCGCGGCGGAGGCAATGGCCATGGCGTGGGGATGAGTCAGTGGGGCTCACGGGAACTGAGCGCACAAGGTTATTCTTACGAACAAATCTTATTGCACTATTACCCGGGAACGACGTTGGCGAAGCTATATTAAGCTTAGCTCTGACAGCTCGTCCTTGTGCTAAGCCACTTTTGAATTGAATTAAGATTTGATTTTACTGACAGCCGGCACTATAATGGAAACTGAAACAGCCTCTAAGGGAGGGTCTACTGATGCTTAAACAAATCCAGGCTGACATGAAGCAGGCGTTAAAGGCCGGCGAAAAACAGCGACTAAGCACTTTACGTATGCTGCTTGCCGCTCTTCAAAATGAGAGCATAGAAAAACGCACCGAACTGACGGATGAAGATATCTTCACCGTAATTCAGCGCGAAATCAAGCAGAGAAAAAATTCAATTGTTGAGTTCAAAAAAGGCAACCGCGACGATTTAGCACAAGAAAGCGAACTGGAAATTACCATCCTTGCGGCCTATCTTCCCCAGCAATTAAGTGATGAAGAGCTGGAAGCATTAACAAAGCAAATCATTACCGAAGTAAACGCCGGCTCAGCAAAAGAGCTGGGCCAGGTGATGAATAAGCTAATGCCCCTGATAAAAGGAAAAGCTGCCGGTACCCGTGTTCAGGCTATTGCAAAAAGACTTTTGGAAAGCTGATGTTTTTCCCTTGATTCAAAGCATAAAAAAGACGCTTCGCGTTTTCTTTCAGTTGACGCGTCTTTTTTATCCGCTAGGGGCTGCCGCCCCTTCGGCGGGCCTGCGGGCCCTGAGCACCCCGCAAGAGTAAGGGGGCACACCCCCTTACA
>JAGXTL010000041.1 GCA_018333635.1 Dethiobacter sp.
ATATACATGGTGGCGAAGTTGGGAGGATTCTTAGGAAGGAAACGAGATGGTTGCCCCGGCACTACAACACTATGGCGTGGTCTACAGCGCTTAGATACTGCCTCCGAGATGTATGGCATCATCAGGGGCGAAGAATCCCTCCCTCCCCTGGAAGCATGGCCATAATACTCCGGTGTTAAGTGTGGGTAAGGGTTAGCCCTGTGGGAGAGGGCTAGGGTGAGGGCAAAGGTCTGGATTGGGGCTAGGGTGAAGGGGCATAGGGAAAGATAGGAATTCACAGGGCATGAAAAGGAGAATGGCTATGCCAGAGACGATGACAAAGGTATTGGTAACCGGGGGCGCCGGCTATATCGGCAGTCATGTAGTTAAGCTGTTGGGCAGCCGGGGTTATGAAGTGGTAACGCTTGATAATTTGTCTACCGGCTTTAGGCAGGCTGTAAAATACGGCAGGTTTTATCAGGCGGATTTACTTGACAAAGAGGCAATTCGTGAGATTATAGGTAAAGAACAGCCTGACGCGGTGATGCATTTTGCCGCATTGAGCATCGTACCTGATTCGGTGGCAAAGCCGCTTTCTTATTACCGCAATAATCTGCTGGGCACGGTCAATTTGCTCGAGGTTATGCTGGAATTCGGCGTGGATAAACTCATTTTTTCGAGCAGCGCCTCGGTTTACGGGATAGTCGAAGATGGTTTTGCGACTGAGGATAGCAGGCTGTTGCCAATCAATCCATATGGGCATACTAAGGCGATGATGGAGCAGGTTATGGCTGATTTGGCGCGTGTCACCGCTTTTAAGTATATTGCCCTGAGATATTTTAATGTCGCAGGCGCCGACCCCGAGGGTGAGCTGGGGGAGCGAAAGCCGGCGGCTACGCATTTGGTGACGCTGGCTACCAGGGCGGCCGCCAGGAAGATTCCCCGGCTTGAGGTCTATGGCACCGATTACCCAACGCCGGACGGCACATGTTTGCGCGATTATATTCATGTCAGTGATTTAGCGGAGGCTCACTTGGCGGCGCTTGCATATCTGCTTGCCGGCGGGGAAAGCGATGTGTTTAATGTCGGGTATGGTCGCGGTTATTCAGTATTGGAAGTGGTGGAGAAGGTCAAGCAGGTTACCGGACGGGATTTTAGTGTTCTGCCGACCGGCAGAAGGCCCGGCGACCCACCGGCGCTGGTGGCTGATGTGACAAAGAGCAGGGCGCTGCTTAATTTTACGCTTAAGTATGACAATCTGGAGACTATTGTGCGCACGGCTTGGGAGTGGGAGAAGAAGCTCTCGGTCGAAACAATGTAATATACTTTGATTGACGCGGTGATAGTGTTTGTTAAGATAAAGAAGAACGGATGGTGAGAAGATGACGCCTGATGAGATAACCAGAGTCGTTCGGGAATACTTGGAAATTCAGTCGGACATAGCTGCTGCTTATCTGTTTGGCTCGGTTGCTCAGGGGCGGATGACGGAACGCAGCGATGTTGATCTGGCGGTGATTTTTAGCGCCGCAGCAGGAGATAAGCCGGCTCGCTTCGATAGGCGCCTTGAATTGGAGATAGCTTTGGGAGAGTTGGTCCACAGGGTAGTGCAAGTGGTAGATTTTGAAGCAGCATCTATTTCTTTGCGCTACCAAATCAGAAAGCACGGTCAGCTTATCGTCGATAATGACCCGAGAAGGCGTGTTATGCTTGAGGCGGCCGCTATCGGACAGTATCTTGAAATGAGTCCCATATATGAATTTTGTGCATCGGCCAGATTAGGAAGGTTATGAATATGGTTGATCATGTTTTCATTAAGAGAAAGCTTGACAGTTTAGTGGAGTATATTGGAGACCTTGAAGAACAACAGCACCTTACGGTGGCTGATTTGGAGACTGATAAGGTGTTGAGGAACCATATTGAGCGTTCTCTGCACAAGGCGGTGGAAAGTTGCTTGGATATAGGCAAACATTTAATCGCCGCTCTGGGGTTGCGTACTCCGGAGGATTACAGCGATATCATGACCATTCTTGTCGAAGCGGGAATACTTCCTAAGGAAGATTTGCTGAAGTTTAAAAAAATGGCGCAGTTTCGCAACGTGATTGTCCATAACTATGAAAAGATTGATCCGCAGATAGTCTTAGCTGTTTTGCAGAATAATCTTAGCGACTTACGCTTTTTTGCCAGGATTGTGCGGGATAGAATCAACCGAGGAGACAACCAAGGGGACGGTTCTTGTGGTAGTGGTTTTGCAGGGAGAGAAGGCTGAGTGGGGTGAGACCACCCCGGTGCTGCGCACCACCCCTCCAAGGGAGGGGAATTTTGAAGGAGAAGGGGATTATTGAGGGGGAGGGGATATGCAGCTTTTGCCCTCGCCCCCCATGGGGGGAGAGGGTTAGGGTGAGGGGGGAAGAATATTTGTCGGGGGAGAGAGTTGCAAGCAAAAGGGGATTTGCATGTCATGCTAGAGGGAATTTGCATGTTAGAGGGGATCTGCATGCAAGGTGGGATTTGCAGGCAAGGGGAATCTAAGGTTTTTCTGCGGGAAAAATAAAGACCGGTAAAATGTCGGTTGGTGATATATCGGTAGGTGATATAGATGGTTGAAAATTGGCGCGAGGCAAGTTTGCGCTCACTGCCGGCGGTGGACGTGACCGTCAATTTATATAAGCGAGCTTATCCGGAGAGCCGTTATCCTCACGCGTTGCTGGTACAGGCTGTGCAGGAGATTGTCGATTTGCTGAGGCGGCAGATTCTGGCGGCGGGGAGCAGTGAAGAGCTTTTAGGTTTGAGTGTAACGCCGGAAGAAGTGGCGTTGCGGCTGGGAAGCTGGCTGGGTCAGCTTGAAGTGCCATCGCTACGGCGGGTAATTAATGCCACCGGCACAGTGCTGCATACTAATCTTGGACGAGCGCCCCTTGCGGCGGCGGCAGAGGCGGCGATGAAGGCAGCCGCAGGCTACTGTAACCTGGAAATGGATTTAAGTGATGGTCTGCGCGGCTCACGTCATCAGCATGTGGAAAAGCTGCTGATCTCCCTTAGCGGGGCGGAGGCTGCCTGTGTAGTCAACAATAATGCGGCGGCTGTTCTGCTTTGCCTAAATACGTTGGCTGCCGGGAAAAAGGTGATTGTTTCCCGCGGCGAACTTGTTGAAATCGGCGGCAGCTTCCGGATTCCTGAGGTGATGTCGTCAGGCGGTGCCGGTTTAAAAGAGGTGGGCACGACTAATAAAACACATCTCTCAGACTACAGGGCGGCAATTGACGCGGAAACCGGTCTGCTTTTAAAAGTGCATACCAGTAATTACAGAGTAGTCGGTTTTACTTCCTCGGTAGATGTGGAGGCAATAGTTTCATTGGGTTTGGAATTTGGCTTGCCGGTGATGGAAGATTTGGGCAGCGGGCTTTTTCTTGATCTGAGCGCATTTGGCCTTGAGCCGGAACCGCTCGTTAAGGAGCGTATTGCCGCAGGCGTAGATCTTCTGACGTTGAGCGGGGACAAGCTTTTGGGTGGACCGCAGGCGGGCATTATTCTCGGCAAACGGGTGTTTATCGAGCGGCTTAAAAAGAACCAGTTGATGCGGGCTTTGCGGCCTGACAAAGTTACTTTGGCGGCACTGGAGGCTACGCTGCGTATTTATCTTGCCGGTCAGCCGCTACGGGAAATCCCTGCTTTAGCTATGTTGTCGATGTCGGCGGAAGTCCTAAGACAAAGAGCGGAAAACTTAGCGGAAAGACTGCGCAGGCATGGGCAAAATATGTTGATAGTCAATACTTGCGAAGATTTCTCTTTTGTGGGCGGAGGGGCGATGCCACTGACAAAACTGCCTACTACTTTGGTGGTTTTGCGTCCGCGCTGCGGCTCATTTAGCGACTGGGTGCAGAAACTGCGTTCCGGTCAGCCGTCGTTGGTGGGACGCGTCCAGGGCGACCGCTTGCTTTTGGATTTGCGCACAGTAGCGGAGGCAGAGGAGGAAGAGGTGTTTCGGTGTCTCACATAATCATCGGCACGGCAGGTCATGTGGACCATGGCAAGACAGCTTTGATTAAAGCGCTGACCGGGCAGGATACCGACCGTCTGCGGGAAGAAAAAGAGCGGGGCATCTCCATCGAACTTGGTTTTGCCCCCTTTAAATTGCCAAGCGGCAGGCTGGCCGGGGTAGTAGATGTGCCCGGGCATGAGCGCTTTATCCATAACATGCTCTCCGGTATCGGCGGTATTGATTTGGTGCTTTTGGTGGTAGATGTCAGCGAAGGAGTAATGCCCCAGACTCGCGAACATCTGGAGATTATGGAATTGCTGAAGATTGGCAGCGGTATTGTGGTCTTGACTAAAGCTGATCTTGCTGAAGATGAGGATTGGCTAGATTTGGTGGAAGAGGAAGTGCGTGAGGCGCTTGCCGGTACTTTTTTGGCAGAAGCAGTCTGTTTGCGCGTCTCGGCTCAGAGCGGACGAGGGCTGGTGGAATTGGTGGCCACCATTGATAAACTGACGGGAGAATTACGCTCAAGGGATCATCGGGCACCGCTGCGCCTCCCTATCGATCGAGTATTTACTGTTCCCGGGTTCGGTACGATTGTTACCGGCACACTGCTCTCGGGGACTGTCAAGCCGGGGATGGCGGTGGAGATTTTGCCTGTCGGTCGTACTGTTCGTGTGCGTCAGGTGCAGGTGCACGGGAAGCTTTTACCGGAAGCAATGGCTGGTCAGCGGGTGGCGGTAAATCTTCCCGGTTTGGAAAAGGAGGCGTTGCCTCGCGGCAGCGTGGCGGCGCTGCCTGGGTCGCTGACTGCCACATATTTGCTTGATGTTAGCATGAAATTGTTGCTAAGCGCCCCAAAAGCGCTAAAGAACCTGACACGTGTTCATGTCTATCTGGGCACAGGGCGTGCTGTAGGGCGAATAGCACTTTTGGATCGGGATGAGCTGAAGCAAGGCGAGGAAGCGCCTGTGCAGCTTCGGCTGGAGCGGCGGCTGGTGGCACAGCGGGGCGATCGCCTGATTATCAGGAGTTTTTCGCCCATGACAACTATCGGCGGCGGATTAGTGCTGGCGGTGGCTGCCGACAAACATAAAAGATTTAGAGCCGATATTCTGGCAAGACTAAAAGAACTGGAAAAAGGTGACCCGGCGGAACCGCTTTTGCAGCAAATTCGCCGGGATAGCGTAGTGGCGCAAAATGAATTAGCAAAAAAGGCAGGTATGGCACCGGATTTACTGGCCGAAAATCTAACTAAATTGGCGGAAGAAGGCAAAATTATTGCTGTGAATGAACTTTGGCTGAATATGGCCGCAGTTTATGATTGGGAAGAGCTGATTATAACAGCGCTTGAAAACTGGCATCAAAACAATCACCTTTTACCTGGGAAATCAAGGGCGGAACTAAAGAGCGCACTGCCAAAGAGTGTCCCGCTGAAAATCTATGACTGGCTGCTTGCCAATTTAACAGAAGAAGGCCGGCTTAAGACCAGCCATGATTTAGTGGCGCTGGCTAGCCATACGCCGGCACCGACGGAGCAGGAAGCCGCTCTGATCAGGGGCTTGGCAGATCTCTACCGGCAGAGCGGCTTTATGCCGCCGACGTTGCAAGAGGCAGCGGAAAAGAGCGGCATGTCGGTGGAGCGGCTGGGAAACTATGTGGCATATTTAATTTCGCAGGGTGAGTTGGTACGGTTAGACAATCAGTTGGCACTGCATCAGCAATTTTTTAAGCAGGCAAAGGAGGAGTTGCTTTGCCATTTTCAGACAAAAGAGACGCTGGCAGCGAGTGAATTCCGTATGAAGTTGGGCAGCAGCCGTAAATTTGTGCTGCCGTTGTTGGAAACATTTGACCGACTGAAATGGACTAGACGCCAAGGTGACGAGCGGGTGCCCTGGCGGCTGGAACTGGCTAGAGAGGAGGCAGACTGTGGAGATTGAGAAAAAACGCCTGACACAATTGACCGGCAGTGGTGGGTGAGCTTCCAAAATGCCCCCCGGGGTATTGGCGCAGGTGCTGTGCCTTCTGCCGTCCATGAAGGATGAAAATTTGCTGGTTGGTCATGACTCTTTTGCCGATGCAGGCGTCTACCGCCTGCGGCCGGACCTTGCTTTAGTGCAGACTTTAGATTTTTTTACTCCTGTCGTAGACGACCCGTTTACTTTTGGTCAGATTGCTGCCGCCAATGCTTTGTCAGATTTATATGCCATGGGCGCCGAACCGCTCACCGCAATGAATATAGTCTGTTTTCCCTCCTGTGTACTTGGTCCGGAGGTTCTGGCAGCCATCCTAAATGGAGGAGCAGACAAAGTGCTTGAAGCGGGAGCCTTGATTATCGGCGGCCACAGTATAGAAGATAGGGAGCCGAAATATGGACTGTCTGTAACAGGTATTGTTCATCCGGACAAACTAATTAGAAACGATACCGCCCGCTGCGGTGATCTTTTGGTTTTAACTAAGCCGCTTGGTTCGGGACTCGTCTTAACTGCGGCTAAAGCAGAGACGGAATTCGCCACTGAACTTAGCGCGGCGATTAAAACAATGAAAGAGCTAAATAAAGCTGCGGCGGCAGCTATGCGTGAAGTTCCTGTTCATGCAGCCACCGATGTGACAGGTTTTGGCCTTTTGGGTCACGCCCGGGAACTTGCGCTTGCGAGCGGCGTGGCGCTGGAGTTATCTTTTGGCAAGATTCCGCTCTTGCAAGGCGCGCTCCGTGCGGCAGGCATGGGGTTTGTTCCGGGAGGCGCCTATGCCAATCAGAAGTATGTTGAAGCGGCTTTGACGGTTGCCGATGAAAAGATTATCGGCGGTCGGGAAGTAAGTGTGCTTTGTGACCCGCAGACATCCGGCGGACTATTAATAGCCGTCGCTTCGGAAAACGCGGGAAAACTGGTGGCGGCTCTGCAGAAACGTCACACTTTAGCCGCCGTAATCGGTCGGGTAACCGGCGGTGAAGTTGGCAGCATTACTGTATTGCCGTAAAGAGAAGGGAGGCTGATGCAGATGCCGGAAGGGAAAAGTTTTTTAGCACGGAAGAATATCGTTTTTTCTATGGAACGCTATTTTATCGACGCTCTTGGCGCGATGGCGCTCGGTCTGTTTGCCTCCCTGATTGTCGGCCTTATCCTGCGCACCGCCGGAGAGCAGTTAACAAATCTCTTTGGTGCCGCAGCTATCTTTACTTTTTTGGCCGAGAGCGGCTCTGCCGCTATGGGTATGATGGGGCCGGCCATTGGTGTGGCAGTAGCTTTTGGGTTGAAAGCGCCTCCGCTCGTTCTCTTTGCCAGTGTCATCACCGGTTCCGCCGGCGCGGTGGCGGGTGGTCCGGCCGGTTCTTTTGTGGCAGCCGTTGTGGGAGCTGAGTTAGGTAAAGCTATTTCCCGGGAAACAAAAGTGGATATTATCGTCACGCCCGCTCTGACTATTGCTGGCGGTATTGCGGCAGCCAGGCTGGTTGGGCCTGCCGTCCAGTGGTTCATGCTCCGCTTTGGTGAGCTTATTATGCAGGCCACTGAATTGCATCCAATCCCGATGGGTGTTATTGTGGCTGTACTGATGGGGCTTGCGCTTACCGCTCCGATCTCCAGCGCCGCCTTGGCAATCATGATGAATTTGAGCGGCTTGGCTGCGGGTGCTGCCACCGTAGGTTGTGCCGCCCAAATGATTGGTTTTGCGGCGGCAAGCTTCAAAGAGAACGGTTGGGGCGGTCTAATTTCACAAGGTGTTGGCACATCTATGCTGCAGATTCCCAATATTGTCAAAAACCCTTGGATTCTGGCGCCGCCAACTTTGGCTGGAGCGATCTTGGGCCCCTTTGCCACCACCCTTTTCGCTATGGAAAATATCCCTGCCGGTGCGGGAATGGGCACCAGCGGCTTTGTTGGACAGATTGGCACAGCCAGTGCCATGGGCTTTACTTGGCCGGTATTGCTCAAAATAATGCTTCTGCATTACATTTTACCGGCTGTTTTGGCGCTCCTTTTCGCCAAAGTTTTCCGCAAATCCGGTCTCATTAAAGACGGCGATTATAAACTGGATCTTTAAGTAAAAGGAGGAGCATTTTGATGCGGGACAAAGCAAACGGCGTTGTGGATAAAGAATCAGCAGCTGATAAGCAATCAGCCGGAGACGAAGGATTGATAAAAGCACAAGAGAAGATAGCCGTCTTGCGCTGCGAGACGGTTTCTGAGGTCTGTGCAGGTGCAGGCTGCTTTAAGGCGTTTAATGCGCGTCGTCTTCACTTTGCAAGTACGCCAAAAGATGCTGAGTTGATCGGCTTTTTTACCTGCGGCGGCTGCTCAGGGCGGCGAGTGTCCCGCCTGGTTAAATCCTTGCAAAAAAGCGGGCTTACCACTATTCATCTTAGCTCTTGCATGCTGATGGCTGTTGAGTATCCCCGCTGTCCGCATCTAGCGGAAATAAAAGAGACTATCAGCAAGTTGGGTATTAAGATTGTCGAAGGGACGCATCATTAGACGTACATGCGACATTTCTCCGCTTCCATTAGGCATAGGCAATCTGGAGAGAGCGTATATTGGTGATGGCAGGCAAACATGCCCGCTTCCCCTCTCCTCTACAACACTCTCCCCGCTCCCTTTACAACACTCTCCCCTCTCCCTCTGGGAGAGGGTTAGGGTGAGGGCAGGGCGGCAGGAATTACGATACTGCACCCTCTCCCTCTGGGAGAGGGCAGGGGTGAGGGCAGGTCGGCGGGAGTTACGATTTACAGTATCTGCAATGACGGACAAAGACGCTTCAGGCGGGTAAAGACAGGAGGATTGCAAGTGTGTGGGTTTGTGGGAATTTGGCATAAAGCAGGCAAGAAATTGCCGTTGGAAATAAATCAGCTCTCCGCGACATTTGCCCACCGCGGGCCGGATGACGCGGCTGCCGCCGCTTTCGGCCATGCCTTATTGGGGTTTCGCCGTTTGACTATTATTGACCTCTCAGAGCGGGGCCGTCAGCCAATGGAGAATGAAGACGGCAGCATTACGATGGTTTTTAATGGAGAGATTTATAATTACAAATTGCTGCGAGCTGAGCTCTTGCAGAAAGGCCATATTTTTAAAAGTGATACTGACAGCGAAACTATTCTCCACCTCTACGAAGAAGAAGGGGAAGAATGTGTCAAAAGGCTGCGCGGTATGTTTGCCTTTTGTTTGTACGATAAGAAGAAAAACCAATTTTTTGGAGCCCGCGACCGCTTTGGGATTAAGCCTCTATTTTATACAGAAACGGCGGAGCTGTTTGCTTTGGCCTCGGAAGCTAAAGCCTTTACCCGTTTGCCCGGCTTTACCGCGCGGGTAAACAAGGGCGCATTGCCTCACTACTTGACTTTTCAGTATGTGCCGGAGCCGGAGACGATGTTTGCCGATGTCTATAAGATTCCGCCGGCCCATACTTTTACTTGGCGCGAAAACGTGCTGAAGCTGAAGCGCTACTGGCGTGCGGAGTTTAAGCCCAGCGCAGCTCTCTCCTGGGGAGATGTTTTGGAAGGAACCCGCTCGGTGATGCGCCAATCGGTTAAGCTGCATACTCAAGCCGATGTGCCCTGGGGCGCCTTCCTTTCCGGCGGCATAGATTCCACTGTGATTGTGGCGCTTTTGCGTGAATTGGGGCCGGTGTCAACTTTTAGCGTAGGTTACGAAGATAAAGGATACAGTGAACTGACGGAGGCGGAGGAATCCGCCCGTTTTTTAGAGACAGACCATCATCAATATTTAATTCCGCCGGGAGAGTTTTGGGAGCATTTACCACGCTTAGTTTGGCATTTTGATGAACCTGTAGCAGACCCGGCAGCGATTGCCCTCTACTTTGTGGCGCGAATGGCTAAGCAGAAAATCACCGTGACTCTCTCCGGCGAGGGCGCGGATGAAGTATTTGGCGGTTATGGTATTTACAGGGAACCAATGTCGCTCCAACCCTTATCCCGTTTGCCTAAGCCGCTTTTGCAGGCGGCGCACCGGCTGATGCCTTCTTTTCTTCCCGGGAAAAATTATTTGCGTCGGGCTAAAACGCCGCTTGAGGAAAGATATTTTGGTAATGCCCTTATTTTCAGCGAGGAGGAAAAGATTAAACTCTTAAAGAATAAGCATTTTCCGCCGCCGACAGTAATCACCGCACCGCTTTTTAAAGAGGCGGCCGCCTACGATGATGTGCAGAAAATGCAGTATATCGACATTCATACCTGGATGACGGGAGATATTCTGGTTAAGGCAGATAAGATGACGATGGCCAACTCGCTGGAATTGCGGGTGCCTTATCTCGACCATCACGTTTTTGAATTTGCCGCCACCATCCCTACTAAATACAAAATCAGCGGACGTCTGACCAAAATAGCTTTGCGCCAGGCTTTTGCCGACATTGTGCCGCCGGCGGCGGCAAATCGGCCGAAAAGAGGCTTTCCGGTACCTACCCGCGTTTGGCTGCGGGGACCGCTTGGCACAGAAGTGGCCGCTTTACTTGCTGACCCGGCGCTCGATGAATTCTTTGAGCGCACACAAATTCAAAAGCTCATCGCCGATCATCGCGAGAACCGCGCCGACAACAGCCGTAAAATCTGGACACTTGTAATTTTTGCTTTATGGCGGCAGCAGTTTATCGTGCGTTGAACATATTTCTTGTAAGAGTGTCTGGTGCTTATGGCTATAAAAAAGAGGAATAGGACAATTTGTAGCGAATAAAAAGAAAGCGCAGTAAATATTGCGCTTTTCTCATGCGATGGGAAGTGTCGCAGTGGTGGCATCTTTTTTGGGCGGGTTTGAAACCCGCCCCTACAAAGAGGTGTTGAGAGTAAAAAATTCATCCTTTGGACAAAGATTGTTCACTTTTATTATCAATCTTGATGCTATAATCTTGGTAGCAGGATTGTGCCATTCATCACAGCTTGGGGGGGTGCGGGTTGCAGAACTATGTGGCAGTAAAAAAGCTGAGCAAAGAATACTCCTGCCGCCGGCTATTTGCCGATGTGTCAATAACCATCCCCGACCGATCCGTTTTTGTAGTCCTTGGACATAATGGAGCCGGCAAGACTACATTTTTGCGCATTATCTGCGGGCTTGTTCCCGCTACATCGGGCCAAGTGGATTTCGTGCTTTGCGGCAATGTGCTGACGGCAGCTGAGAAAAGAGCCAAGGTAGGCCTGGTCTCCCCAGACTTGGAGCTTTACGGCGAGTTGTCGGCGGTGGAAAACTTAGAGTTTTTTTCCGGAGTGCGCGGATTGCCTTTTTCGTTACAGCGAGCTCGTGAAATTTTGGAGTTTGTAGGCCTGAAAGGTCGAGGCCATGATTATGTGGCTACGTATTCTTCCGGGATGAAGCAGCGGATGAAATATGCCCAAGCACTGCTCCATGAACCTCCCATTTTGATTTTAGACGAGCCCACAGCTAATCTGGACGAAGTGGGGGTGGCCTTGGTGGACACGATTATCCGGCGCCAAAAGGAAAAGGGCATTGTCATTATGGCTACCAACGAACCTAGGGAGGTGTGCTATGGCGACCAGCAGCTTTCCTTGGCTTAGCAGGAGTTTAGCCGTTTTGCGCAAGGATTTGCGCATTGAATTTCGCACCCGGTATGCTTATAGCGCCTTATTGATGTTTGCCATTACCACGTTGGTAACAGTCAGTTTTTCTGTGGGAGGCTTTATGTCGGGACCGGAGATGACTGATATTGCCGCGGCGCTCCTCTGGATTATTCTTTTCTTCTCAGCCATGGCGGGCCTCTCACGCACCTTTGTTCAGGAGGAAGAGTCAGGCACGGTAATTGCCTTGAAAATGGCGGCGGAGCCGGAGCCTGTGTATATAGGAAAATACTTGTTCAATGTAGTGCTGCTTTTTAGTCTTACTGTCTTGGTCGTGCCTCTTTTTGTTGTTATGTTGAATTTGTCCGTCGTATTAGTGGGCGGTTTCCTGGCCACCGTCTTCTTAGGTGCCATGGGGTTGGCCGGTGCCAGCACAATCTTAGCAGCCATTGTTGCTAAAGCAGGAGCAAAGGGTTCACTGATGACTGTGCTTTCCTTCCCGATTCTGTTGCCGCTGATGCTTGGGGCTATTTCTGCCACAAGAACTGCCTTGGGCGGCGGTCCGCCCGGGGCGATTAACGCCGATTTGCTGATGCTTTTCTTTTATAATGGGGTGGCGTTGGCTGCCTCGCTTCTACTGTTTGAGTATGTCTGGAACGAATAAGCTGTTTTACTTAGAGAAAATTTTGCGCAGAGTGAGGCGAAGAAAAGTGACTTGGCAAATTATCTTGGGAATTTGGATGAGCGGCGTAGTAATAGCATCTTTTGTTTATATGCCTGCTACTCAGGGGCTGGGTGAAATGGGCCGAATTATTGTTTACCATGTTCCCGCTGCCTGGATTGCGGTGCTTGCTTACCTGATGGCAATGGTAAACTCTATTCATTATCTGCGTAAAAGGGAGATTCGCTACGACAGACAAGCGCAAATAAACGCCGAGCTGGGCACCGTCTTTTGTATCCTGGCTACTTTTACCGGCGCTATCTGGAGCAGAGGCGCTTGGGGTGCGTACTGGAACTGGGATCCGCGGCAAACGTCTATTGCCGTTTTGCTGATGATTTATGCCGCATATTTTGTTTTGCGCAGCGCGATTTCCGACAGTGACATGCGCGCACGTCTATCTGCTGTTTACGCCGTACTTGCGTTTCTGACAGTACCGTTTTTGGTTTTTATCGTACCCCGGGTTTACTACTCGCTGCACCCCGACTTGGAATTGGTTAACCTTGTGGAGCGCAGTTTTGAAATGGATCGGCAGATGCTGGTGGTCTTTCTGGCATCGGTGGCAGGTGTCAGCGGGCTCTATCTTTGGCTGTATAATATTCAAAAACGGTTGGAGAATTTGTTTTACAAAAAAGCCTTAAGGAGGAGGTTCTAGTCTGTGGGTGAGTTGGGCTTTGTGTTAGCCGTGACGTTGATTGGCTGGGTGGGGCTGTTTCTGTATGTTCTGCGGGTGGATATGAAACTGCGGGAGGTAGAGCGCCGTGAAGAGATATGATAAGCTAATCCTGATTGTCATGATTGTGGTTTTTGGCGTGGGGATTTTTTTCACAGCCAGAGGTGCTTTTGAATCCTATGTATCCTTTGCGGCCGCAGCCGAATCAGGAAGAAATGTGCAGATTAAAGGTGTTGCCGTCCCCGGGTCGCTGCAGGGAATTGATGGTGAGACTTTCTCCTTTGAGATGAACGATATGGAGGGGGCGGTTCATCGCGTGACCCATACCGGTAATGTTCCAGTGAACCTTTTTGAAACGGACAATGTTGTGGTAAAAGGACGCTTTGATAATGAGCAGTTTGTGGCGCACGCTATTTTGGTCAGATGCCCGTCCAGGTACGAAGCGGAGGAATAAGCGGCAGCTGATTGGCGCAAAGAAAATACTATTTGGAGGGATTGCGTTGGTTAAAGAAGTAGTGGATAATCCGGTAGAGCAGCAAATTGCGCCGGAAAGTCCAGTCAAGCAGATTCTCGGCTTTTTAAGCTCCATGCAGCTCGGGATTATTCTTTTGCTCTTGTTGTCAGTCATCACATTGTTTGCCACCTTCCGCCCAATGCAGCTGGCGATTGAATACGTCTATAACTCGTGGTGGTTTCTGGGGATCATGGCTTTTGCCGGGCTTAATTTGTTTCTCTGTACCGTGGAGCGTTGCGGACCGCTTTACAGGCAAGCGCTCCGGCCTAAAAAAACAATGTCGGCTGATGCCATCAAAAAAATGCAGATTAATACCGCCATTAAGCTGACAGGCGAGCCGCTTGTTAAGGCTGAGAATGCTTTCAAGAGGGCTGGTTTGCGGACTGTTGTCACCGCAACTCCGGAAGGGCCGGTGCTTTTTGGCGAAAAAGGCAAGTTCGGCTATTTCGGCTCGATCGTCACCCATTTCAGCCTGCTCTTGATTCTGCTGGCTGCCGCCTACGGTTCGCTCACCGGCTTTGAAGACACAAATGGCGGTTATGCCGGCAGCAATTTCTTTGTGCCGGAAGGTCGCTTTCGGGTAGACATTGCCGATGTCCGCATGGTACAGGAAGAAAATCCCGTGATTCGTCCCCGTGTCTACACCGATATGACGATTACCCGGGATGGCAGAACTATCGCCCAGGATACTCTTTCCATCAATTATCCTATTCGTTTCGAGGGCACCACCATCTATCATACCACTTTTCACTATTTGCCTGAAATAACGCTGAAAGATACGGTGACAGGTGAAACGGAAGCGAACAAGTTTATGATGGGTAATAAGATTAACCTGGATGACCAGGGTACGCATATTCAGCTGATGGAATTTTTCCCCAACTTTTCCATGGGCAGAGACGGACGCCCCTTCTCCGTCA
Source organism: Dethiobacter sp. (assembly GCA_018333635.1). Lineage (GTDB taxonomy): Bacteria > Bacillota > Dethiobacteria > Dethiobacterales > Dethiobacteraceae > GPS1B09. Next base: position 14,297 of record JAGXTL010000041.1, read on the forward strand.
ATTACTTGCCGGAGCGGCCTGTAACCGCCGGGATTCTGGTGAGAGATGGGGAGCGCGAAGCCTCGGTTTTTCTGCAGCTAGACCAGCCGGAAGTGATTGAAACGGCGGCAGGCGATGTGGAAGTTTTATTAACAGGGTTTGATGTGGCATCGGTCTACTCCATTTCTAAAAACCTAGGCCGCCCCTATCTCTTTATCGGCTCCGTTTTGATGACACTAGGCCTTTATATGAGCTTCTTTCTCTTCCCCAGCCGTTTCTGGGCTGTTTATGATGAGGGGAAGCGCACGTTATTGATCGGCGGCCGCGGCTTCCGCAACCGCATTGGCACTGAACAGACACTGGAGAAAATCGAAGAAGAAATTAAAACGAGGGAGGAAAAGTAGCGATGTTTGAGAGACCCCCCGGCTTAATCCCTGTATCCCCGCTGGGTATGCAGGTGGAAAACACGTTGTTTATGCTGGCGATTATCGTCTATCTGCTGGCTACCATCAGCTATTTGGTAAATTTATCAGGCAAAAAAGAATGGGGGCCGTTTGCTTCCACCTTGCTGAAAGTAGCCTTCCTGGTTCATACCGCCTTTATCGTCACCCGCACAATCAATGTGCAGCGCCCTCCCTTCGTCGGTCATTACGAGTTTGGCAACCTGTTCATTTGGGCCACCGCTTTAGTCTATATCTGGAGTGAGTGGCGTCTCAAAGACAAATATTTTGCGGTAGGTGCTTTCCTTACGCCGCTCGCCATGCTCTATTTCGCTTATCTGACTGTGATCCCAAGTATTATTCCCGCCGTCTATATCAGCCGGTCTCATAGGCCGCTGCCGCCGGTGCTGCAGTCAGATTGGTTGACCATTCATGTTTTTACCTCGGTTTTTGGCTATGCCGGCTTCACGCTTGCTTTCGCCGCAGCCTTAATGTGGTTCTTGAAGGAAAAAGTGAGCGACCGCAGCCTGCTTGGCAAGACGCTGCCCCAAGTAAAATTATTGGATGAGTATATGTACCGCGCCTCTGCTTTTGGTTTCCTCTTCCAGACGGTGATGATTATTAGCGGCGCCATTTGGGCCGATATCTCCTGGGGTCGTTACTGGGGTTGGGACCCGAAAGAGATGTGGTCACTGATTACCTGGTTTGTGTTTGCCGTTTACCTCCATGCGCGCTTTACGCGCGGCTGGACAGGGATGCGCACTGTGGCACTGGTGGCTGTCGGCTGGTTTGCCATGCTCTTTACCTGGGTCGGCGTGGCTTGGCTCCTTTCCGGCATCCATTCCTTCGGTTAAGGAGAGATCAGAAATCAGATGTCGGACTTGTTGGCATCTGTGAGTTAGCCGAACTTCACCCCTCCCCCCTCACCCCCTCACCCTATCCCTCTCCCCCTAAAGGGGGAGAGGGCATAAGCAACTCCCCTCTCCCTCTGGGAGAGGGTTAGGGTGAGGGCAGATGGCAGAGGAAACTGGGATCAGGGGTCAGGACGAGGCCAACGTCTAAAATTTGCGCCGCCTGGCGACTACCTTGTGAGGTGTGACAGGTGACAGAAATAATGATCCTGGGTATTAACCATAAAACAGCACCGGTCGAACTGCGTGAAAAGCTTTCTTTCTCAGAAAGTCAGCTGACGCGTTCCTTGGCGTTCTGTAAAGCAAGCTGCGAGATTTCGGAAGCCGTCATCCTTACCACCTGCAACCGGACAGAAATTTATGTTGCGGGTGCAGGTCTGGAGCTACTGCAGCAGAGTATTATGCAGCTCCTGGCTGAAATTAAGGAGATTGACACAGCAGCGCTGCGGCCCAATTTGTATATTCATACCCGGGAAAAAGCGGTGGAGCATCTCTTTACGGTTACCGCCGGGTTGGACTCCATGATTTTAGGGGAGACACAAATCCTCGGTCAGGTTAAAGATGCTTACGCTAAAGGAAATGAGGCGGAAACGGTAGGAGCTGTCTTCCATGCTCTCTTTCGCCAAGCGGTAACTGCGGCTAAACGAGTGCAGACAGAAACTGGCATCAACCAAAATGCTGCTTCTGTTTCCTATGCCGCAGTAGAATTGGCTAAGAAAATTTTTGGCCGCTTGGATAACCGCACCGTGCTGGTGCTGGGAGCAGGGAAAATGAGCGAGCTGACATTGCGCCATCTCTATGACCAGGGTGTGAAAGAAGTGATCGTGGTGAACCGTACAAAAGAGCGGGCCGACAAACTTGCTCACTCTTACGGCGGGGTTGCCGAATACTATGAGAACCGGCGGGAATGTCTGTTTAAGGCTGATATTGTCATTTCATCGACGGGCGCTCCCCACTTTATATTGGAGAGGGAGGAAATGACGGCGGTGATGCGCACCCGCCGCGGCAAGCCCATTTTTCTGATTGATATTGCGGTGCCGCGAGATATCGACCCGCGGGTCAATGAATTGGACAACGTTTATCTTTACGATATTGACGACTTACAGGCGGTGGTGGCTGCCAACTTAAAAGATCGCGAGTGCGAGGCGGTCAAAGCAAGGTTGATTATCAAAGAAGATATCTCCCACTTCCATACTTGGCTAAAGACACAGGAAGTGACCCCGCTGATTGCCGCGCTGCGCCATAAGGCGGAGACCATCCGTCAGAGCGAGCTCGATGTTTCTTTAAAGAAGCTGGCCAATTTGAACGACAAAGAGAAGAAACATGTGGAAAACTTGACCCGGGCCATCGTCAACCGCATCTTAAAAGAACCGGTACTGCGCATCAAAGAATTTGCGCTGGAGGACAGAAGCGAGGTCTTTGTGACATCGCTTTGCCAGCTTTTCGATTTGACTGAAGAGTTAAACGGCCATCTGGCCCCCTCGCGGGAAGATGAGCGGGTCGGGGCAGTTGCAGAGGGGGGCAGGCAGTGATTAACGGCGAACTTGCGCTATATACTTTGTTGCTCTGCTTCTTTTTTGCCGCCGCAGTCCTTTTTATCATGGATCTGCTCGGCAGCGGCAAAGAACTTTTTATGATGGCCCGCAGGCTGCTTTTCCTTGGTTTTTCGGCATTGACCATTTTAATGGTTGCCCGCGCTATCTCTTACGGCTATTTTCCAATATTTACTTTTTATGAAACATTGCTTTTTCTGGCTTGGGCAATGACCTTTGTGATTCTTTTGCTGGAAAGGTCATACGGCTTCCGTACCGTCTTTCCTTTTGCCGTCCCAGCTCTTTTTGCCGTCCTTTTTTTAGCCGTTTTCATCACCGCCGAAAGGGCGTCACTGCCGCCGGAGTATAAAAGTATTTGGTTGTTTTTCCATATTGTCACAGTCATAGCCGCCTACAGCACTTTCACGGTAGCCTTTGTAACATCGCTGATGTATCTGTCGGTAGACAACCAACTGAAAAAGAAGAAACTATCCTCTCTTGTTTCTAGGCTGCCAAGCCTGGACATTTTGGACTATTACAATTATAAACTGGTGTCCATCGGGTTTTTTCTGCTGACAATCAGTGTTTTTCTGGGTGCCATTTGGGCGCAAAATGTTTGGGGCGCTTTCTGGCGCTGGGAACCGAAAGAAATCTGGTCGCTGGTTACCTGGATTGTCTATGCCACTTATCTTCATACCCGGCTTTCCGGCTGGCAGGGCAGGAGAGTGGCCATGCTTAATGCCTGCGGCTTTGCCACCGTGCTTTTTAATTATTTTGCCGTTCGTTTTCTTTTTGCCGGCGGCCTTCATCAATTCTAATAGAAACAGGAGGTAGCTCTTTGACGATGACAAACTACTATCCTGTTTTTTTAGCTCTGCAGGGCAAGAGCTGCCTGGTCGTCGGCGGCGGCGATGTGGCGGCAAGGAAAGTGGCATCATTACTGGAGTGCGGTGCCGCCGTGCGGGTTGTAAGCCCAACGCTCCTGCCTGAGCTGGCAGCTTTGGCAGATGAGGGGCAAATATCGGTGTCCTGCCGCCCTTTTGAGGTTGACGATACTGCCGACGCAAGCCTTGTGATTGCCGCCACAAACCAGCCAGCGGTGAACCGTTTGGTTGCCTTGCATTGTCGGCAGGAGAAAATTCCGGTGAACGTGGTCGATGCACCGGACCTCTGTGATTTTCTTGTTCCTGCCACCATTAGGCGCGGACCGCTGACGATCGCCGTTTCCACCGGAGGCACCCTGCCTGCTATGGCCCGTAAAATCCGCCGGAAATTGGAGGAGGATTTTGACCAAAACTATGGTTTGCTGCTAGCAGCCTTGGGTACCGCTCGCAGCCGCGTTTTGGCGGAAATCGCCGACCCCGGCAGGCGCAAACGGATATTTTCCGTCTTAGCCGCTGCGGATTTGCTTTCAGTCATTCAAGATGAGGGTGTTGCCGGCTTGGAGGAAGAAATAAACCGACTGATTGAAGCTACTGATTAAGTAATATTTAGTCGTTGGGAGGATAACTGTGTGAGGAAAGTCGTGACGGTGGGCAGCCGTGATTCTGAACTTGCCCTGACTCAAACCCGTTATATTATCGGTCGGTTGCAGAAACATTTTCCTGAGATAGATTTTATAATCAAGCAGATTAAGACCGAGGGCGATAAAATCCTGGATGTGGCGCTGGCGAAAATCGGCGACAAGGGATTGTTCGTTAAGGAGATTGAAACCGCTCTTTTGAGCAAAGAAATTGATTTTGCCGTCCATAGCATTAAAGATGTGCCGACCGCCCTCCCCACCGGCCTAAAAATAGGCGCCATCACTGAGCGGGAGGACGCGCGCGACTGTTATATCGCAAAAGACGGAAAAACCGCTTTGCTTGCGACGCCGCAAGAGGCAATTATTGGCACGTCTTCCCTGCGCCGCAGCGCGCAGTTGCTCCATCATCGTCCCGACTTGCGCATTGTGCCCGTACGCGGCAACTTAAACACCCGTTTTCGCAAGCTGGCTGAACAGGAGATGGATGGACTGATTTTAGCATATGCCGGCGTTCATCGCTTGGGTTGGACTGCTAAAATTACGGAAATCCTGCCTGCCGATAAGTTTCTCCCGGCGGTTGGACAAGGTGCTTTGGGAATTGAAACCAGGGAAGAAGATGATTTCACCAATCAACTGGTTGCTGTTTTGGATCACCCGCCCACCGCCGCCGCAGTCGTCGCCGAAAGAGCGTTTTTGCGCCGCCTTGAAGGAGGCTGCCAGGTGCCAATCGGCGCCCACGGCCGCTTTGAGGGAGAGGAGCTGGTACTGGACGGGATGGTGGCCAGTTTGAGCGGCAGCATGATTTTACGTGATCAGTGCCGCGGCAGTGCCGCCGATGCTGTAACACTAGGCAAGGAGTTGGCTGCGGCGCTTATCGGCCGCGGTGCCGCCGAGTTGCTAATCCAAGTGAGACAGGAGTTTGAGGCTAATGGATAAAGTGGGAATTGTTTATCTGGTAGGTGCCGGTCCCGGCGACCCTGGCTTGATTACCGTCAAAGGGCTGGAGTGTATCAAAAAAGCCGAAGTACTCGTTTACGACCGCCTGGCCAGTAAACGCCTCCTGAGCTATGCGCCCAAAAACTGTGAAATGATTTATGTGGGCAAGCTTCCTGACCGCCACACATTGCGGCAGGAAGAAATTAACCAGCTGCTTGTCGATAAGGGGCTGGCAGGCAAAATTGTTACCAGGCTAAAAGGTGGAGACCCTTACGTTTACGGCCGCGGCGGCGAAGAAGGGGAGCTACTTAGAGCTAACGGAGTACCCTTTGAAGTGGTGCCCGGCATTACCTCTGCGATTGCTGTGCCGGCTTATGCCGGTATTCCGGTGACGCACCGCGATTGTACTTCCAGTTTTGCGATTATCACCGGCCATGAAGATCCGAATAAGACTGCATCTTCGATCGCTTGGGATAAAATCGCCACCGGCATCGGTACGTTGGTCTTTTTGATGGGGGTTGGCAACCTGTCAATGATCGTCAAGAATTTGGTGGATAACGGCCGGGCGGCCACAACCCCGGTAGCTTTAATCCGTTGGGGCACCCGTCCTGAACAGCAAGTGCTGACCGGCACACTGGCTGATATTGTGGCAAAAGTAGCTGAAGCAGGCTTTACCTCACCCGCGATTATTATCGTCGGCGAAGTGGTAAAGCTGCGTGAGACACTTTCTTGGTTTGAAGAAAAGCCCTTCTTTGGCAAGCGGGTGGTGGTAACGCGTTCGCGCGAACAGGCGAGTGACTTGTCTCGCCGCATTGAAGAAATGGGCGGCGAAGCTTGGGAGTTTCCGGCGATTGAAATTGTCGAGCCGGAAGATTTTGCTCCGATGGACGAGGCTATCGCTAAGCTGGGCAGCTATCAGTGGCTGATTTTTACCAGTGTTAACGGCGTTGACTCCTTTTTTAGCCGTCTGCGCCAGCTTGGGCGTGATATTCGCGCTTTAAACGGAGTCAAGCTTTGCGCTATCGGCCCAAAAACAAAGGAACGTCTGGAGGAAATGTGCCTGAGTGTAGAATACGTTCCTTCAGAATATGTAGCCGAAGCGATCATCGCGGGCTTGCGCGGGAAGCTGCAGCCAGGCGAAAGGGTGCTATTGCCCCGCGCCGATATTGCCAGGGCAATCCTGCCGGAATCATTGGCCAATGAAATGGGCGCTGTTGTCGATAATGTGGTTGCCTACCGTACAGTTCGCGGCGACGGTGATGCCGAACTGCTCAAAGAATTGCTGGCGGAAAAGATGATCCACTATATAACTTTCACCAGTTCCTCCACCGTGAAAAATTTTGTGGAAATGCTGGCTGCGGAAAATATTGTTGAGAGCCTGCAAGGCGTCAAACTGATAAGTATCGGACCGATCACTTCCCAGGCGGCCCGAGATCTAGGTCTGACGATTGATTTGGAGGCAAGCGAGTATACGATCGACGGTTTGCTGGAAGCATTTGCTCGCTGTTGAAAAGCGGCGCATCTCTTTGTCGCTGCGTGAACCCGGCATCCTCAGCGTATGCACGCGATACGCCTCCGGTGCCAGAACCACTTGCTTCGCGACCTGCTTGCTTTTGAGCAGCGGGCTGGAAGCCTTTGCTCGCTGTTGAAAAGCGGCGCATCTCTTTGTCGCTGCGTGAACCCGGCATCCTCAGCGTATGCACGATACGCCTCCGGTGCCGGAACCACTTGCTTCGCGACCTGCTTGCTTTTGAACAGCGGGCTGGAAGCCTTTGCTCGCTGTTGAAAAGCGGCGCATCTCTTTCACATCCCCCTCTCATATACATCTTTTCCCCTCTCCCTTTGGGAGAGGGTTAGGGTGAGGGCAGGCAAAGGCAAAGGCAAAGGCTAGGATTAGGGCAAGGGCACTTACCAGGCTTAACTAGGTGAAAAGAAGGAAGAATAGTGCTGTCAGTAACGAGTGAGAGAGAAGTTCGGGGGTGAGGAAATTGGTACTGCTAAAAA
>JAGXTL010000023.1 GCA_018333635.1 Dethiobacter sp.
CGCCGCATCCAACAGTTTTTCAGGAACACTCAGTTGCCGGAAGTGCTCCCTTTGCGTCGGCCAAAAGTCGAGCCCTGACAACCTTTCCGCTTCCAGCGGGTGCAGTAACACATCCGCCCCCATTTCCTGAAACCAGGCTGCCAGGCCGGCATGGTCGCTGTGGCCATGCGTTATGACAACCTGCTCAATATCTTTTGGGGCAAAGCCGATCTCATTAAGGGCAGCGGTCAGACTGCTACGCGCTTCCATGGTGTCTGGCCCGGTGTCAATCAGAGTCAACGGCTCGGCCTGCAACAAGTACACGTTTACCGGACCGACCGGGAAAGGTGTTGGCAAAGTCAGCCTTTGCCAAGAGAATTGCTCCGCTCTGTGCCACTGCTGTCTACAATCATGTATACTTGACATCAGATTCTCCTGTTTCCTGTTAATTTAGTTTCCATGTCCGCAAGCCGGCGAATTGCGGCTGATTTTTCGTAGGCGTACAGCGCGGTGCCTAGGGCGCCGGCACAGGGAGCTGTTAGTTCCTCAGACACCAGAGTCTGATAACCTCACTCATTAAACGTTCTGGATCGTTAGGTAATCTATTTTCAATTATTTAGTCCCACCCGGCTAATTTGACAGAAGCAGTAAGGTCCAGAGAGCCGGACTTTACTGCTTCTGTTTTATAAAATATTAAAATGCCTCTTCTGCAATCTCAAGGACTGAAGTGTCCCCTCCTCTGATAATGCTACCCAGCGTTTCAATAAAGGGCACGACATTATTGATATAATATCTGGCACTGACTACCTTCCCTTTATAGAAAGTGGATTCACTGTTGACTTCACCTAGTTCTGAGAGTTTGTCAAGAGCAACTCTGGCCTGATCCGCCATCAAATAGCCACAGTAAAGTATAGATACGGCATGCAAGACCCGTGTGGCAAATGTGGTTACAAGACGGAGATCCTTACCTGTATATTCGATGATTGTTTTATAAATCTCCTTAACCTGGCCGAATACCTTCTGGAGGGAAGCAAATTCCTGTTCCAAACCTGTGGTTCCCTGGTACTTTTCAATGTTGGCACCCAGCTCTGCTAGCCAGCCAGCGAACAATTGACCATTTTCCATCCTCCATTTGCGGCCGATTAAATCCATTGCCTGAATGTAGTTTGTGCCCTCCCAAATAGAATAGATTTTAACATCCCTTGCTTGTTTTGCAACCGGATAGTCCTCGATGTAACCGGAACCACCGTACACCTGAATGGCGTCTGCCACCAGTTCCCATGCTACATCAGAGCAGTAGGCTTTGGCCAGTGGGTTAAGGATGTCAATCTGTTTTTGGGCGTATTTTCTTTCTTCTTCGTCAGGGCTGTACATCAGTACGTCTACGTAATACCAAACAGTAAATACCAATGCCCGCATGGCTTCGAGAATAGCTTTTTGATTCAGCAGCATCCTGCGCACGTCCTCATGCTTGATGATGGGAACACGCGCTCCCTTCATGTCGCTAAGGAGTCTCCCTTGAATACGTTCTTTAGCATATTTTACAGCGTTATTGTAGGCGACGGTTGCAACATAGAGGGCGGAGTGACCAGTGCCATGGCGGGCGATGTTCATCATTTGAAACATTTGCGCCATGCCCTCAGCCGCACCTTTCTCGTCAGGAGGATTCCCAAGAAGAATTCCTTCGCAGCCATCGTTGTCTCCAAAACTCAGCAGACAGGTAGCTGAACCTTTTAACCCTAATTTATGTTCAATGGACACGGTGGCAACATCGTTTTTATCTCCCAACGAACCGTCTTCGTTTACCTTAACTTTTGGAACTATAAACAAGGACAGACCTCTTGTCCCGGGAGCTGCTCCGTTAATTCTTGCTAACAGCAGGTGTACAATGTTCTCCGTCATATCATGATCACCGGCTGTAATGAAACATTTTGTCCCTTTGATTTTATAAATACCAGGTGTATCGGTGGGAAAAGCTTTGGTAATGGTATCGCCGACATCGGTGCCTGCGTCTGGCTCAGTTAGGCACATAGTACCGGACCAATCTCCAGTATGCATCTTGGGGAGGAATAAGTCTTTGTCCTCCTGTTTCCCGAAACTGGCGATCAGTCTTGCCGCTCCCCCGGTTAAAGTAACATAAGAGATAAAGGAAGGATTAGCTGCGCCAAAATACTCTTTGCAAGCTGCCTTAACCATTAGAGGGACAACAGTATCTTCTGGATCTTCGGTTCCCCAGCCGTTTGCATTTAAGTATTTGTAAGCATGGTGGAATGACTGAGGCAGCTTTACCTGGCCGTTTTCCAGTTTTACGCCAATCGTTTCTCCGTCATCATTGCTAGGAGCTACAACTGTTTCCGCTACTTTAAGCGCCATATCGAGTGTCATATCAATCAACATATTAACTTCGTCCATTTCGCTAACATCAAACTTAGGGTAGCTAAAAATCTTCCTGGAATCCAGCCAGTCATGAAAAATAAATTTGTGGTCCCGTGTTGAATACAAAAAGTTGCTCGCCATTCAAAAGGCCTCCTTACAGATATAATGTATTGTTTTAAGTCTTATTCTTTATACAGTATTGCAATATTAGTGCCAAGACCGTCTCTGAAGCTAGGATAAAGCAAAAGAGCGGGAAACAGTTTGCATTTTTCACAGCTGGCAATGTATAGTGCTTGTAAATATGTCAATCAGAAAGTCATCGAATGATGATTGCGGTTTGGTTTAATTTCCGAACCGGTGTCCGCGTAAATTACTTGGTGCCATAAGTGAACCTCCTGTTCAAAAAATAAACACATACCGAGCGTTCTTGGGAAACTAGTATTTGTCACTTTCGCAATAAAGACAGAGAATGTGTAAAAATAATAATAATTTCTAGATTATCGCAGAGTGGCACATTGATTGCATAAGTAGAGAGGTAAGCCTCGGCTTAGGATACAGAATAGATGTTAAAAGACAGTGCAGGGAGGTTTAGTAGATGGATTTTGCATTGAACAAGGAGCACGAAATGGTGACCAGCACAGTGCGGAGCTTTGCGCAACGGGAGGTTGCTCCTGTTATAGCCAAGAATGATGAAATGCAGTATTTTGACAGAGATATTCTCAAAAAAATGGCACAGCTCGGGTTTTTGGGGATATGTATTCCTCAAGCCTACGGTGGGGCAGGCATGGATTACGTCAGCCTTGGAATAGTCTGTGAAGAACTAGAGGCCGTTGATACCTCGCTCCGGGTTATTCTTTCTGTTCATACCGGCCTGAACAGTTTGACAATGCTGACTTGGGCTACGGAAGAGCAGAAACAAAAATACCTTATTCCACAGGCCCGAGGAGAACGAATAGCCGCCTTTGGCCTGACAGAGCCGAACGCCGGAAGCGATGTTGTTGGAATTCAGTCAACTGCTGTAAAACAAGGTGACAGCTACATTTTAAATGGGGAAAAAATGTGGATTTCTCTGGCAGACGTGGCGGATCACCATCTGATTTATGCTTGGACTGACCTAGATAAAAAGAAAAGGCGAGACCATAGCGGCATGAGTTGTTTTATCGTGGAGAGGGAAATGGGTTTACAAACTGGCACAATTCATGGCAAGCTCGGGATTC
>JAGXTL010000095.1 GCA_018333635.1 Dethiobacter sp.
ACATACACGCGACGGTATTTGATGAACTGCTCGGTCAAAAAGACCGCGAACTCTACGATGTAATGACAAAGGGCGCCGGCGCGGCAAGGAGGCAACCGCTAAATTTCGTCATTACGACCGTCAGCTCCGATACAAACTCAATCTGTTATGAGGTGTATGCCAAGGCTCTGGATATTCTCAATGGCCGCAAGACAGATCCGACTTTTTATCCTGTCGTATTCAGCACGCCGGAGGATGCTGACTGGACAGACCCTAAGGTATGGAAGCTGTCCAACCCGTCGCTCGGGATCACCGTCAAGGAGGAATACCTTCGTGCGATGTGTGAATCAGCGAAACAAAATCCGGCGGAGGAGAACCATTTCAGACAGTTTCATCTTAACCAGCCTGTTAAGCAAGCCGTCCGCTGGATGCCAATGGCAAAATGGGACGCCTGCGCTTTCCCGATAGATTCAGCAAGCCTTGAGGGGCGGGTTTGCTACGGCGGGCTTGACCTCTCCTCCACTACCGACATCACCGCCTTTGTGCTGGTCTTCCCGCCGGCGGATGAGGACGACAAATACAGCGTCCTGCCGTTTTTCTGGATGCCGGAGAACAATATCAGCCTGCGCGTCCGGCGCGACCATGTGCAATACGACCTCTGGGAGAAGCAAGGCCATCTGCTTACCACCGAGGGCAACGTCGTGCATTACGGCTTCATCGAGCGCTTCATTGAGGAACTGGGCAAGCGCTACAACATCCGCGAGATCGCCTTTGACCGCTGGGGCGCGGTGCGGATGACACAAAACCTTGAGGGCCTTGGCTTCACGGTCGTTCCTTTCGGGCAGGGCTTTAAGGATATGTCGCCGCCCACAAAGGAACTGATGAAGCTTACCTTGGAAGAGAAAATCGCCCATGGCGGCCATCCCGTACTGCGCTGGATGATGGATAATATCTTCATCCGCACTGACCCGGCCGGCAATATCAAGCCTGACAAAGAAAAAAGCACAGAAAGGATCGATGGCGCGGTGGCTACCATTATGGCGCTGGATAGGGCGATACGGTGCGGTTCCGGCAATACCGGCGGCAGCATCTATGACGAAAGGGGGATTTGGAGTGTCTGATGAGGTCAATCACCCGAAACATTATACAAGCGGCACCATTGAGTGTATTGAAGCAATACGTGCCTCCATGACAGCTGAGGCGTTTGCCGGATATCTTAGGGGCAACTGCATGAAATACCTGTGGCGCTATAAACACAAAGGCGGGGTGCAGGACCTGCAAAAAGGCGAGTTCTATTTAAAGGCTCTAATCCAGCTTGAACAGGAGCGTGAAAAGCGATGAGGCTGCCTTTTTTGCGCTGGTTAGTTAAAGCCAGAGACCGACCTGCAAACAGCCTGTTTGGCTCTACTTACAGCTTCTTCTTCGGCACAACATCCAGCGGCAAGAGCGTCAACGAGCGCACAGCCATGCAGACCACAGCGGTTTACGCCTGTGTTAGGATTCTAGCAGAAACCATAGCGAGCCTGCCGCTTCATACTTTCAAGCACACCGCTAGCGGCAAGGAAAAGGCGATCGAACATCCACTGTTTCATCTGCTCCATGACGAGCCAAATCCAGAGATGACTTCATTTGTGTTTCGAGAAACACTGATGGGTCATCTTTTGCTTTGGGGAAATGCTTATGCACAGATTATTCGTGATGGCAGGGGGAAGGTCCTTGCCCTCTATCCCCTGCTGCCCGACAGGATGGTGGTTGATAGAACGCTGGCTGGAGAGCTTTACTACGAATACCGAAAGGATACCGGTTCAGCCATTCTTCGAAAAGAGGATGTCTTGCATATTCCAGGGCTTGGTTTTGACGGGCTGGTCGGTTACTCTCCCATCGCAATGGCAAAAAATGCTATCGGTATGGCTCTAGCCTGCGAGGAATATGGGGCCACTTTTTTCGCAAACGGCGCAAATCCGGGCGGAGTACTTGAACATCCCGGTGTGGTCAAGGACCCAAAACGAGTAAGGGACAGCTGGAACGCGGTTTATCAAGGTAGTGGAAACGCGCATCGGATAGCAGTCTTGGAAGAAGGCATGAAGTTTCAAAGTATCGGTATTCCGCCAGAGCAAGCCCAGTTCATTGCGACGCGCAAATTTCAGATTACAGAGATAGCTAGAATTTTCAGGATACCGCCGCACATGATTGGCGATCTTGAGAAATCCAGCTTCTCTAATATTGAGCAGCAGAGCCTTGAGTTTGTGAAGTATACGCTCGATCCGTGGGTTGTAAGGTGGGAGCAGGCAATGCAAAGGGCGCTTCTTCCCTCTGTTGAGAAGAAGGATTATTTCATCAGGTTCAATGTAGACGGTCTCCTTCGAGGAGATTATCAAAGCAGAATGAACGGTTATGCGATTGGCCGGCAAAACGGCTGGATGTCATCAAACGATATCAGAGAGCTGGAAAATCTGAATCGGATTCCGGATGAACTCGGCGGAGATCTCTATCTGATCAACGGCAACATGACCAAACTTGCTGATGCTGGAGCATTTTATGTAGAGTAAGTGATTATGTTGAGTTATCATAATTGGCTTACAGTACATTGATTTTTAGCCACTTTATATGTGGCTGATTCAAAATTACTCAACATAATTTATGTATACTGTTCGTGGAGGTGTTTATCTATGAACAGTAATGTTGAGTTCACAAAACTTATGCGCATGGCAAGGGACAACATGGAGGAAAACTGTTTTACTCCTACCTCTGTCACTTGCTACATGCGCACCTGGCGCAGTGTGTATAACTTCGGCCTTAGTAAAGGCATTACACAGTACAGCGCCGATTTAGCCGAGCAATATATGCTCGAGAAATACCACGTTTCCATAGGAGAAACCCAATTGAATGGTGAATCACTTACGCCATACATGCAGCAAAAAGTTAGAGCCTTGAAAGCTTTGACAGATTTCAAGCTGCATGGGTTTGCACCTAAAATCACGCGTGGATTAGGAATTGAATGGCCTGCAGAATATGAAGAAATCTGCAAGAAACATCTTGAAGACTTGAAATCATTCGGTTATGCGGACCAAACATGGAGAAAGCATGAAATTGATTTGTTCCGCTTTGCTTCGTTTCTCCATTCAAGGGGGATTTCTCCCGAAAAAATAGAAGCAGTCCATTTGTATGACTACTTCAAAACACTCACTCATTTGTCAAAAGCTAGCCTAGTTACTATCAGAGGCACATTGGTAAGGAGTTTAAAGTTTTTCTATGCGCAAGGAAAAACGCGGCAGAATTTATCCGAATTCGTCCCTCGTATCCATTACCATGCAAAAGCAAAGATTGACAAGGTTTGGAGCGAGGAAGAAATCGAAAGGATGCTTAACGCCATTGACCGGGCCGACCCTCTTGGCAAGCGTGATTATGCAATCATGGCAATAGCAGCCAATCTTGGATTGCGCACAAGTGACATTATTGCTTTGTCAATCGATAATTTTAACTGGAAACAGGGATGCATTAATATCACACAACAAAAGACCGGGGAGACGCTAACGCTTCCTATTCCTGAACAGATCGGCAAAGCTGTTATCGATTACTGGATGAATGGAAGGCCTAAAACCAACGCCAAGGAACTGTTTGTACAGCATACCCTTCCATACCAGAAGATTAGCAGCGGAATCATCTACCACAATTTCAACAAGTACTATGAAAGCAGTGGCATCGAAGCTCCTGATACTCGTCAGCATGGTTTGCATTCTCTAAGACACAGCCTTGCCAGCCGCCTGTTGGAAAAAGATACACCTGTAAATGTGATCAGCAATATCCTGGGGCATGTAGATTCAAATACCGCAAAAGCCTACATCCAGATCGATATTGAAAAGCTTCGTCAATGCTCTTTGGATGTGCCGGACTATGAATAATGAACCCGCATTAAAGCCTATACATGTTTCTGAATTATCCTCGTCATTCCAGCGGTTCCTGGAATTTAAGAGATCCACCGGATTTAAATATACTGGCGAGGAGAGAACACTTAAGTACTTTGAACGATATTGCCAGGAGCATTATCCAAATACAAACATCCCAGAGGACGCCATTTTCATTTGGATTAATGAAAACGACAACCGAAGCCAAAAAACAAAATCCAATCATGCAGGTGTTATGACAGCCTGGGCGAAGTATATGTTTTCCCTGGGCTATATGCTTATGAGAATCCCGGACATCCGATGTCCCAGAAACACTGCGTTTGTGCCTCATATATTCACCGACCAGGAAATGACAGCTATATGGAAGACGGTAGACCGCATACAACCGGTTAATCAGTACCCAAATCTTCACAGATGCATTCCGGTCCTTTTCCGTCTTCTCTTTAGCAGTGGTCTCAGAATATCTGAGGCTCTCGGCATTACCGCAGACGATATAGACTTTGACAATAATGTCATAACAATACGTCATGCAAAACTGGATAAAGACCGCTGGATTCCCATGAGCGATTCCATTGCCTCCGTTATGAAAAAGTATATTGAAGGCCGAAGTGACAGGATTGCCCGAGATGCCCCTATATTTTATTACCACCCGAAACAGGTGCTCACATCCAGTACTGTTTATGGACGTTTTCGCTTGACGCTTGAGAAGAGCGGTATCCCTTATGAAGGCAGCCTGCGAGGCCCAAGACTTCATGATTTTCGGCATACTTTTGCAGTAAGAACAATGAATCGTCTTAGTGATAACGGAAATGACCTGTATGTTTTTCTACCAGTTCTTTCTGCGTACCTTGGGCATGCAAGCCTGAAATCAACTGAAAGATATATACGCTTAACAGAGGATCGCCTGTCGACTATAACTGATAGTATGCAGCTGCATCTTTCAGAAGTATTTCCGGAGGTGTCAGATGATGAAGAAATCTAATTCCGAAACCTTTGGATACTATCTGAATAAATACCTTACAGTTTATCTTCCGGGGCAGCGCGGGTTGTCAACCAACAGTATTCTCTCTTACAGAGATACATTTTCATTATTGATCGTCTTTCTCAAGACAGAAAAGCAGATCACTCCCGAAAAGCTTTCAATGTCGTTCCTTACCAAGAAACTTATTATTGAGTTTGCTGATTGGCTTGAAACGAACCGTAAATGCAGCCTCACCTCAAGAAACCAGAGATTTGTTGTAATCCGCAGCTTTTGCCGATGGCTTTCAACTGAAAACCCTGAATTTCTAAGGCTATCCGAGGAAATCTATGCAGTCAAGCTAAAAAAGGCGCCTAAGCCGGTTATGACATATTTATCGGCAGAAGCAATGAAGTGCTTGTTAACACAGCCGGATTCATCTAAAAATGAAGGCCTTAGGGATTTGACTCTATTGGCTTTTACGTACGATACAGGTGCAAGAGTTAGTGAAATCACTGATCTCAAATTTAAAGATATCCGTTTTGAAGCCCCTCCGATTGTCAAGATAACTGGGAAAGGCAACAAAACGAGGATAGTACCACTTCTTCCACAGACCATGAACTACCTTAAGGAGTACATGAAACGCTGGAAGATTAACCTTGCTGATGCTCAGGAGCAGTATGTTTTTACCAACAGATCCGGTGGTAAACTTTCTCGTTCTGGGATCAAATATATCCTGGACAAATATGTGGAGGAGGGCAGGACAGAAAACCCTTTGCTATTTCCTGAAAAAATCTCTCCACATACGCTTCGTCATACGAAAGCTATGCACATGCTGCAGGCCGGAAACAACATCGTGTATATCCGTGATATTTTAGGCCACTATGATCTGAATACGACGGAAAGATACGCCCGCGCCGACACGGCATTAAAGCGAGAAGCATTGTCCAAAGCTGAGATTCCAATGCCAGAGCCTGCCGATCCATTACCGGAAGTATCTCCCGACTTTAGTGGGCACAGTGTTGAGGATGATATGGCAAACTGGTTGAAGAACTTCAGTAAAAAGTAATGTAGAGTAAGTGAGAGTAAAAGTGACACAAAAGCACTGACTTCGGTCGGTGTTTTTCTTTTACTCAACATAATCACTTACTCTACATAAGCGGCGATATGTGGAGCTCCACATATAACGTTTTATGGAAAGTCCGACATAATGTAAAGCATTCGCAAATAAAAGTAGTGCGGGAAAGGAGGCAGATGAAGCTTGAACAAATTTTGGAATTGGGTCAAAAATGAAGAAGGCAGAACCCTCTACCTTGACGGAGCCATCGCCGAGGAAACTTGGTTTGGCGATGAGGTGACGCCTAAGCAATTTAAGGCTGAGCTAATCAGCGGCAGCGGAGACATCACCGTCTGGATTAACTCGCCGGGAGGCTGTGTCTTTGCGGCAAGCCAGATCTACAACATGCTGATGGACTACAAGGGAAAAGTTACAGTGAAAATCGATGGGATTGCCGCCAGTGCCGCATCTGTTATTGCCATGGCGGGCGGGGAGGTATTAATGTCGCCGGTTTCCATGATTATGGTGCATAATGTGCGTCCAGATAGGGCGTTTTCAACTGCGGGAATTTAGGTGCCCGCTTCCCATAATTACGGGAAAGTCAACCTGCCTAACCGAAAGGCGAAAGCTGATACGGGAACAAAGCACGGCAGGAAAGCGGCAAGTTATCCAAAGGCTAAAGGGTACGACTGAGCCGCAATGACAAGGGGATATGAGGTTTAACCTGTGTTTGGTGAACGTGAGGTTTTACGTCCGTTACCATAGGAACGGGGAAACTAGCCTGAAACCCCGTGCGCGACAGACTTTTGATAGGGTTGTGGTCAAAAGTGTAATTACAGCCTCGCGCCGTGAGCAAGAGAACTTGTGTTAAGAAACCGAAAGCGAAACCGACAATTCCCACACCTGTTGAAAATGTTAACTGGAGATACCCTAAAGGTCAATGCCGCAAGGCTATGGCGGTTGCGCCTGAATATGACCCATGGGTACGGAGCGCCCATAGTAGTCCGCGAGGGATAACGACCCTTACATGGCGAAGGGGCGCAGTTTGCGCGACTTCAAGAACAATGGCGAAAGGGAGGAGAAACCTCAAATGAAACCAACGCCAGAGATTTTGGAACGTATCAGAAAAAGCTCAACAGACCATAAAGATGGGGTGTTTACCCGACTTTACCGCTATCTTTTAAGAGAGGACGTTTACTATACGGCATATAAAAATTTGTATGCCAACAAGGGCGCAGCGACAAAAGGCACTGATAGCGATACGGCGGATGGTTTTGGTACGGAATATATCGCAAAAATTATTCAAGATTTAGCGAATATGAATTACGAGCCAAAACCCGTGCGCAGGACGCACATT
The DNA here is from genome assembly GCA_018333635.1 of Dethiobacter sp. Lineage (GTDB taxonomy): Bacteria > Bacillota > Dethiobacteria > Dethiobacterales > Dethiobacteraceae > GPS1B09. The sequence continues at coordinate 7,257 of JAGXTL010000095.1, forward strand.
CCAAAACGAAACGGGAAAATGCGTCCGCTTGGAATCCCGTCATTCCGCGATAAAATTGTGCAGGATGTTATCAGAATGTACCTTGAAGCAATATTTGAGCCGATATTCAGTGACCGCTCACATGGATTCAGACCGAATAGAAGCTGTCATACGGCCATACAACAAATCACCAAAGGCTTTAATGGTATAAGGTGGTTTATTGAGGGCGACATAAAAGGTTGCTTCGATAATATAGACCACTCTGTCCTGCTATCGCTGCTGTCCGAGAAAATCAAGGACTCCCGGTTTGTAAATCTGATAGGAAAGTTTCTTAAAGCGGGATATTTGGAGGACTGGAAGTATAACGCGACATACAGCGGAACGCCACAAGGCGGTATTATCTCACCTATCCTCGCAAATATCTACTTGCATGAACTCGACAAAAAGATGGACGAACTGAAAAAGGGGTTTGACGCGCTGCCACAGCGCACCTGCACCAAAGAGTATGCGGACAAGCAGTGGGAGATTGAAAAAGTTCGCCGACAGCTTAAAGCCGCCCAAAGCGCCGAAGAAATTCAACGGCTCGTGGCTGACAAAAAGCGTTTGCATAAGGAACTTGTCAAAATCCCATGGAAAGACGCTACTGATAAAAAATTGGTATATGTGCGTTACGCGGACGATTTTCTCATTGGCGTGAACGGCACCAAGGAAGAATGCCAACAGGTAAAAACTCTTTTGAAAGAATTTCTCGCAAACCGCTTGAAACTCGAACTAAGCGATGAAAAGACCAAAATCACTCACAGCGCAGAATACGCCAGATTTCTGGGGTATGATGTGAATGTGCGGCGGACTGGTGAACTAAAACGCCGTTCTGATGGAATTGTGCAACGCACACTCAACGGAACGGTGGAATTGCTTGTGCCGCTTGGCGAGAAAATCGAACGGTTTGTAATAGACAAAAAGATAGCGAAAGTCGGTAGAGATGGGAAATTGCAGTCACAACACTGTAACCCTGTCCTGCACAACACAGACCTTGAAATCGTAGACCACTACAATTCGCAAACACGCGGGATATGCAACTATTATCATATGGCAAGCAATTTCAGCAAGCTAAAATACTTTGTATACCTTATGGAGTATAGCTGCCTGAAAACACTTGCTCGGAAACATCAGATGAATATGTCGCAGATAATCCAAAAATTCAGGTTCGGAAAAACATGGGGCATCCCCTATGTAACAAAAAGCGGTCAGAAGCAAATGGTAATCGTCCGCTTTACAGACCTGAAAAGAGGCTGGAAATATGCTGACGATGTGGATGCAATCCCCCAAAGGCATTATGGGTTCAATGAACTTGAAAAACGCCTGAAAGCGAACAAATGCGAGTTGTGCGGCGGAGAAAGCCCCCCTTTTGAGATACACCATATCAACAAACTAAAAAATCTCAAAGGGAAAGCCATGTGGGAAAAAGTGATGATTTCAAGGAAGAGAAAAACGCTTGTGGTCTGTCAAAAATGCCATTATGAAATACATGGTAGGAGCTATCATGCGTAAAAGCGCAAATGGAGAGCCGGATACCTTGAGAGGGGTAAGTCCGGTTCGGAGGGGGGACTGCACAAACCTACCGCAGGGATGCGGCAAGGCGGTGTTTTCCTACCCTACCCTATGACCATAGCCTTTGGCGACACAGAGGAAATGGAAAAAGCCATAGGCATGCTAAGCGAGGTGAAGGAGAGCATCATCAACGCCTACGAGTTAAAGACCGGCCTTTCAAGGGTGAAGCTGTCGCATTTGATGGATGCCGAGAGCTGGTTCAATGCAAAAAAAGCAGTAGAGCTTGGCTTTGCAGACCAGATCATGTTTTGGGATGCGGATGTGTCGGCTCCTGCAAACGAGGGAGCAATTTTTAGCAAAATGGCGGTTATCAACTCGCTTATGAGCAAATTGCCGCGCAAAGAAAAGACATCAGGCAAACCCATTAGCGAACTCGACACGAGACTTGAACTATTAAAATTACAAGGAGGCAATTGAAAATGAATAAAACTCTAGAAATGCGTGAAAAAAGGGCTAAGGCCTGGGAAACAGCTAAGGCGTTTCTCGATTCAAAAAGAGGCAATGACGGGATAATCTCTGCAGAAGACACCGCCACCTACGAGAAGATGGAAGCCGATGTTGTGGCGCTTGGCAAAGAAATCGACCGCCTGGAGCGCCAGTCCGCAATCGACCTTGAGCTTTCCCTTCCTGTCAACAAGCCTATCACCAACGCCCCGGCCGACACGCCCGGCAAGGATTTGACCGGCAGGGCATCAGCAGAATACAAGAAGGCGTTCTGGAATGCCATGCGCTCCCAAAAGCCAAAGTACGAGGTCATAGACGCCCTGCAGGTTGGCTCTGATCATGAAGGCGGCTACCTTGTGCCGGATACGTTTGAGCGTACGCTCGTCGAAGCCTTAGAAGAAAAAAATATCTTTCGCCGCTTGGCAAATGTCATCACCACCTCAAGCGGCGACCGCAAGATTCCCGTTGTGGCGAGTAAGGGCAACGCATCTTGGGTGGACGAGGAAGGCGCTATCCCTGAGAGCGACGACAGCTTCTTGCAGGTGTCAATCGGCGCCCATAAGCTTGCCACCATGATTAAGGTTTCCGAGGAACTCCTAAACGATTCCGTATTCGACCTTGAAAACTACATCGCAAGAGAGTTTGCCCGTAGGATCGGCGGTAAGGAAGAAGAAGCGTTCCTATTAGGCGACGGAATAGGCAAACCCCAAGGCATCATTCCCGGAACGGTCGGCGACCAAACAGCAAATGCCACTACCATCTCGCTAGATGATATCCTTGATTTGTTCTACAGTCTGAAAGCGCCCTACCGCAACAAGGCGGTCTTTGTGATGAACGACTCCACCGTCAAAGCGATCAGGAAACTAAAAGACAGCACCGGTCAGTACCTCTGGCAGCCGTCTATCCAAGCGGGAACGCCCGACTCTATCTTAAACCGTCCACTCTATACCTCGGCGTATATGCCTGCCATCGAGGCTGCAGCAAAAAGCGTGATCTTCGGTGATTTTAGCTATTACTGGGTGGCTGACCGCCAAGGGAGGGTGTTCAAGCGACTGAGCGAACTGTTTGCCGTAACGGGCCAGGTTGGCTTTATGGCCACTCAGCGCGTGGACGGCAGGGTGATCCTGCCGGAAGCTTTCAAGGTACTCCAGCACAAGATAGTGTAGGGCCGGGGGGTGCGGCGGCATGAGTGTGATTGATACCCTGTTGCCTAAAGTCAAGGCGAATTTGATTCTGGAACACGGCGCGGACGATGCTCTCCTTTTGGGCTTTATCCGCGCCGCCGTGTCTTATGCCGAAAGCTACCAGCATATTGCAGAAGGCCATTACTTTGAAAGCGTCATGCCGCCCACCACCGAGCAAGCCGTGATTATGCTCTCCAGCCATTTTTACGAGTCCAGAGACGGCTCGACAGCAGGCTTTTTTGCAGATAATGTGCAGGCAAGTCAGCAGGTGTGGCACACGGTTAATCTGCTGCTGCGGCTTGACCGGGATTGGGGGAAAAGCATATGAGCTTTGGCAAAATGAATACCTTTATTGATATCATCTCCACTGCGCTTGTAAAGGACAGCGAAGGCTTTGCGGTCACCGGCGACACCATCCTCGCCTCTGTCCGCGCCTACAAAGAGGACAGGCGCGGCAATGAAAAATGGGCGAACATGGCGGTCTTCTCTGAGGCATCCGCCCTCTTTCGCTTCCGTAAAATCCCCGGCCTTGTGCTTACGGCACAGATGGTTATCGTTTGCGCTGACGGGCGCTACAACATTTTGAGCGTCGAGGACGTGCGCGGGCGCGGCATGTATCTTGAAGTTCTGGCAAAGAAGGTGATTTCCGGTGGCTAAAGCAGTATGGATGCCGGAGGAATTTCTCCTGAGGCTGTCGCGGCTTGGGGAAAAAACAGATGAAATAATTACAAAGATGCTTGAAGCGGGCGGCGAGGTAGCGCTCGAGAAAGTCAAAGACAACCTCGAAGCGGTTATCGGGCGCGGTACCTTGCGCACATCGCGCTCTACTGGTGAACTTGTCGATGCGCTAGGCATATCGCCGGTCAAACTCAGCAGAGACGGCACGCTAAATATCAAAGTCGGTTTTTCCGAGCCTCGGCGCGATGGCCTAAGCAACGCTATGCTCGCAAACATTATTGAACATGGCAAACACGGACAACCCGCAAAACCATTTCTAGCCCCGGCTAGAAGCGCGTCTAGAAAGGCAGTCATCAAGACGATGACGGAGGCCTTTGACCTGGAGGTGGAGCGCTTGTGAGCATTTTGGCCGGACTAAATGCGCTGTTAACCGGCTCAATCCCAGTTGAAACCGGCATCTTTAGCGGCAAGGCCCCGGATGAGTACGTCGTCATTACACCGCTCTTGGACATTTTTGAAGTCCACGCCGACGACGTTCCGGGGCTTGAGGTGCAGGAAGCGCGGCTGTCGCTCTTTTGCA
>JAGXTL010000074.1 GCA_018333635.1 Dethiobacter sp.
CAGAAGCTGCGTCGACTGCTTTGGCCGGTGACGGAACAGACACCCAAGTTGCAATCGATGACGCTCAGGTTCTGCACGCAGATGCGGCGGCATTTGTAGCTGCGCTGACAGACGGAGCTGTTAAGACTGATTTAACGGCGAGACTGGCTGATGTTCAAGACGCCATCGACGCAGCTCAGGCTGCCCTTGATGTAGTCGTAGCGGAAGCAACATCTGCAGTAGTAGCTGCGGAAGCTGCAGCTCTGACTAACCGGTCAGAAGTTGGCGCAGCCCAAGTATTGCATGACGTCGCGCTTGAGTTAGTCGACTCCTTGTCAGACGGAGCGGATAAAACCGCCCTGCTTGGAAGGCTGGCTGCAGTGCAGACGAATATTGGTGCATTTGTTGGGGTCACGGGTGTGACGGTAACAACTGTCACGGCGACTATCAATGTTTCTGCCACGCAGCAGCTTACCGCCACGGTAGCGCCTGCAAAAGCCACGAACAGTGCTGTGACTTGGGCATCAAGTGCCCCGGCAGTAGCCACGGTAGATAGCAACGGCCTGGTTACCGGCGTTTCTGCCGGCACGGCTGTTATCACCGTTACTACAGCTGACGGCAGCTTTACTGCCAACAGTACGATAACCGTGGTTGTTCCAGCCCCGCCAGCGCCAGCGCCAGCGCCCCCGGCCCCGGCCCCAACACCGCCTACTGTGGTTGAGCAGCCTATTGTTGCCAATCAGCCTACGGTTGTCAAGCTGGAAGGCGTGGTTGAAGTGGCAGTGACAGCTGGAGCTGTTACCGGAGAAGCACCGAAGATTTCTGCACAGGTATTGCCGGCAACGGCGGCCGCACAGTTAATAGCGGCTGCAACCGGAGTTGGACTTACCGCGGCGAGCGATGTTGTGGTTTTGACCATGACCGGCGGCGTATTTACCGCACCGGTGCAGCTGAGTCTGAATTTTGATGCGGCCAAGGTTGCCGCAGGCCAGGTGCCGGCAGTGTTCGTTTACAACGAGCGGACAGGACGCTGGATTTACCTTGGCGGAGAGGTCGGAGACGGTAACATTACCGTCACGGTTAACAGATTCTCCAGATTTGCCGTTTTTGGTAGCAGTCGGCTGCCGACGCTTGGTGATATTGCCAACCACTGGGGCCGTGGTTCCATCAGGACGCTGGCCGGAATGGCGATTGTCAGCGGTTTCCCGGATGGAAACTTTAAGCCAGGGGCGGCTGTGACCAGGGCGGAATTTGTCAGTATGCTGACCCGTGCCTTGGGGCTTCAAGCCAAGCCTGAAGCGGCTGCCAAGTTTAGTGATGCGGCCGGCTGGGCGCAGGGTGCGATTGGCGCCGCGGCGGAAGCAGGTTTGATTGCCGGCTACGCCGACGGTACGTTTGGCGGTTCCCGCCAAATTACCAGAGCGGAGATGGCGGTAATCCTACAGCGCGTGGTACGCAAAGATCTGGTGCCGGTTGTCTGGATTGAAGGCAAAGACTTCGCCGATGCAAAAGCCCTTCCGGGCTGGGCGGCGGAGAGCATCAGGACTGCCAGTGCGGCAGGGCTGGTGCGCGGCTTCCAGGATGGCACTTTCCGTCCGGGAAGTACGGCCACCAGGGCGGAAACGGCGACCATGCTGTACCGCTTGGTAGCGGAGAGATAACAGGTTATGCAAGAGGGGCCCGGCCTAATGTAGGCCGGGCCCCTCTTTTGGGGAATAACGTAGTCTGTGTTGATGCAAAATAAAGGGGGGTAGAGGAGAATGGTTAAAAAACGAGTCAGATGATAGAAAAAGCGTAGAGTCTTTTTTACGACTTGGGAAGAATGCGCCTCTTTTGGGATTGACAGAACATGCCGAATCTGGTAGTCTGAAAGCAAATAAATAGCGCTCGTATAATCTCAGGGATATGGCCTGAAAGTCTCTACCAGATAACCGTAAATTATCTGACTACGGGGGAAAGTGCGCCTAGGGTTCCGCCGCGTAAGCGGGGTTGGTCCAAGTGGCGCAGGCACTATGTGCTACACCGCAGGGATAAAAGCCCAGACGGGTAGGTTTCGCTCACGTAACCTACCCGTCTGGGCTTTTTGAATGTTCTGAAATTGCCTGCAATGGTGATTTTCAGCGGCGGTTTTGTGCACGTTTGCTTTGCGTTGGACTGGCTAAAGACAATGGGTTTGCTTTTCCTTGCTATGTTACGGGGGCGGTGGGATCAGGACATAGGACAGGCTCCGGTTTTGAGCGGCAGCAAACTATTAAAGGAGGTTCCCTGAGTTGGAGAAATTTTTCAAGTTAAAAGAACACGGTACGAATGTCAGAACAGAAATTATTGCCGGTATTACAACTTTTATGACGATGGCCTATATTATTTTCGTAAACCCGTACTTGCTGCAGCAGGGAGGTATGAACCAAGCGGGGGCAATGTTTAAAGATGCCTTAGTATTTAATGCGGGAAACGACCCGTATGTGGCTGCGCTGGTTACGGCGACTATTGTTTCCGCGGCACTGACTACTATTTTAATGGGTCTTGTGACAAATTACCCGTTCGCCTTAGCTTCGGGCATGGGACTTAACGCGTTTTTTGCGTTTACAGTTGCTCCGGTTCACGGCTGGCAAGCTGCTCTCGGTGCGGTGCTGATCTCCGGGATTGCTTTCTTTCTTCTGGCGGTGTTTGGGATTATCAATCAGATTGATAAGGCGGTACCCACCAGTTTGAAACGGGCGGTGGCTGCCGGTATCGGACTTTTTATCGCTCTGATTGGTTTAAAAAACGCCGGGATTGTGGTGGCTAATCCTGCCACGCTGGTATCGCTTGGAGATTTGACGGCTAACGGTCCGGCGCTGGCCGCCGTTGGTCTCTTGATTACTGCTATTTTGATTGCATTTAAAGTAAAAGGCGCGATTTTGCTTGGCATTATGCTTACCACAGTTATCGGGATGTTTACCGGTGTGGCTACTACCCCGCAAAGTGTGTCAGAAGTTATCGGTATGCCGGCCAGCTTGGCTCCGATTGCTTTTCAGCTCGATTTTGCCGGCGCTTTGCGTCTTGGCTTTATGGTTATTTTCGCCTTAGTTTTTGTCGATTTATTTGACAGCATGGGTACGATGATGGGTACCGGTGCACGTGCAGGCTTTCTGGACAAGGATGGTTGCCTGCCTAAAGTAAAGCAAGCCATGGTTGTTGATGCTATAGGTACAGCTAGCGGTGCCATGTTAGGTACAAGTACGGTTACTACCTACGTTGAATCAACTGCCGGAATCGCCGAAGGCGGTCGCACCGGCCTCACGGCTGTTGTCACGGGAGCGTTATTCCTCTTGGCGCTTTTCTTTACGCCTCTTGCCGCAATTGTGCCTGCTGCAGCCACCGCCCCTGCTCTTGTAATTGTGGGTGTGCTGATGATGGGTGCTGTTACAGGAATTGATTTTGAAGATTTCACAGAGGCTTTTCCTGCGTTTTTAACGATTGCCGCCATGCCGTTTGCCTTTTCCATTGCCCACGGAATTGCTGCCGGCTTTTTGGCTTATCCTATCGTTAAAGTGGCGTCCGGTCGGGCAAAGGAACTTAACTGGTTCGTCTATCTGCTCGCCGTTATCTCATTCGTTCATTTTATTAAATAACTGGAATAATAAGGCAGTATGCCGGATGGGAGCCAAGCGGCTCCCGTCCCTCCCTAAATGAGGTGTTTTGTAAGTGCTGACGCAAATTAAACAAAAGCCGCCTTTTCGCATTGCGGTGGTGGGCGGCGGGCAGTTGGGGAAGATGATGACCTCAGCCGCTAAGCAGTTAGGCTTTCATGTTACGGTGCTTGATCCTACGCCGGCAAGTCCGGCGGGTCAAGTGGCGGACCGCCAGATTGTGGCAGACTTTGCTGACGGCGATGCGCTGCGGAATCTGGCGCGGGAAGCAGATGTAATTACTTATGAATTTGAACATATTGACAGCGCGACGCTGATTGCCCTGGAAGAAGGCGGGCAGCCGGTCTATCCCGCGCCGCAAATTTTGCGTGTCATTCAAAATAAAAGTAGGCAGAAAGAAGCTTTGCGACAGGCTGAAATTCCGGTAGCCCCGTTTATGGCAGTCGAGTGTTTTGCAGATGCGCAGACGGCTGGGCAGCGGTTAGGCTACCCGTTTTTTCTTAAAGCGGCTACCGGTGGGTATGACGGCAAGGGTAATGTGCTCGTAAAGAGTGAGTCAGATTTGCCGCAAGCGCTGGCAGAGCTTGGCGACGCTGAACTGCTGGCTGAGCAGTTCATTCCTTTTGTTTGCGAGATTTCTATAATGGTTGCAAGAAGTATTGACGGAGATATTCGCAGTTACCAGCTAAGTGAAAATGAGCATCAGGACAGCATTTTGCGCAGGAGCATTGTGCCGGCAAGGGTTTCTCCCATGGTAGCGTCTCGTGCGCGGGCGGTGGCTGAAAAGGCAATGGCTCTCTTTGGCGGGGTAGGTGTCTTCTGTGTGGAGATGTTTGTTGCTGTGGACGGAACTGTTTTAGTAAATGAAGTGGCACCCCGGCCGCACAATTCCGGACATTATACTATTGAGGCGTGTCAGACCTCGCAGTTTGAACAGCAGGTGCGCGCCATCAGCGGGTTGCCTCTGGGAGATGTTTCTCTTTTATCGCCGGCGGTGATGGTTAACCTGCTGGGCGAGGAAGGAGAGCACGGTTTTGCCGTTCTGGAAGGTTGTGCGGAAGCACTTGCTTTGTCTGGTGTACATCTGCATTTTTATGGTAAAATAAAGACAGCGCCAAAAAGGAAAATGGGTCACGTTACTGTGACTGCCAGCACCTTGGCTGAAGCGATGCGGATCGCGGAGGCGGCGGCGGCACATTTGCGGGTGGTGGCCGACAAGGAGGGATAAGGGATGGCAGAAGAGCCGACGGTAGGAATTATTATGGGCAGTGATTCTGACCTTGCGGTGATGAGCGGGGCGGCGGAAATACTGGCGGAGTTTGGTGTGCCCTACGAGTTGACGGTGGTTTCAGCCCACCGTACTCCGGAGCGGCTTTTTCGCTATGCCGCGGAAGCGGCGGCGCGCGGCTTGAAAGTGATCGTGGCCGGCGCTGGCGGCGCTGCGCATTTGCCGGGGATGGTGGCGGCCGTCACAGAGCTGCCGGTGATTGGTGTGCCGGTAAAAACAGCGGCGCTCGGCGGAGTAGATTCGCTTTATTCCATCGTGCAGATGCCTCCCGGGGTGCCTGTGGCCGCGGTGGCCATTAACGGCGGTAAGAATGCCGGTCTTTTGGCAGTTCAGATTCTGGCGGTTGCCGATCGGAAATTGTTAACGAAAATGGCTGCGTATAAGAAGAATTTGTGCCGGATGGTGGAAGAGAAGGCTACTGTTTTAGAAGAAGCAGGGTGGCAAGTTTATCTTGCCAGAATGCTGGAAACAGCCGGCAGTGAAAATAATAACGGCGGCAAGAGGTGAAACGGTTGATAGAGCGCTATACTCTGCCGGAAATGGCGGCAGTCTGGACTTTAGAAAACAAGTTTAAGAAGTGGCTCGAGTTGGAGGTTTACGCTTGCGAGGCGTGGGCCAAGCTGGGTGTTATCCCTGATGCGGCGGTAGCTTTGATTCGCGAGAAGGCCAGCTTTAGTGTGGAGAGAATTTTGGCGATTGAGGCCGAGACTCGCCATGACGTGGTTGCCTTTACCCGCTGCGTTGCTGAAAGCTTGGGGGAGGAGTCAAAATATATTCACTACGGCCTTACCTCTTCTGATGTGGCAGACACGGCGCTGGCCGCTTTGATGAAGGAAGCGGCAGAGTTGATTTTGGCAGACTTGGCTGCTTTGGTGATTGTCTTGAAAGAGAAAGCCAGGGAACATAAATTTACTTTAATGATGGGACGAACACACGGTGTCCATGCTGAACCGACCACTTTTGGGCTGAAAATGGCTCTGTTTGTTGCGGAAATGGAGCGGAACCGCGAGCGGCTGGTGAGGGCTACGGAGAATATTGCCTACGGAAAACTCTCTGGTGCGGTGGGAACATATGCCAATATTGATCCATTTGTGGAAAGTTATGTATGCGTTAAGATGGGACTGCAACCGGCGCCTATTTCTACGCAGATTTTACAGCGGGACAGACACGCTGAATATCTGACTACGCTGGCCATCATTGCCGGCACATTAGATAAGCTGGCCACAGAAATCCGCGGGCTGCAAAAGACAGAAACACGAGAAGTGGAAGAACCGTTTTATAGCGGACAGAAGGGCTCTTCTGCCATGCCTCACAAGCGTAATCCTGTCAACTGCGAACAAATCAGCGGTCTTGCGCGCATTATCCGGGCAAATGCGCTGGTTGCTCTGGAGAATATTACGCTTTGGCATGAGCGTGATATTTCCCATTCTTCTGCTGAGCGGGTTATAGTGCCTGACAGCACTATTTTGTTGAATTATATGTTGCGCAGCATGACGCGAATTATTGCTGATTTGCACGTTTATCCGGAAAATATGCAAAAAAACATGGATCGGTCGCTTGGGCTCACCTTCTCCCAGAAGGTGCTGCTCTCTTTGATTGAAAAAGGGATGAAGCGCGAGGCGGCTTACGATTTGGTGCAAAGATATGCGATGAGAGCATGGGAAGAGCAACTGCCCTTTAAAGAGTTGCTTGCCGAGGATAAAACAATTATGGAGCTGCTGACACCGGCAGGGCTTGACGCATGTTTTGATCCATCCTTTCATCTCAGGCATGTGGCTGATATTTTTGTCAAGGTGGGAATCTAGGAGCGTGGTATTGCGGCGCATAGCCTCATTTGCCTTAATCATTTAATGCTTAAAAGGAGAAGATTGTATGGAAAAAAGAGAGTTGCTTTATGAAGGCAAGGCCAAGAGAGTGTATGCTACCGCTGACCCGGATTTGGTGATTGTGGACTATAAAGACGATGCCACAGCCTTTAACGGTCTCAAAAAAGGACAAATTCAAAACAAAGGAGCTCTTAATAACAAAATCTCGAGCTACTTTTTTGAGTTGCTGGCTGTAAAAGGGATTGCCAGTCACTACGTCCGATGCTTGTCGGCGCGGGAGATGCTGGTCAAAAAACTTGAAATTCTTAAAGTTGAAGTAGTGGTCCGCAATATTGCCGCAGGTAGTCTTGCTAAACGGCTTGGCCTGGAAGAAGACACAAGCCTGCGTCGTCCGGTGCTGGAGCTTTATTATAAAGACGATGAGCTGCAAGACCCGATGATTAATGAGTACCATCTTTACGCCCTGGAAATCGCCACAGAAGAACAGGTGCGGCATCTAGCCGCTACCGCTCTTGAGATTAACGAAATTCTTACCGTCGCATTGCAGGAGCGCCAGATTGTTCTGGTGGATTTTAAGCTGGAATTTGGTCTTTTCCACGGCAGCCTTTTGCTGGGCGATGAAATCTCTCCGGATACCTGCCGTTTTTGGGATGCAGCAACGAGAGAAAAGCTGGATAAAGACCGTTTTCGACGGGATTTAGGTGGGGTAGAGGAAGCATACGAAGAAATATTGCGCAGGCTGACGGGAGGGAATTAATGATGTGGAAAGCGGAAATTAAGGTGCTGCTCAAAAAGAGCGTGTTGGATCCGCAAGGACAGGCTGTGGAAAAAGCGTTGGCTTCACTTGGTTACGGCAATGTGCAGGATGTGCGTATCGGCAAATATTTGGAAGTGAGCTTTGCCGCCGCCAGTCAGCAGGAGGCGGAAGCGCAAGTGAGGGAAATGAGTGAACGGCTCCTAACCAATCCTGTGATTGAGGACTATACTTTTGAGCTGGTGGAGGTTTAAACGATGAAATTCGGCGTGGTCGTCTTTCCCGGCTCCAATTGTGACTTAGACGCTTACCATCTGGTTAAAGATGTTCTTGGTCAGCAGGCAGACTACATCTGGCACCAGGAGGAGAACGTGTCAGCGTTTGACTGTCTTATTTTGCCGGGTGGTTTTTCCTATGGTGATTATCTGCGCTGCGGCGCCATCGCCCGTTTCTCGCCGGTGATGAAGTCGGTAGTAGCATTTGCGCGCAGCGGCGGACTGGTGATCGGGATTTGCAATGGCTTCCAAGTCTTGTTGGAAGCAGGTCTGCTGCCCGGTGCGCTCTACCGCAATCTTTGCTTACAGTTTCGTTGTCTTTTTACCCACTTGAAAGTGGAAAATAGGCAGACTCCTTTTACCGGAGGCATAGAGCCAGGGCGGCTCTTGAAAATCCCCATTGCGCATGGAGAGGGTAATTATTATGCAGACGCTGACACTCTGCGGCGCATGGAAGCCAACGGTCAGATTGTCTTTCGTTACGCTACGGCAGACGGGGAGGTTACCGATACTGCCAACCCTAATGGTTCCCTCTACAATATTGCCGGTGTCTGCAATGAAATGAAAAATGTTTTGGGGATGATGCCGCATCCGGAAAGGGCCGGCGAGGCGGCACTCGGTTCCGAGGATGGCCGGCTTATTTTTCAATCCATCCTGAAAAGCTGGGAGGGTTCCCGATGAAAGCAGAAGATTGGCGTAAGATGGGCTTAAAAGACGAAGAGTATCAGCTGATTACCGAAGTCATCGGCCGCGACCCAAACTTTGTGGAGCTAGGCATGTATAGTGTGATGTGGTCGGAACACTGCTCCTATAAGAATTCAAAGGAAGTTTTGCGTACCTTTCCGACAAAAGGGGAACGTGTTTTGCAAGGGCCAGGTGAAAATGCGGGTATTGTCGACATTGGCGACGGACTGGCCGTCTGTTTTAAGATTGAATCTCACAATCACCCCTCTGCCATCGAGCCATATCAGGGAGCTGCCACAGGTGTGGGTGGAATTATCCGCGACATTTTCACGATGGGCGCTCGGCCTATTGCCTTGCTTAATTCCTTGCGCTTTGGCACCTTGGAAGATGCCCGCGCCCGTTATATTTTCAACGGTGTGGTAAGCGGCATCGCCGGGTATGGCAACTGTATCGGTATTCCGACTGTGGGCGGGGAAGTATATTTTGATCCGTGTTATCAAGGGAACCCTTTGGTTAACGCGATGTGCGTCGGCCTGCTGGAGACAGACAAGATTAAGCGGGGGCAGGCCAGCGGTATGGGAAATCCGGTGATTCTGGTGGGCGCCCGCACCGGTCGTGACGGGATGCACGGTGTGACATTCGCCTCGGAAGAACTGAGTGCGGCATCAGAGGAAAAACGGCCTGCCGTCCAGGTGGGCGATCCCTTTATGGAGAAACTGCTGCTGGAAGCCTGTTTAGAGCTGATTTATAACGACGATGTAGTGGGAATTCAGGATTTGGGCGGCGCCGGACTGACTTGCGCCACCTCTGAAATGGCCAGCCGTGCCGGCACAGGGCTGGAGATTGAACTCGATCGCGTCCCTTGCCGTGAGCAGGGAATGACGCCGTATGAAATCATGCTTTCCGAGTCCCAGGAAAGAATGTTGATGGTCGTTCTGCCGGAAAAGGAAGAAAAAGTGCATGAGGTTTTCCGTCGCTGGGGACTTACCTCTACTACTATCGGACATGTGACGGGAGATGGGATTTTGCGTGTCCGTATGGGGGGCAAGGTGGTGGCGGAGGTGCCTGCCCGCAGCTTAGCGGAGGATGCGCCGGTATATTGTCCCGCCTTTGTTGAACCTGCTTATCTGCGGACGACTGCGCAACTGCAGCTTGCTGAAATCCCGGATTTAGGCGACGCGGAAAAGGTGTTGTTGCAGCTTTTGTCCGCCCCAAATATTGCCAGTAAAGAATGGGTCTGGCAGCAGTATGACTACATGGTGCGCACTTGCACCGTGGTCTTGCCCGGCTCTGATGCGGCGGTATTGCGTCTGCGGGGGACAAAAAAAGGGCTGGCGATGACTGTAGACTGCAATTCCCGCTATGTCTATCTTGATCCCTATTTAGGCGGAAAAATTGCGGTAGCTGAAGCGGCTCGCAATCTGGTTTGCAGCGGCGGTGAGCCGCTTGCCGTTACAGATTGTCTTAACTTTGGCAATCCGGAGAAAGCGGAGATTTTCTGGCAGTTTCGTAAAGCGGTGGAAGGGATTAGTGAAGCTTGTCTTGCCTTCGCAACGCCGGTGATCGGCGGTAATGTTTCCTTTTATAACGAAACAAACGGGGAAGCAATTTATCCTACGCCTACGGTGGGAATGGTGGGATTGCTGGAAGATGTGGAGAAACGTTGCACCCAGGAATTTAAGGCAGAAGGCGATTTAATTGTCTTGTTAGGTGAAACGTATGATGAGCTGGGCGGCAGCGAATATCTGGCTACGGTGCATGGCAAGGTGGCAGGAATGCCTCCGGCGCTTGAGCTAAACAAGGAAAAAGCTCTCCATAAACTTCTCTTGGACGCCATCGGCAAAGGCCTGCTCAAATCGGCCCATGACCTCTCGGAGGGCGGTTTGGCAGTAGCGCTGGCGGAATGCACTTTCGGCAATAATATTGCAGCAACCGTGGAATTGCAAACTAACGGCTTGCGCAGCGACAGCCTGCTGTTTGGTGAAAGCCAGTCTCGGGTCTTGTTGAGTACGGCTGCAGATAAAGTCGAGCTGCTGCTGGCTCTTGCGGTGCAGGAAAATGTGCCGGCAAGGGTAATTGGGAAAACAGGCGGTCAAAAGCTCTCGTTAACGGTAGATGGGCGGGAAGTCATTAATTTGTCGCTTGATAATATGATGAGCGCCTGGCGGGAGGCTATCGGATGTTTACTGAAATGATTGATCTGACGGCGGAAAAAATGCATGAAGAGTGTGGGCTGCTGGGGATTTATGCCCCGGGCAGCAATGTGGCGCAAATGGCATATTATGGGCTTTATGCGCTGCAACATCGCGGACAGGAAAGCGCAGGCATTGCTGTTTCCGACGGTAAGAGAATCCGGGGAGAAAAAGGTATGGGCCTGGTCTCGGAAGTTTTTCAGGACACAGGCAAGCTGGCCCAGCTCTCCGGCCATATCGCTGTTGGCCATGTGCGCTATTCTACCACCGGTTCAAGTTTACTAGTCAATGCCCAGCCTCTCCTGATTAGTTGCAGGAGCGGTTCTTTGGCTATTGCGCATAACGGCAATCTGGTAAACGGTCATGAGCTGCGCCATTTGCTGGAAGAAGAAGGCTCTATCTTTCAGGCCACGACCGACAGCGAGTTGATTGCCCATTTAATAGCGCGTTCCGGGGAGCAGGAGATTGTGGCGGCGCTGCAGAAAGCACTGCCTCGTTTGCGTGGCGCTTTTGCCTTTGTCATCATGACACCTGATAAACTGATTGGTTTGCGGGATCCGCAAGGCATCCGCCCCCTTTCTTTGGGCGAAACGGCCGGCGGCTATGTGCTGGCGTCGGAAACGTGTGCCTTTGATACTTTGGGGGCAGAGTTTGTGCGGGATATTGAACCGGGTGAGATGGTGGTTATTGACAAGAAAGGCGCGCACTTTATCAGTTATGCCCGCTCAGAAAAAAAGTCGCTCTGCGTCTTTGAATTTATCTATTTTGCTCGTCCCGACAGTAATCTGCACGGTAAAAACGTCCATATGGTGCGGAAGCGTCTCGGGCGTAGGCTGGCTCAGGAGCAGCCGGCAGACGCCGATATTGTTACCGGTGTGCCGGACTCTTCTTTGTCTGCCGCCTCCGGCCTAGCAGAGCAACTGGGCTTGCCATACGAGATGGGTTTCATTAAAAACCGTTATATTGGGAGGACCTTTATCCAGCCGTCGCAGGAAATCCGTTCACTTGGCGTGCGCCTGAAACTAAATCCTGTGCGCCAAATTGTGGAGGGAAAGCGGATTATTATGGTGGACGATTCCATTGTGCGCGGCACTACATCGCTTAAAATTGTTGAAATGCTGAGAAACGCCGGCGCCAAAGAAGTTCATGTGAGAATCAGCTCTCCGCCGGTAATTTCTCCATGTTATTATGGGATAGACACCTCCAGTGCCGCTGAGCTGATCGGGGCACGGCTGAGTGTGAGCGAAATGGCCAAAGCGATTGGCGCCGACTCCCTTGGTTTTATCAGTGAGGCAGGAATGCTCGAGTGTATGGACCTGCCGCCGGAGGGATTTTGCACCGCCTGTTTCAGCGGGTACTATCCTTTAGGTAAAGGCAAATGCGGCGGCAAGCATTCGCTTGCCAGTGAAGAGGAAGGGATGTGCGGCGGCTGTGGCTGACACTTATAAAAAGGCGGGAGTAGATATAGACGCCGGCAACGAGGCGGTACGTTTAATGGGCACTGCGGTGCGTTCCACCTTCCGTCCGGGAGTATTGAGCGAGCTTGGCGGTTTCGGCGGTTTATTTGCCCTTGACACGCATAAATATAAGGAGCCGGTGCTGGTATCAGGTGCCGACGGGGTGGGCACGAAGCTGAAAATTGCTTTTATGGCAGATAAACATGATACTATCGGACAAGATGCGGTAGCCATGTGTGTCAACGATATTCTGGTTCAGGGTGCAGAGCCGCTTTTTTTTCTGGATTATTTGGCGATGGGCCGTTTGGAGCCGGTAAAAGTAGCGAAAATTGTCGGTGGTGTTGCCACCGGCTGCCGACTTGCCGGCTGTGCTCTTTTGGGCGGTGAGACGGCGGAAATGCCCGGGTTTTACCCGGACGGCGAATATGATTTGGCCGGATTTGCGGTTGGAGCAGTCGACAGGCAAAAGATTATCAACGGCAGCGGCAGCCAAGCGGGTGATTCGCTCATCGGTCTGCCGGCAAGCGGTTTGCATAGCAATGGTTTTTCGCTTGCCAGAAAGATATTTTTTGAGAGCGCCCGCTGGTCCTTGGACAGTTATATTGCGGAATTAGGGAAAACCCTGGGCGAGGAATTACTGACACCGACGAAAATATATGTGCGGCCGGTGCTGGGTTTATTAGAAAAAATCGGGGTGCGGGGTATGGCACATATTACCGGTGGCGGTTTGCTTGAAAATGTGCCGCGCTGCTTGCCGCCGGGGTTGGGCGTTTCTTTAAAGCGGCAGGCGTGGACGGTTCCTCCCGTATTTGCTCTTTTACAGCGACTGGGTGATGTGGCGGAAGACGAGATGTTTCGCACGTTTAATATGGGCATCGGTTTTGTGCTGGTAATCGCCAAAGATGATGCAGACAGAGCGATGACCTTATTAAGAGCAGCAGGTGAGGCTCCGCTTCTATTAGGAGAAGTGGTGGAAGGAGAAGGAGTGCGCCTTTAATTTTTATCTGCTCCCAGGGAGGCGGAAAAGATGAGAAAAAGAATTGCGGTGCTCGCTTCCGGCAGCGGGAGCAATCTGCAGGCAATTCTCGAGGCGATTGACAGCGGAGAGATTTTGGATGCGGAAGTGGTACTGGTGCTAAGTGACAGAAAAGAGGCGTACGCCTTGGAGCGCGCCCGCCTGCGAAATATCCAGACAAAATACCTGAGGGTAAAAGATTATGCTGCGCGGGAAGAATTTGACCGGCATGCGGTTTGTGTGCTTGAAGAAGCGCGGACAGACCTGGTGGTACTGGCCGGGTATATGCGTTTAATTACGCCACTTTTCCTCGCGGCATTCGAACAGCGAGTCTTAAATATTCATCCCTCACTGCTGCCAGCTTTCCCGGGAGGGCACGGCGTCGCTGACGCCTTAGCCTACGGCGTGAAAGTCAGCGGTTGTACCGTCCATTTTGTCGATGAGGGGATGGATACCGGCCCGATTCTGCTTCAGGAAGCAGTCCCAGTCTATGATGATGATACGGCGGAAACTTTGCATGAGCGGATTCGAAAATTGGAACATAAGCTTTACCCCAAAGCGATCAACCTCTGGGTTCAAGGCAAGATTAAGTTAAGAGGAAGAAGGTGCGTTATAGATGAGTAAGTTGGCATTGTTGAGCGTATCGGACAAGACTGGGCTGGTAGAGTTTGCGAGAGGTCTGGTAGAGCTAGGTTTTACCGTCATTTCTACCGGAGGAACAAAAAAAGCTTTGGCTGACGCCGGAGTTGCGGTGCAAAGCGTCTCGGAGATTACCGGCTTTCCGGAAATTCTCGATGGCCGCGTCAAGACGCTGCACCCTAAAATCCACGGCGGCATACTTGCCCGCCGCGATCTTCTGCAGCACCGTCAGCAGATGGAGGAGCACGGTATCGGCTCTATCGACCTTGTGGCGGTTAACCTTTACCCGTTTGCACAGACAGTGGCCAAGCCGGATGTTACGCTGGCACAGGCGATAGAAAACATAGATATCGGCGGGCCGACGATGGTTCGTTCCGCCGCCAAAAATTTCAAAGATGTGGCCGTTGTCGTCAACCCGGCCCGCTACAATACTTTGCTCGCAGAATTAAAGCAGCAGGGGCAGGTCAGTGAGGAGACACGTTTCGCATTGGCGGTCGAAGCCTTTAGCCATACAGCGGAATATGACGCCATGATTTCCGGCTGGCTTTACAAACATGTCAAGGATGCACCGCTTTTTGCTGAAACACTTGTTCTGCCATTTGGCAAAGTGCAGGACCTTCGTTACGGGGAAAATCCACAGCAAAAAGCCGCCTTTTATCGCGAGCCAAACGCGGCGCCCGGTACGGTAGCAAATGCTAAGCAGTTGCAAGGAAAAGAGCTTTCCTTTAATAATATTAATGACTTGAATGCCGCCTGGGAGCTAGTGCAGGAATTTGCCGAGCCGGCTGCTGTGGCCGTCAAACATGCTAACCCGTGCGGT
Source organism: Dethiobacter sp. (assembly GCA_018333635.1). GTDB lineage: Bacteria > Bacillota > Dethiobacteria > Dethiobacterales > Dethiobacteraceae > GPS1B09. The sequence continues at coordinate 14,562 of JAGXTL010000074.1, forward strand.
GTGGCTGTGGGCAACAGTATTTATGCGGCTTATGAACTGGCTTATGAGGCGGATCCTGTTTCTATTTTCGGCGGAATCGTGGCGATAAATGGCAAGCTTGATGCTAGGACGGCGGAGAAGATGAGCGAAATCTTTCTGGAAGTGATCATCGCTCCGGAATATGACGCGGAAGCATTGGCAGTTTTGGCCAAGAAGAAGGATGTCCGTGTGCTGCAGTCGCCACTCCCTGAGCAGCGAGAAGTTTTTGATGTGAAGAAAGTTTCCGGCGGCCTGTTGGTCCAGGAAGTAGATAACAATTCCATCCATTCTGCCGGATGGGGCGCTGTGACTGAAACTAAGCCGACATTGCAACAGATTCAAGATATGATTTTTGGCTTGAAAGTAGTGAAGCATGTTAAGTCTAACGCCATCGTTTTAGTAAAAAACGGCCAGACAGTCGGGATTGGCGCCGGGCAGATGAACCGGGTGGGTGCCGCTAAAATCGCCATCGAACAAGCCGGCAGCAAGGCGAAAGGCAGTGTGCTCGCTTCAGACGCCTTCTTCCCTTTCCGCGACACGGTGGATTTGGCGCAGCAGGCAGGGGTAAGCGCCGTGGTGCAGCCGGGCGGCTCACTAAAAGACCAGGAGTCGACTCAAGCCTGCAATGAACATGGCATCGCTATGATGCTGACCGGCATACGTTATTTTAAGCATTAAATGCGGGAGGAAACTTATGCGCGTATTAGTAGTGGGCAGCGGCGGCCGTGAACATGTGCTTGTCTGGAAACTGCTGCAGAGCCCCCGGGTGGAAAAAGTGTTTTGCGCACCGGGAAACGCCGGGATAGCTGAGCTGGCGGAATGTGTACCCATCGCTATTGAGCAGCAGGAAAAAATGTTGGAATTTGCCCGCGATAATAAAATTGATCTTACAGTCGTCGGTCCGGAAGCGCCGCTTGCCGCCGGTTTAGCAGACCTCTTTCTCGAGGCAGGCTTACTTGTGTTTGGCCCAAGTAAAGCGGCGGCGCAGTTAGAAGGAAGCAAAGCCTTTGCTAAGCAGATCATGCAAAAATACCGGATTCCCACAGCGGAAAGCCGCATCTTTACTTCGGCTGATGAAGCTTTTGCTTATATAAAAGAAAAGGGTGCGCCAATTGTTGTTAAAGCTGACGGACTTGCGGCGGGCAAAGGTGTGGTTGTGGCGGCGACACCGGAGGAAGCGGCCGATGCCGTGCGGCGGATTATGGTGCAGCGAGAGTTTGGCGAGGCAGGAAACCGGGTTGTCATTGAAGAATTTTTAGCTGGGGAGGAAGTATCGGTGCTGGCGTTTAGTGATGGCCGCACCGTGATTCCGATGGCTTCCGCGCAGGACCACAAAGCTGCCTTTGACGGCGATAGTGGTCCTAATACAGGTGGGATGGGGGCTTATTCGCCGGCGCCGGTGCTGAGCAAGGAATTACTGGCGGAGGTGGAGGAGAAGATTCTGCGCCCGACCGTTGCCGGATTGGCTGCCGAAGGCATTGTTTTTAGGGGAATTCTTTATGCCGGACTGATGATCACAAAAAACGGCCCTAAAGTATTAGAATACAATGTGCGTTTCGGCGACCCGGAGTGTCAGGCGGTGCTGCCGCGTTTAAAGAGCGACCTGCCCACCATCATGCTCTCAGTGATTAACGGTCGTCTCGCTCGGCAACAGATTGAGTGGCACGATAATCACACGGCTTGTGTAGTCATGGCAGCCGGCGGCTATCCGGGACACTACAAAAAAGGCGAAATAATCGCCGGCTTGGCGCAAGCGGCAGAAATGTCAGACGTTTATGTTTTTCATGCAGGCACAGCGCAAAAAGACGGAAAGACTGTTGCCGCCGGAGGACGAGTTCTTGGTGTTACCGGCTGGGGCAACAGTTTGACTGAAGCGCTGCAAAAAGCATATGGAGCTGTGGAAAAGATCTCTTTTGCCGGCGCTCACTATCGGAGCGACATCGGCAGGAAAGCTTTAGGCCGAGAACAGCAAGGATAGCAGTTTTAAGGAGGAGAAGAAATGAACTTTCAATTATCACCGGAGCATGAGATGATTCGCAAAATGGTGCGGGAGTTTGCTGAGAAAGAGGTAGCGCCTACTGCCGCGGAACGGGATGAAAAAGAGGAGTTTTCCCGTGAAATCTTTGTAAAGATGGCCGGCATGGGTCTTACCGGGATTCCCTGGGAAGAAAAATACGGCGGCTCCGGCTCCGACTTTTTGGCTTATGTTATTGCTGTGGAAGAACTTTCCCGCGTCTGCGCTTCCACCGGCGTGACGTTATCCGCCCATATTTCTCTTTGTTCGTGGCCGATTTGGAAATACGGCACAGAAGAACAAAAGCAGAAATATTTGCGTCGGCTGGCGGAAGGGAGCGCTTTGGGCTGTTATGGTCTGACTGAGCCTTCTGCCGGCACGGATGCTCTCGGGATGAGAACCTCGGCAAAATTGGCAGGCGATCATTATGTGCTGAACGGCTCCAAAATTTTCATAACGAACGGAGACGGCGAGATTTGTGTCGTTTTTGCAGTCACCGACAAGAGCAAGGGAGCCAAAGGGATTAGCGCTTTTATCGTGGATAAGGAGTTTGCCGGCTTCCGCGTGGGCGGCCACGAGAAGAAAATGGGCATTCGTGCCTCAAGCACTTGTGAACTTGTTTTTGAGGACTGCAAAGTGCCAAAAGAAAACCTGCTAGGCAACGAGGGGGACGGCTTTAAGATTGCCATGAGCACACTCGACGGCGGCCGTAACGGAATTGCCGCCCAGGCTGTGGGCATTGGGCAAGGTGCTTTTGAGGCAGCCCTAAATTACGCTAAGGACCGTGAACAGTTTGGACAGCCCATTTTTAATTTTCAGGCTATCTCCTTTATGTTGGCTGATATGGCCACCAAGCTTGAGGCAGCCCGTCTTTTGACCTACCAGGCAGCCTGGTTTGAGCAGGAGAAAATGCCCTACGGCAAGGCTAGTGCCATGGCAAAACTTTATGCCTCCGATGCGGCGATGGAGATTACTACTAACGCAGTGCAGATTTTTGGCGGCTATGGTTACAGCCGTGAATACCCGGTGGAACGGATGATGAGAGATGCCAAGATTACCCAGATTTACGAAGGCACAAACGAAGTGCAACGGCTGGTTATTTCCCGCTTGATTAAAGGGTAGAATCTGACAACTTTTTTCCGAGAACCGTCTCTGTGGTCCCTCAGAACCCTCACCCTACCCTCTCCCAGAGGGAGAGGGGACTTGTTGGTAATGGGAGAGGGGACTTGTTGGTAATGGGAGAGGGGATTTGCGGGCAATAGGAGAAGGGGATTATTAGCGCAGTAGAGCGGCCATCAAATACAAAAAAAGGGGGGCTCTATTTTGAGTGAAAAAAGGGGCTTGGTGCTGGTCTATACTGGCAATGGCAAAGGAAAAACGACGGCGGCTCTTGGCCTTCTCCTCCGAGCCAGTGGTCATGGGGCAAAGGTATTTCTGGTACAATTCCGGAAGAGCGACCCTAGCTACGGCGAAATTCAAGCTATTGACAAGTTTTTGCCTACTGTAACCGTGGTGCAGTCAAAACGGAGCCGCTTTACCGTAGGCGGCGGCTTTGCAGAGGAAGACTTTGTTGATGCGCGAGATGTCTTTGAAAAAGGAAAGAACGCGCTGCTCTCTGGCAACTATGATTTGGTCATCTTTGACGAACTGAATTTCGCCGTAAATTGCGGGTTAATTTCGTTATCTGACGTATTGGCAATGCTGGCAGAAAAACCTGCGCAGGTTGATGTCGTCTTAACCGGGCGTAATGCGTCGGAGGAAATTATGATGAGAGCAGATTTAGTTAGTGAGGTCAGGGAGATTAAACATCATTACCAGGCAGGCATTGCGGCTCAAAAAGGGGTCGAGTATTAGCATGTCTTTGCAGACGGAGGAATCTTTTTGTGCATGAAAGAATCGTCCAGGGAATTTTAAACGGGGAGCGCCGCATGGCAGCGCGGGCGATTTCCTTGATTGAAAACGAAGATCCGAGCAAAAACAAGATTTTGAGTGAGCTCTATCCCAATACGGGCAAGGCCTTTGTGGTGGGTATTACCGGTTCGCCCGGAGCTGGGAAAAGCTCTCTTGTCGATCGCTTGTTGACTATCTTACGGCAGCAGGCTTTGAGCGTCGCCGTGATTGCCGTCGATCCAACCAGCCCCTTTAGTGGCGGCGCCATTTTAGGCGACCGTATCCGTATGCAGGAGCATGCTCTGGATAAAGGGATTTTTATCCGCAGCATGGGAACACGCGGCAGCCTGGGCGGATTGTCCCGGGCTACTAAAGATGTACTGCAGGTCTTTGATGCTTTCGGCAAAGATGTGATTTTAATCGAAACTGTGGGTGTGGGGCAGTCCGAAGTAGATATTATGAAATATGCCGATACTACAATGGTGATTCTGACTCCGGCCGGCGGTGACGGCATTCAGACTATGAAGGCAGGAATCATGGAAATCGCCGACATTTTTGTGGTTAATAAAGCAGACATGCCTGGAGCAGACCGTACCTGCTCGGAAATAAGCATGATGCTCGATTTAAGCTGTGCTAAACAATGGCGGCCGCCCATTGTGCGTACCAGTACGCTTGATGGCAGCGGAATAGAGGAGATGTTCGCCGCTATTGAAAAGCATCGCCTATTTTTAGAAGCCAGCGGGCAGTTGCAAAAAGTGCGTGAAGCAAGAATCCGCCGCGATGTGCTGGATTTAATCGAATATAAGATAAAGAATAGCGTCTGGGCACAAGTCTATGGCAGCGAGAGTTTTGAGTTGATAATCGGACGGATTATGTCGCGGGAAATGGACCCATATGCGGCGGCGAATCTGCTCTTATGCAGCATTAATCTAGACGGCTTAGGCTTGTTGCCGGCTGAGAAAACTATGCTTGAATAATAAGCTGAGATAGCTTATTATTTTTAGTAATTAATTTTTAAAGGAAGGTTTGCCGATGGCTCAGAGTAAGGGACAAATGGAAGATGAAATCACTAAGGCGATTATTATTTGGGAACGAGAATATCTGGGGCGGGGACCCACAGAGGCAAAGACTGATATCTTGCGCAATATGATTATTGTCACCTTAAAAGGAGTCCTTTCTCAAGCCGAGCATTACCTTTCCCGCAATAAGGAGGGGATGAACCTGATTAAAAAATTGCGCCAGCAGCTGATTGAACAGGGACGTCCCGAACTTGAAGAAATTATCCTGAAAATTACACAGAGGAAAGTTATCAGTTTGCATACCGATATCAGTACTAAGACCGGCGAAAGAGTGTTTCTCTTTAGGCTCGACCAGGAGTTGTAAGGGTAGCTTAAGCCGGTGAAAAAGGCGCTAGCTGAGCAATTCTGGCAAAGAGTGGCTGTCAGGTAAAATTTTTCATAAAAAATAGCAGGAGCAAAGTCCTGCTAAAGAACACATATTCCCTCTCCCTCTGGGAGAGGGTTAGGGTGAGGGACTGAATTATGCGCCCACTAAAAGAGCATCCTTCTGTCGCCCTGTTATTTTGCTCACAGCACTGAATTTGTCGGGACAGGTTTCCAAGCAAATGCCACATTTGTTGCACTTGCTCTGTTCAATAACGTGAGCAACCTTTTTCTCACCAATAATTGCTTCTGCAGGGCAGGCCTTCCGGCATTGTCCGCACGCTTTGCATTTGTCGGGATCAATCCAATAGGCGATCAGTTCCTTACAGCTTAGCGACGGGCAAGACTGTTCAAGAATATGGGCTTCGTATTCGTGTCTGAAATAGCGCAATGTGCTTAATACAGGATTTGGTGCAGTCTTGCCTAGGCCGCAAATAGACCCAGCGAGAATAGTCCGTCCCATTTCTTCCAGTAGTGCCAGATCTTCCGGACGCCCTTTGCCGCAAGTAATATCGGTCAGAATTTGCAACATCTGATAAACACCATCGCGGCAAGGTGTGCATTGGCCACAGGATTCATGTGATGTAAACTCCAGGAAATATCTGGCGATATCAACCATGCAGGATGTTTCGTCCAGTATTACCATGCCGCCTGAACCCATCATAGACCCGGCGCTCCTGAGCGAGTCAAAGTCTACTTTCAGATCTAAGAGTTCTTCCGGCAGACAGCCGCCGGAAGGACCACCGATTTGCACAGCTTTAAATTTTGTGCCTTCAGAAGTGCCGCCGCCGATGTCAAAGATTACTTCGCGGATAGTAATGCCCATTGGCACTTCAACTAAGCCCGTGTTGCGCAGTTTTCCTGTAAGAGCAAATACTTTAGTTCCCTTGCTTCTCTCAGTGCCAACAGCCGCAAATTGTGCCTCTCCGTGCAGGAGTATGTGCGGAAGGTTAGCTAACGTTTCCACGTTATTGATGACAGTTGGTTTGCCAAATAATCCCTTGATGGCGGGAAATGGAGGGCGGATACGGGGGAAGCCACGCCATCCTTCGATGGAGGCAATAAGTGCTGTTTCTTCACCGCAGACAAATGCGCCTGCTCCATGGAAAATTTCCGGGTTAAAGCTAAACCCGCTTCCCATAATGTTTTCACCAAGCACTCCCCACTGTTGCGCCTGCTCCATAGCTTTTTGCAAACGGGCAATCGCCAGGGGATATTCAGCGCGCACATAAAGATAACCTTTTGTAGCGCCAATGGCATAAGCGGCTATAGCCATCCCCTCAAGGACGGCATGTGGGTCTGCTTCCAGTACCGAACGATCCATAAATGCGCCCGGGTCACCCTCGTCACAGTTGCAAATCATATATTTAGGTTCTCCGGAGGCTGCCCGACAGAAAGCCCACTTTTTCGCAGTGGGAAAGCCGGCGCCGCCACGACCACGCAAGCCAGAGTTATCAACTGCTTCGATGACCTGTTCGGGCGCATATGCCGACAGCACCTTAGCTAAAGCTTGATAGCCCCCTTGAGCAAAGTATTCTCTGATCTCCTCAGGGTTGGTCGCACCGCATCGCTCAAGCGCTATTCTTTGCTGTCCCTTGTAAAATGGCACATCGTGCTCTGTAAGACACCGGTTGCCGTCTTGGTCTTGATACAGAAGCCGCTCTACAACTGTGCCGTTGTCCAAGGCAGCCTCCAGAATCTCAGCGACGTCAGTTTTTTTAACTTTAGTGTAAAAGATACCAAGTGGTTCGAAACGAACAAGCGGCCCTCTTTCACAAAAACCGTGACAACCGCTAAAAGAAACGGCAGTCTTTGCCTCGTGTCCCTCGAAAAGCAATTCAATATCAACGTCCAAGCCACGCTCTGCGATTAGGCGTTTAAACTCCGCCAAAACCTGCAAAGAGCCCATAGCTACACAACCTGTACCGGCACAAACCAAAAATCTTGATTTCTGCCTGGCAAAAGCGGCCTGGCAGATTTCTTTTGTTTCGGTAAGCTTTGACGGTGTGTCTATCCGTGCTGAGAACTGCTTTGCACTCATTCGTTGTCAACTCCTTTAGGTACAAGGCATTCGCTGACCCTCTTAGTTTCCATCAGTCCGAAGACGGAATCATCAACCATCACAACGGGGGCCAAAGCACACGAGCCGACGCAAGCCACCCTTTCCAGGTTGAATTCGAAATCATCTGTTGTAGCACCGCATTCAATACCCAGTTCCCGCTCAAAGGCCGCCAGCAGAGGTGCAGCACCCCTCACATGGCAGGCCGTACCGCAACACACCTTAATATTGTGCTTGCCGCGCCTTTTAAAGTGAAATTGAGCGTAAAACGTTGCCGTGCTATATACTTGGCTTTCTGAGACCGAGGTAAACCTCGCTACCTCCTTTAAAGCTTCTTCCGGGAGATAACCAAACATTTCTTGGACAGTTTGGAGAATAGGGATTAGCTCCTTGCGTTCACCTTTAAAGCGGGAAAAGACATGCTCGAGTTTCTGTTCAGATGCTTCAGGAGATGTGGGCATCGAAAATTCCTCCCTTTGAATAGATCTTTATTAACATTTTATTTCTCCTGCTTATGCTTGCGAAACATTTCCGCCATTCTTTTGAGACGATCTAAACTGGTATCGCGCAATGTGATCGAGGCATCAATATGTCCAATCTTTCCGCACAGGGCGATTGTATAACATTTAGTTCCCTGGTCAATAATTTTTAATGCCACATCGGCATACGGGCAGTCTACCCCGTAAAAGATCACAACATCATACTTTTCATGGGCAATTACCAGGTCTCCATGGTACGGATTGATTTCGCAAGCTGTTCTAGTCATTGGGTAGGCGGGTCGCACATCATAGATCGGACGTATTTCAACCCCCATCGCTTCAGCTAACTCTCTGATTGCTTTTGCTCTGTTCGCAGCTCCTTCTTCCCAGTACCAGAGAACCATGCGGGCTGGGACAACCATCACCGGTTTTTTGGCTTGGCTGACAATCTCCACAATTTTTGCTAACGCGTCTTCTATTGGCAGCATTTCTCCTTCAACCAGTGCCATTTCCTTTTCCGGATGTGCTGATTTGGAGACAGGCTCCGGGCCAATCAGCCAGCGGTAATCTTCTGTTGACGTTTGTGCCGGCGGTGTTTGTGTCTCTCTCATGCAGGAACACCTCGTTTCTCAATTTTTTCGATGTTCACGATCGACACTTTTAACTCAGAGGCTACAGACATACTGCAGACAGCAGGGCTGGTAAGGACATTGGCTGCCGACTTGGCAAAATGGAAACTCATGCTTACTATGCCCTGAGGTACTTGGTCGGTAATTTCTACGCGAGTCTCAATCGAACCACGCGCTGAAGTTACTTTGACGATGTCTTCTGCACCAATTCCTAGTTTTTTGGCATCTTCAGGGCTGATTTGCATACGTTCTTCACTTAGCAGTTCATTCAGGCCATTAACTCTGGCAGTCATGCTCCTAGTGTGATAATGATAAAGCTTGCGCGCTGTAGTTAAAACAAAAGGATAGTCATCATCTGGTTTTTCAGTCGCCTGTGGACGATAATCTACAGTGGAGAACTGACCGATGCCACGGGCAAACCTATCATCTTCTCCACGCCAGGACTTGCGATGCATAATCGGAGTACCAGGATGTTCCTCATTTGGGCAGGGCCACTGCAAGCCTTGATCCTCTAAGCGTTCGTAGCTCATGCCGCCAAAATAATGGGGTGTAAGCTGACGCACTTCGTCCCATATTTCTTTTGGGGACTGATGATTCCAGGGCAGGTTTAGTTTTTGTGCCAAAGCTTGAATGATCTCCCAGTCAGGCTTGCTTTGCCCAGCCGGCGGGATTGCGCGGCGTATCCTTTGTACACGCCGTTCTGTATTGATAAATGTGCCGTTCTTTTCCGCAAAAGTAGCCGCAGGCAGGACAACGTCAGCCAGCTCAGCCGTTTCTGTTAGGAAAATATCTTGTACGACAAGAAAGTCTAAAGATTCCAGTGCTTCACGCACGTGCAGCAAATCCGGAGAAGAGAGCAACGGGTTTTCTCCCATAATGTATAAAGCCTTGCACCATCTGCTGGGATTTGGATGGAACATATCACTGATGGTTCTGCCGGGAATATCGGACAGTTCCACACCCCAAGCTTTCGAGAACTTGGCCCTCAGATGGTCGCTCACTCTATTCGCCGGTACTGCCTGCGGAGTCTTGCCGTAGAAATCAAACTCCAGAGCGGTGATAAGTTCGGCAGCTTCTTCAGTTTTTTCACCCGCTAGCCTCCGCCAATAAGTGGAACCGTCACTGTGTAACGGCTGATACCCGGTCAGGACATGAGGCAGGCAGCCCATATCACAGGCTCCCTGAACATTGTTTTGGCCACGCAACGGGTTTACGCCGGCATGAGGTTTGCCAAAGTTGCCGGTAGCTAAAGCCAGATTGGTTAGAGCCAATACATTTTCAGTGCCACAAGTATGCTGCGTTATTCCCATGCAGTAAAAAATCCCTGCGCTGGGAGCCTCAGCGTAAAGACGGGCCGCACGGACAATATCTTCTGCCCGCACTCCGGTTATCTTTGCAACGTAATCCGGGTTGTATTTCTCCATGATAAAGTCTTTCAGGTACTCAAAGCCGTGTGTGCGAGTAGCAATGAAATCTTTATCGAGTAAATCATCCCGTAAAATAACATGCATTAATCCGTTCAGCAGAGCTACGTCTGTACCCGGTTTAATCTGCAGATAGACATGGGCTAAGTCGGCTAAAGGAGTACGGCGGGGATCAACAACGATCAGCATGGCACCCTTTTTTACGGCTCTGCGCATCCGGTAGTCAACGATGGGGTGATTGGCAGAGGGATTTGAGCCAACTACCAAAATACTTTTCGCATCTTCAATATCACTGATAGGGTTTGTCATAGCTCCGCTGCCTGTGGTAGTGGCCAGACCGACCACTGTGGGGGCGTGTCAGAGTCGTGCGCAATGATCAACGCTATTACTGCCAAGGGAACGCAGCAACTTCTGAAACAGGTAATTATCTTCATTTGTAGCCCGGGCTGAACTTAGCCCCCCCAAGGATTCAGCCCCGTATTTATTCTGAACCTCCTGAAATTTTTCCGTTACCAGTTCGAGCGCCTCATCCCAGGAAGCTTCTTCAAACTTGCCGTTGCGCTTAATCAGTGGTGTAGTCAGGCGGTCGGGATGATTGATATATGAATAGCCGAAGCGTCCTTTAACGCAAAGTTCCCCATCATTTACTGGACTATCCTGGTTGCCCCGTACCCTGGCGACTTTGCCGTCACGGACACCGAGATATATCCCGCAGCCACAACCACAATAACTGCAAACTGTTTTAACTTCATAAGCAGGCTGCGCCCCGTTTTTGGGCAGCAGTGCTCCCACAGGACAGCGAACCAAGCATTCGCCGCATGATACGCACTTTGATTCCTGCAAAGGTTTGTCGCCAAGCGTGCTGATTTTTGTGTCATAACCGCGGAACGAGAAGTCAATTGCTTCTACACAAGGTATCTCATCGCAGGTTCGCACACAGATCCCGCACAGTACGCACTTGTTATAGTCCCTGACGATGAAAGGGTGTGAATCATCTACCGGTCGCAGTTCTCGTGACCTTAATCTCTTTAGACGTTCCTTGTCAACGCCGACGTAACGCGCGACTTCTTGCAGCTTACAGTCATTGTTTTTGCCACAGGCCAGGCAGTCATCGTGGTGGTTTACCACCAAAAGTTCCACTGCCAAGCGGCGCGCTTTATTTACTAAATCGCCGCCCGTTTTTACTACCATTCCTGCAGCGACCGGAGCACGACAGGACGGCACTAAAATACCATCGGCCTCAACAAGGCAAACCCTGCAGATTCCTGCAGGATTCAAATCAGAGTGATGACAAAGATGGGGAATATAAACTCCGTTTTCCGTGGCCGCCTCGAGGATAGTCTTGCTGTCTTCGACAGTAAGTTCCCGACCGTCAACATAAAGTTGAATTTCTGCCATATAACTTTGCCTCCCAGATTAAAAAATTCATTAAATTGCGATAATTATATCATCTCTGCTTGCGGATAGTCAATCACTTGCTGCGGCCGCATGAGTTCCGGGTTGATTGCAAATTGTGATTTAGGCGGCAGAGCTCGGGTCTTTGACAGTTGAATAAGGAACACCTCTCCTAAAAGCCTTTAAACACGGCTTTTTTTTGTGCAAAAATGTCAATTTTTCACCTTTACCTATTGAGTATTATTGAGTATTATGTTATAATATA
>JAGXTL010000012.1 GCA_018333635.1 Dethiobacter sp.
AGGCCCCGGATGAGTACGTCGTCATTACACCGCTCTTGGACATTTTTGAAGTCCACGCCGACGACGTTCCGGGGCTTGAGGTGCAGGAAGCGCGGCTGTCGCTCTTTTGCAAGGGCAGCTACACCCGTCAAAAGAATCAGCTTGTAGCCTCTTTGCTACAAAACAACTTCACTGTCACCAGCCGGCGCTACCTCGGCTACGAGGAGGACACAGGCTACCACCATTATTCCGTAGATGTGGCAAAAGAATACGAACTGCAGGAGGAATGATTATGGCAACAATCGGGCTTGACCGGCTCTACTACGCCCCGATCACAGAAGGCGCAAACGGCAACGAAACATACGGCACGCCGCTAATGCTGGCAAAGGCGATCTCAGCGGAGCTCTCCATCGAGCTTGCCGAAGCGACGCTTTATGCTGACGACGGCGCTGTCGAGGTAGTAAAGGAATTTCAAAGCGGTACATTAACGCTTAGCGTGGACGGTATCGGCCGCACAGTTGCTGCAGCGCTGACTGGTGCAACTGTGGATTCTAAGGGTGTGCTTATTTCAAGCAGTGAGGATGTCGGGATGCCTGTGGCGGTAGGGTTTAGGGCAAAGAAAGCAAATGGCAAGTACAGATACTTCTGGCTCTATCGCGTAAAGTTTGGCATCCCGCCTACTAATCTGGAAACGAAAAGCGACTCGATCACATTCTCTACTCCCTCCATCGAAGGCACGGTGCTGCGGCGAAACAAAGCAGATTCAAGAGGGCAGCATCCTTGGAAAGCTGAAGTAAACGAGGATGATGCAAGCGTATTGCCGGCCACGATAAATGCTTGGTATACGTCGGTTTACGAACCGGCATATACGCCGTAGGGGGGGGTGACTGTTTATGGATAACGAAAGAAGCGCAAATATCAACATCGGCGGTGCGGACTATGAACTGGTGCTGACCACCCGCGCCACAAAAGAGATTGCAAGACGCTACGGAGGCCTTCAGAACCTTGGCGAAAAGCTGATGCAGGCAGAGAACTTTGAATTTGCCCTAGATGAAATCATCTGGCTGATTACGCTGCTTGCAAACCAGTCCATCCTCA